>JAITCV010000092.1 GCA_031282905.1 Azoarcus sp. | reverse complement strand
GAAATCAGGTTGACTACTGGTTTTTGCCTGGAGCGTGAAATGACATTGACGGAAGCGTTTATCATACTGACCGATCCGCGAATGGGACCGGCACAGCGGCATGATTTGCGGGAAATGATCCTGATGGCGCTGTGCGCGGTGTTGTGCGGAGCGGATACCTGGGTGGATGTCGCGGAATGGACGGAGGATAACGAGGCTTGGTTGAAGCGGTATCTGGTTCTGGCGCATGGCTGGATCGCTCGATCAGACGCACTGGCACGGACGGCGGTCTTGGCTTGCAGTTCCAATGGATGCGCGGCGGGGTAGGTGACGTCTGCTTCCGCCTGGGCGGTAGGGGAGGGGCGTCGGTTTGGTGTCGTGGGGTTTTAAGCCCAGGGAGATGAAGTTCCTTGGGGTTGGTTGTCCTTGGACAATGGGGCAAAGTCCTTGGACAATGAGGCAAAGTCCTTGGACGACGGGGGGCAAAGCGAACTGTAGGTTGGATGGAGCGCAGCGCAATCCGACATGCGTTCCCCCGGCGCACCGCGCCGCTCGTTTGGTTTGCGATGCGCGGCATCGTGGGGAACGCTTGTCGGATTGCGCCTTCGGCATTGTTGGGATATTTCGGGCAATGGCCGCGCCAAGCCGAAAAAATGTCATTGCGCTTGCTGTTAGCAACGCATCGCGTTACTATTGGTCCATGTCGATTAAACACAAACCGATCCACCCCGGCGAAATCCTGCGCGAGGAATTCCTTGTTCCGATGGGGATCAGCAATTACCGGCTCGCCAAGGAAATCGGCGTGCCAGCGCAACGCATCGGGGAAATCGTTGCCGGACGTCGTTCCATCACGGCGGATACCGATCTGCGCCTGTGCCGCTTCTTCGGCCTGACAGAAGGCTATTGGCTGTGCGGGCAGGCGCGCTTCGACATTGAAACGGCAAAGGACGCGCTGGCGACACAACTGGCGAAAATCACGCCCTGGCACGGGGAAATCACACACGCTCACGCCTGACTCCTTTTGGTTTGCGTTCCCCCGGCGCACCGCGCCGCTCGTTTGGGAAGTTCCGGGCAATTGCGGATCGTCTGGAAAAGCCATGGCGCACCGCGCCTCGCAATGACAGGGTGGAGGTGTGGCGGAAGAATGTGGCTTGCGATAGCCGCCAATCTTCGTCATTGCGAGGGCCAGAGGCCCGTGGCAATCCAGAGGGCGCAGAGCGCCCTTGCGAACGTACTGGATTGCCACGGCGCTACGCGCCTCGCAATGACGCGCGCGAGACATGATGCTGACTATCCGCGCGCCGAAATCCATTCAGCCATTGATTTTTCAATCACATTGGCCGGCAGCGATGCGGACGATGCCCTGGCCGCGCACCTGTTCCAGCAGGGCGGGCAGGGGGCCGAGGCCGGGGATGACGAGCTGCGGGGCGATTTCGAACAGCGGATGCAGCACGAAGGCGCGCTGGTGCAGGCGCGGATGTGGCAGGGTAAGCCTTGGGTCGTGCAGGATCGTGTCGCCGTGGAGCAGCAAATCGAGGTCGATGGTGCGCGGCGCCTGGGCGTATGCCCGGGTACGGCCCCCGGCGGTTTCGATGGCGAGCAGGGCGTCGAGCAGCGGCAGGGGGGCGAGTCCGGTATCTATCGCCATCACCGCATTGACATAATCTGGCTGTTCATCCGCTACGCCCAGCGGCGTGCTGCGATAACATGACGAATGAGCGGCAAGCCGGGTGTCCGGCAGCGCGGCAAGCGCGTCGCGCGCCTGGACGAAGGCGGCCAGCGGATCGCCCAGATTGGCGCCGAAGGCCACGTAGGCGCGAACGCTCATGCCACGATGGTCGAAGAGTCGCCAGGCAAGGCGGCGGGTTTGCGCCGCCGCCGCCGTTTGCGCGCGAGCACGCTGCCGTCGGCGGGTGCCATGCGCAGCAATTCCTTGCGTTCGTCATGGGTGGCGTGCGCGAACCGATCCCACCAATCGGGGATTTCCTGTGGAACGCCGCCCGCCGCCGCGCGCAAATGGAGAAAGTCCCAGGCGGCGCGGAAACGCGGTTGCTCGATCAACCGATAAGGCGCCTGGCCCGAACGTTTGTCGAAACGCGCTTGCATCGCCCATATTTCCTTGATGTCGCCCGCGATGCGGCGCGTGATCGCCAAACGGCTCGCCTGGGTATCGAGCGCCTGATCCATGGCCTCGAACAGCGCCAGTTGCGACGCCATGCCGTTGGCCTGATTCGCCTTCCAGCACTGGAGCACTTCCGGCCACAGCAAGGCGGCGAACAGGAAACCGGGGGAAACCGATTTATCCGCGCGCACCCGCTCATCGGTGTTTTCCAGCACGAGGCGGACGAAACGTTCGCCCACGGATTGTTCGAGCACGATGTCGAGCAAGGGCAGCAGGCCGTGGTGCAAGCCTTCTTCGCGCAACTGGGTGAGGCAGCGCACCGCGTTCCCCGACAGCAACAGCTTCAGGGTTTCATCGAAGAGACGGGCCGTGGGCACGTTTTCGAGCAGGATTGCCATCTCCCGAATCGGCGTGCGCGCGGCAGGGTCGATGACCAAGCCGAGCTTGGCCGCGAGCCGGACCGCGCGCAGCATGCGCACCGGGTCTTCGCGGTAACGGGCGCGCGGTTCGCCGATCATGCGCAAGGTTTTCTGGCGCAGGTCGGCGACGCCGTGGTGATAGTCGAGGATGGTCTCGGTGGCGGGGTCGTAATAGAGCGCGTTGACGGTGAAATCGCGCCGGGAAGCATCCTCGGCCTGGCTGCCGTAGGTATTGTCGCGGAGCACCCGGCCATGCCGGTCGGTTTCGGCCTCGTGACTGGCGCGGAAAGTGGAGACTTCGATCGTCTCCGGTCCGCTCATCACATGCACGATCTTGAAACGACGGCCAATGATGCGCGCACGCCGGAAAAGGGCACGTATTTCTTCGGGCGTGGCGGACGTGGCGACGTCGTGATCCTTGGGCGTATGGCCGATCAGCAGATCGCGCACCGCGCCGCCGACGATATACGCGGCGTGCCCGTGTTCCTGGAGGACGGCACAGACCTTGCACGCGGCGTGTGAAACCTGCTCGCGATGGATGCCGTGCTGATCGACGGGTATGCATGCGGGCGTCAAGGCAGGGGTGGGCTTTTTTGCGTTGCGGGTGAAAACCTTGCGCAGCAGCTTGCGGATCATCTGGTCGCGGTTCTTGGTGGAAAAATCCAGCCACGGATGATACCCGATCGTTCCATCCCTGTTTAGGGCCATGAAAGCGGATTGGCGCTTCAAATCGGCGCGCCAATGCCCGCGCGTGGCAACGCTCATCCGTTTCGTATGCTGTCCAAGCGCACTGGTCTGCTGTGGATTGCACGGTCATCGCACGCACACGCAAACGTCGTACCCCCTGCCCAAAGATCATTCACAATGCATCAGGACGGCAATCCGGCGTGGAACAAACCCGTGCGTTTTCATTTCTATGTCATTGAAAGGGAGCGGAGCGCCGTGGCGACGCATGCATCGCGTGGCCAATATCTGCCGCCCCGAAACCCGGGCTCGTCCGCCATCGTCTTTTGACGAATGCAAGATATGATGCGCGTTGCTTCATGTGACGTTTCCCGAACAGCATCGACTTTGATATTGGAGAAACCATGAATGATCGATTCCGCCCGGCGTGCCTGGTCGCGCTGGCCGTTTTGCTTGTCTTGTCCGCTTCTCCGTCCGCCTCCCTGGAGGTGCTCAGCCCGGATGGCCGTCTCCTGGCCTTGACCAGCGAGGACGGCGCGACGGTCCGTTTCCGGGAATTGGCGAGCGGACAGGCGCGGGGCAAGCCGCTGAGTACGGGCGAAACCAATCAGGTGACGTTCAGCCCGGATGGCCGCCTCCTCGCTTTTGCAAGCTACGACAAAACAATCCGGCTCTGGGACATGGAGAACGGGCGGCAATGGGGTGAGCCGCTGCGCGGGCATAAGTGGCAGATTACCCAGGTGACGTTCAGCCCGGATGGCCACCTTCTCGCCTCGGCAAGCGATGACGGCACGATCCGGCTCTGGGATGTGGCAAGCGGGCAGCAACGGGGCGAGGCGTTGCGCGGGCATAAGTGGGGGATCAACCAGGTGACGTTCAGCCCGGATGGCCGCCTTCTCGCCTCGACAGACCAAGGAACGGTCCGGCTCTGGGATGTGGCGAGCGGGCAGCAACGGGGCGAGGCGTTGCGCGGGCATGCGAACAACGTTTGGGGGGTGGCGTTCAGCCCGGATGGCCGTCTCCTCGCATCGGCAAGCCATGACCACACGATCCGTCTTTGGGATGTGGCGAGCGGGCAGCCGCGGGGCGAGGCGCTGCGCGGAAATATAAGCATGCCGCGCGAGCCTGCGAGCAGTCATATGTCGTTCAGCCCGGATGGCCGTCTCCTTGCTTCGGCAAGCAACGACACGATTCGTCTCTGGGATGTGGCAAGCGGGCAGCCACGGGGCGACGCGCTGCACGGGCACAAAGGCGAGATCAACCATGTGGCGTTCAGCCCGGATGGCCGTCTCCTTGCTTCGGCAAGCAACGACTACACGATTCGTCTCTGGGACGTGGCCAGCGGACAAGCACGGGGCGAGGCGCTGCGCGGTCATGACGAAAATGTACTCCATGTGGCATTCAGCCCGGATGGCCGCCTCCTGGCCTCGGCAAGCGCGGACAAGACCGTCCTGCTCTGGGACGTGGCGAGCGGACGGCAACGGGGCGAGCCGCTGCGCGAGCATGCGGGCGAAGTCAATCATGTATCGTTCAGCCCGGATGGCCGCATTCTGGCCTCGGCAGACAGATCATCGATCCGTTTCTGGGACGTGGCCAGCGCGGATCGGAAGACGGCAAGCGACAAACGTTGGGGCAGGATGCTGCGCGGGCATGAGGGCGTGATCGAATATCTGTCGTTCAGCGCGGATGGCAATACCTTGATTTCAGCGGATGCCAAACACACGATCCGCCTCTGGAACAGGGTGGGCTGGCAGCCGCGGGACGGGGGGCTGCGCGGGCATGAATGGCGGGTTACCCAGGTGACGTTCAGCCCGGATGGCCGCCTCCTTGCTTCGGCAAGCCTGGACGAAACGGCCCGGCTCTGGGAGGTGGCGAGTGGGCAGCCACGGGGCGAGCCACTGCGCGGCCATGAGAACAAGGTGTTGAGTGTGTCGTTCAGTCCGGATGGCCGCCTGCTTGCTTCGGCCAGTTCGGACCACACCATCCGCCTCTGGGAGACGGCGAGCGGGCAGTCACGGGGCAAGGCGCTGCGCGGGCATACGGACGGAGTCAATCATGTGACGTTCAGCCCGGATGGCCGCCTGCTTGCCTCGGCCAGTTCGGACCACAGCATCCGCCTCTGGGAAGCGGCGAACGGGCGGTCGCGGGGCAAGGCGCTGCGCGGGCATACGGACAAGGTGTTGAGTGTGTCATTCAGCCCGGATGGCCGCCTGCTTGCTTCGGCCAGTTTGGACCACACCATCCGTCTCTGGGAAGCGGCGAGCGGGCAGCCGCGGGGCGAGCCGCTGCGCGGCCACGAGGACACGGTCTTTCATGTGTCGTTCAGCCCGGATGGCCGCCTCCTCGCTTCGGCAGGCAAGGACGGCACGATCCGTTTCTGGGACGTGGCAAACGCGCAGCCGTGGGGCAAACCGCTGCGCGGGCATAAAGGCAGTGTCATTCATGTGAGCTTCAGTGCGGATGGCCGCCTTCTGGCCTCGGCGGGCTGGGACCACACGATTCGTCTCTGGGATGTGGCGAGCAGGCAGCCGTGGGGCGAGCCGCTGCGCGGCCATACAGAAATCACCCACGTATCGTTCAGCCCGGATGGCCTCCTCATTGCCTCGGCGGGCAATGACAGCACGATTTATTTGTGGGAAATGATCGATGACATCAGGATCGACCACCGCAACCTGACCCGCGAAGAATGGCGCACGCTCATGGGCGAAGTGCCTTACCGGAAGATTTTCGCGGATTTGCCCGCGCCTTGAGCCGAACGGAGCGTCTTCGCGCAGCAGTGGCCGGAACAGAAACAGCCGTTGAAATTTTTTGCTGTGTCCGGGCTCATGTCGTTGGAGCGGGCTTACTTTTGACGCCACATTGGAACTGGTTTTTATGATGACAACATCCATCCCGACCGCCGAGGAAATCGCCGCCCTCGTGCCGCGCTGGACGCGCGACCTCGAACGGCTGCTGCCGATCCGCTCGCAATTCATCATCTCCGGCAACATCCGCGACCATTTCCTCACCCCGGTCGCGGAGCACCTCATCACCCCCGCGCCCTTGCGCCGCTGCCTGTGGCAGGTGCTCGCGCGCCAGCATTTCGAGATCCTGCTGATCTACGACCCGGTCGAAGGCATCCGCCCCTACCCCGGCAATGCCGCGACGCAGGAGATTGCCCGGACGCTCTTCAAGCTGAACCTCCAGGACGGCCAGACGATGCCGATGAGCCTCGATCATCTCGCGGATCTGATGGGGCTGCTGAACCGGACGCGCGAAGTGCGCGCGGCGCTGCTCATCGATTTCGCCTCCCGCCTCGCCCGCCATCCAGACCAGCTCGACGCCGGCGAGCACCGTTTTTTCCTCGCCGCGGAACGGCTGGCGGTGCATGCCGTGCCGATCGTGCTGAAAACGCCGCCGCCAGGCCACGACAACCGGCCGCGCTTCAATCCCATCCTCTGGCTGCTGAATCGGCCACAGGATTTGCCATCGTGGTTCGCACTCGACAACGCCCGCATCGAAAGCATCGGCATCGGCCTGCCCGATTTCGACGTGCGGGAAGCGGCGGCGCGCAGCTATTTTTCGCTGTTCGCGCCGGACAATGAAAACACCGCCACCATCGATGAAACCAGCCAGGCGGCCTTCGCCGCCGCCTTCGCGCGCGCCACCGAGGGGCTCACGCTCGTTGCCCTCTCGGACATCGCGCAACTGGCCAACCGGCAAGGCATCGGCTGGGAACGGGTAGAAGACGCGGTGCAGTGTTACAAGGTCGGCGTGCTGGAAAACCCATGGAAAAAATCCTATCTCAAAAGCCGCATCGCCCACGCCGCGGCGCAGATAGAAACCCGGGTCAAAGGCCAGCCGCAGGCGGTCACCAAGACGGTGGACATCCTGATGCGCTCGGTGATGGGCCTCACCGGCGCGCAGGCGAAATCGGGCGGCAACCGCCCGCGCGGCGTATTGTTTTTCGCCGGCCCCAGCGGAGTGGGAAAAACGGAGCTTGCCAAGACGCTCACCGAACTCATCTTCGGTGACGAGCGCGCCTATATTCGTTTCGACATGAGCGAATTCGCCGAGGAACACAATAGCGCGCGTCTCCTGGGCGCGCCGCCGGGCTATGTCGGTTTCGAAGCCGGTGGCGAATTGACCAACGCGGTGCGCGAAAAGCCGTTTTCGGTGGTGCTGTTCGACGAAGTGGAAAAAGCCCATCCGCGCATTCTCGACAAATTCCTGCAAATCCTCGAAGACGGCCGCCTCACCGACGGGCGTGGCGACGTCACCTATTTTTCCGAAACCCTCCTTGTCTTCACCTCCAACCTTGGCATCTTCATCGAAGATGAACATGGCCGCCGGGTGCAGAACATCGTCCCTGGCGATCCATACGAAGTCGTGGAAACGCGCATCAAGGACGCGATCGCCGACTATTTCAAATACCACCTGTCGCGTCCGGAAATTCTCAACCGCATCGGCGACAACATCGTCGTTTTCAATTTCATCACTGCGTCCGTGGCCAAACCCATTTTTGTCGGCATGCTGGAAAATGTGCTGCGGCGAGTGCGCGAGGAGCACCGGCTGGCGTTGCATTTTGCCCCCGCGGCCCTGCAACGCCTGCAAGACTGGTGCATCGAGGATCTCGGCAATGGCGGACGCGGCATCGGCAACCGGCTCGAATCCCGTTTCATCAATCCACTCGCGCGCGCCCTGTTCGCGCTCGACGATCTGGCAAGACGTGAAGAAGCGACCATCACCGACCTGGTCGAAGACGAGATGGGGATCGTTTCGGTCATTTTGCGCTAGTCTCCAGACATCTATTCGTCATTCGACTCATCATTCGACTCATCATTCGACTATCCTCGATCTTCTGTCTTCTGTCCTCTGACCGTGACAAAATCCGTCGTTTCCACGTGCTTCAAACCGTAAATCGGAAATTCGCCAAATGACCGACCTTGCCGCGCTGTTCGCTTCCGAGGGACCGCTTGCCGCGGCGATCGCGGGTTTTCGCGCGCGACCACAGCAAATCGAAATGGCGCGGCTCATCGCGCAAGCCATCCATGAGCAGCGCGTGCTGGTGGCCGAGGCGGGGACCGGGACGGGCAAGACCTTTGCCTATCTGGTGCCCGCCCTGTTGTCGGGGGGCAAGGTCATCGTGTCCACCGGCACCAAGACCTTGCAGGATCAACTATTCACGCGCGATCTGCCCACGGTGCGCGACGCGCTCAAGGTGCCGGTGTCGATCGCCCTCCTGAAAGGGCGGGCCAATTACGTCTGCCCCTATCACCTCGAACGCAATGTCCGCGACGGGCGTTTTACCTCGGCGCAGAGCGCCGCCGACCTGCGCGCCATCGCCCGCTTCGCCAGGATCACCCACAGCGGCGACCGGGCCGAATGCACGGAAGTGCGCGAGGATTCCGCCGCCTGGGGCGCGGCGACTTCGACCCGCGACAACTGCCTCGGCCAGGAGTGCCCCAACATCAAGGAATGCTTCGTCATGCAGGCCCGGCGCGCGGCGATGGAGGCCGATGTGGTGGTGGTCAATCACCATCTCTTCTTTGCTGATGTCATGCTGCGCGACGAGGGCATGGGCGAATTGCTGCCCAGTTGCAATACGGTGATCTTCGATGAGGCCCATCAGCTTCCCGAAACCGCGAGCCTTTTTTTCGGCGAGAGCACATCGAGTTCGCAGTTGCTGGAGTTGGTCCGCGATACCCGCAGCGAGACCATGGCTGCGGCGCGGGATTGCGTGGCGCTGATCGACGCCAGCCGGGCGCTGGAGAAGGCGGCGCGTGATCTGCGCCTGGCATTCGACGAGGAACCGGCGCGCTTGTCCGCGGCCCAGGCGGCGGAAGCGAAGGATTTTTCCACGAATCTCGATGAGCTGGCCACGGTCTTGACGCAGTTCCACGATCTGCTCGATACCCAGGCCGAACGTTCCGAGGGCTTGGCCAACTGCCTGCGGCGCAGCGAGGAGATACGCGAGCGGCTGGAGATCTGGCGCAATCCGCTGGAAAAACTGATCTACTGGGTGGAGGTGTTTACCCAAGGGTGGTCGCTCAACACCACGCCGCTCCAGGTGGCGGATGTGTTTCGCCGCCAGTTGGAGGGACGGCCGCGGGCGTGGGTGTTTACGTCGGCGACGCTCGCGGTGGGACGGGATTTCGGCCATTACTGCCGCGAACTCGGACTGTACGGGATGGAGACGCCGCCGCTGACCGCGATGTGGGGCAGTCCTTTCGATTACGCCCGCCAGGCGGTGCTCTATGCGCCGGCGAACATGCCCGATCCGAATTCGCCCATGTATGCCGAAGCGGTGGCGAAGGTTGCCTTGCCCTTGATTCGCGCCGCGCGTGGGCGGACGTTCGTGCTGTGTACTTCGCTGCGCGCGATGCGTCGTCTCCACGAACTGATCGCCGAGGATCTGGAGCGGGGCGGAGACGGGAAAGGGGACGGGGACGATAAGCTGCCCTTGTTGTTGCAGGGGGAAGGTTCGCGTACCGAGTTGCTTGATCGTTTTCGCTATCTGGGCAACGCCGTGCTGGTGGCGAGCCAGAGTTTCTGGGAAGGGGTGGATGTGCCGGGGGACGCGCTTTCCCTGGTCATCATCGACAAGCTGCCGTTTGCTTCGCCCGATGATCCGGTGCTTGCCGCGCGGGTGGAGCATTTGCGCAAACAAGGGCTGAGCCCTTTCATCCATCATCAATTGCCACGCACGGTGATCAACATGAAGCAGGGAGCCGGGCGTTTGGTCCGCGGCGAACGCGATAGCGGCCTGCTCTGTGTCTGCGACCCGAGGATGATCGACAAATCCTACGGCAAAGTGGTGTGGCGCAGTTTGCCGCCGATGCGGCGCACCCGGCTGGAACGCGAAGCGGTGGCTTTTCTCGAAGGCTTGCCGCCGCCTCGCGCGCAACGGCAGCCTTCGCCGTAGATCAATTGCACGCCGGTCAGGACAATCGCACAGGTCAACTCCGGATTGCCTCCTGATGTATGGGGAAATAGCTTTCCCTCTGCTGGCGTGACATACAGGGATATCCCCTTTTCGTCCGTCAGTTTTTCTACGCCTTGGAATCGGTCTGCGATGTCATATGCTGTTTATATTCAGCATATCCCGGCTTGCGTCCGGAAGCGGGTTTTTCCGAGGATTTTTACCTGGGAGTCCTGGCTCACAGCAATCCACCTTCGACGAACGACAGCGCCTTGCCCTGGGCGGGCACCACGAAATGATCGAGCACCTTGACGTCGATCAGCCCCAGGGCGTCGCGCAGGATGCGGGTGAGTTCCAGGTCGGCCTGGCTGGGTTCGGCGGCGCCGGAAGGGTGGTTGTGGGCGAGGATGACGGCGGCGGCATTGTGGGCGAGCACGAGTTTGACCAGTTCGCGCGGATAGACGCTGGTCTGGGTGAGGGTGCCGCGGAAAAGATCGACGGCTTCGATCAGGCGGTGGCGGGCGTCGAGCAAGAGCACGCAGAAAGTTTCGTGCGCCAGATGGGCGAGGTGCAGGCGCAGCCAGTCACGCACCGCGGCGGGCGAATCGAACAGGCTGCTTTCCGTGAGACATTCTGCAAGCGAGCGTCGGGCCAGTTCCATCACTGCTTGCAGTTGTGCATACTTCGCCAGCCCCACGCCGGGCACGGCGGAAAATTCGGCGGCGGATGCGTTGCACAAACGGGTGAGCGTGCCGAAATGGCTCAGCAGATTACGGGCAAGATCGACCGCGCTCAGACCACGGATGCCGACGCGCAGGAAGATGGCGAGCAGTTCGGCGTCGCTCAGGGCCTGGGCGCCGCGGCTCAGCAGTTTTTCACGGGGACGTTCGTTTTCGGGCCAGTCGGTGATTGCCATGACAGTAGAAGGAATGCGGGAATGACGGGTGAGACTAACATCATAAACGCCTTGCATGGAAAAAAAATTGTTCTCGGAATAGGCGGCGGGATCGCGGCTTACAAGTCCGCTGAACTTGCGCGCTTGCTGGTCAAGACCGGGGCCGATGTCCATGTGGTGATGACCGAGGCGGGAGAGCGCTTCGTGGGAAGGGCGACTTTCCAGGCGCTTTCGGGCAATCCGGTGTGTACCAGCCTGTGGGACGAGCAGGCGAATAAAGGCATGGCGCATATCACGCTCGGGCGGGCCGATGCCATCCTGGTCGCTCCCGCGACCGCGAACCTCATTGCCCGGCTGGCGCACGGCATGGCCGACGATTTGTTGAGCACGCTGTGCCTGGCGCGCGACTGCCCGCTGCTCATCGCGCCGGCGATGAACCGCCAGATGTGGTCGCATCCCGCCACGCGGCGCAACGTGGCGACGCTCGAAGGCGATGGCGTGAGCGTGCTCGGCCCGGATACGGGCGAGCAGGCGTGCGGGGAAATCGGCGAGGGACGGATGCTGGAGCCCGGCATCCTGTGCGCGGCGCTGATCGATGCCTTCGCGCCCAAGCCCTTGGCCGGGCGCAAGGTGGTCATCACCGCTGGCCCGACTTTCGAGGCCATCGATCCGGTGCGCGGCCTGACCAACCCCAGCTCGGGCAGGATGGGCTATGCGATCGCGGCGGCCTGTGCGCGCGCCGGGGCCGATGTGGTGCTGGTGAGCGGGCCAGTGGCCTTGCCGACGCCTCCGAGGGTGCGCAAGGTCGGCGTGACCAGCGCGCTGTCCATGCGCGAGGCGGTTTTCGGCGCGCTGCCCGCGGAGGTCTTCGTCGCCGTGGCGGCGGTGGCCGATTACCGCCCGGCGACAGTGGCGGCGCACAAGATCAAGAAATCGGGCGAGGCGATGAAGCTCGAACTCATCCCCAACCCGGACATCCTCGCGGAAGTGGCTGCGCTGGAAAACGCGCCGTTCTGCGTGGGATTCGCCGCCGAGAGCCACGATCTCGACGCTTATGCCGAAAGCAAACGCCGCGACAAGCGCCTGCCCATGGTGGTGGGCAATCTGGTGGCCGATGGGCTGGGGGGAGGCGACAATACCGTGGTGATTTACGACGATGCCGGCCGCCACCCCTTGCCGCGCGCGCCCAAGGGTGCGATCGCGGACTGGATCGTCGATCACCTTGCCCGCCTGTTGCCGCGGGACTGATTCCATCAATTCATCAACAGGGATGAGAGCATGTATCACCTGGACATAAAACTGCTCGATGAGCGATTGAAGGAAAAGCTGCCCGCCTACGCCAGCATCGGCGCGGCCGGGCTCGATCTGCGCGCCTGCGTCGACGCGGCGTTCACTCTGCAACCGGGCGAGACCACGCTGATTCCGAGCGGTATCGCCATTCACATCGGCGACACGGGCCTGGCCGCGGTGGTGTTGCCGCGCTCGGGTCTCGGCCACAAGCATGGCATCGTGCTCGGCAATCTGGTGGGCCTGATCGATTCCGACTATCAAGGCCAGATCATGGTGTCGATGTGGAATCGCGGCAACGAGCCTTTCACCATCGAACCCATGGAGCGCATCGCGCAACTGGTGGTGGTGCCGGTGGTGCAAGTCAAACTCAACGTGGTCGACAGTTTCGAGGCCAGCGCGCGGGGCGAAGCCGGTTTCGGCAGTTCCGGCACACACTGAATGAAACGGCGGGGCGTCTCAACGCCATTGGCATATACGCGGCGCGCTGGCCGGAGGCGGTACAATCGCGGCGGTTTCATTCAGCGTGGGCGGATCACATGGCTACTACTTTTCTCGACTTCGAGCAACCGATCGCCGATCTGGAAAGCAAGATCGAGCAGTTGCGTTTCGTGCAGGACGATTCGGCTGTGGATATCTCGGAAGAAATCTCCCGCCTCGAAGGAAAGAGTCAGGCGCTCACCAAGGATATCTACGCCAAACTGACGCCGTGGCAGATATCCCAGGTCGCCCGCCATCCGCAACGGCCCTATACCCTCGATTACGTACAGCACATCTTTACCGATTTCACCGAGCTGCATGGCGACCGCGTCTATGCCGACGACGTGGCCATTGTCGGCGGACTGGCCCGTTTCAATGGCCGGGGATGCGTGGTGATCGGTCACCAGAAAGGGCGCGACACCAAGGAGAAAATCGCGCGCAACTTCGGCATGCCGCGTCCCGAGGGCTATCGCAAGGCGCTGCGGCTGATGAAACTGGCGGAAAAATTCGATCTGCCGGTGTTTACCTTCGTCGATACGCCGGGCGCGTATCCGGGCATCGGCGCCGAGGAGCGCGGCCAGTCGGAGGCCATCGGCCACAACCTCTACGCCATGGCCGAACTCAAGGTGCCGCTGATCTGCACCATCATCGGCGAGGGCGGTTCGGGCGGCGCGCTGGCAATCGCGGTGGGCGACCAGGTGATCATGCTGCAATATTCCACCTATTCGGTGATTTCGCCCGAGGGCTGCGCCTCCATCCTGTGGAAAAGCGCCGACAAGGCTTCGGTGGCCGCCGAGGCGATGGGGATCACCGCCGCGAAGCTGAAGTCGCTCGGTCTCATCGACAAAGTGGTCAATGAACCCGTGGGCGGCGCGCATCGCAATCATCGCGCCATGGCGCAGAGCCTGAAACGCGCGCTCGCCGACGCCCTGCGCCAGATCGACGTCCTGCCCCCCGCCGAATTGCTCGCCCAGCGGATGGAAAAACTGATGAGCTATGGTCGCTACAAGGAACGCGCGGCCTGAGTAACCAGCGGCTTCGCCGCCGCATGATTGGGACAGATCGGATCGTCAATGTTGTGCGGAGGCCAAGGCCGAGCGTCCCGGATTTCAGCGTATTTCGACGTTATCGCGGGGCGTGGCGCGATGCGCCGCTTGCCTTTCTGTCCTTGTCCTCTGCGATGACGAGCGCAATATATGACGCGCATCTGTTCGTTTGACTTGCCCGGGCGGTGAAATGATCCTGCCCCTGTTCGACGCGGTCGCGGCGGTGCTGGCCGAAGCCGGGATCGGCGCGGGCGCGCGTTTGTGTTGCGCGCTCTCCGGCGGGGTCGATTCGGTGGTGCTGGTCGATGCGCTTGCCGGCGTGCGCGGAAGCTTCGGTTTCGTGCTGGAAGCGGCGCATGTCAACCATGGCCTCCAGGCGCAAGCCGACGATTGGCAGCGATTCTGCGAAGTTCTATGCCGCGAGCGCGATATTCCCCTGCATGTCTTCCGTGTCGACGTGGTCCGCGATCACCCCGACGGGCTGGAGGCCGCCGCGCGGCTGGCGCGGTATGCGGCACTGGCGGAAGTGGCGTGCGACTGGCTGGTGTTCGGCCATCATCGTGACGACCAGGCCGAAACCGTGCTTTTCCGCCTGCTGCGCGGCGCGGGCGTGCGCGGCATGGCGGCGATGGCGGCCATCGAGCGCGAAGGCGCGCGGCGGTTGCGGCCGCTGCTTGGCTTGGGACGCGCGGAAATCCTGGCGCATGCTCGGGCACGAGGTCTGGCCTGGGTCGAGGATGCGAGCAATGCCGATCCGGTTTTTGCCCGCAACGATCTGCGCCATCGCATCCTGCCCGCGATCGAAACTCGTTTCCCTGGGGCGCGGCGGACGCTGACGCGTGCCGGGGCACATTTTGCCGAGGCCGCCGCCTTGCTCGATGATCTGGCCGGGCTGGACGCGGCGGCATGCGCGGACGAAGGCGGAAGTTTCGCGCGCTCGGCGTTGTTGATGCTTTCCCGGCCACGGCTGGCCAATCTGTTGCGCTGGACGATACGCGGCCAGGGCGCGCGCGTACCGGCGACGGCCCGGCTCGACGAGGCCCTGCGCCAGCTCTGCGCGACCGGCTCCCCGCTTGCATTGCCGCTCGGGGAGCTTGTCTGCTACAGCTACCGGGGACGAGTGTGGCTTGCGCCCGCCGCGTTGGCGACGCCGTCTTCCCGGCGCTGGCTGGCGACCACGGGCGTGGCGGAATGGGGAGGAGGATGCGTGTATTGTCGGGCAGCGCAAGGCGCGGGCGTGGCGGCGTCGGCCCTGGAGGATGCCGAATGCAGGCTGTCGCCACGCGCGCCGGGGCTGAAGCTGCGCCTGGGCGCGGCGCGTCCGGCCAGGTCGCTCAAGAATTTGTGCCAGGAACGGGGAATTCCGCCTTGGTTGCGCGAACGCTTGCCGGTACTCGAAGTCAATGGCCGGATCGCCTGGGTGGGCGGCATCGGCGTCGATGCCGCCTTTGCCTGTGCGCCGGGCGCGGCGGGCTGGACGCTGGAATGGCGTCCGGATGTCAGTCTTTCAACACCGTCAGCAATTGCGCCAGTTCCACCGCCGAGCGTATCCGCATCTTGCTGAAGATGTGGGCGCGGTGCGCTTCGACGGTGCGCATCGAGATCGACAGCTTGCTGGCGATGACCTTGTTGTATTTGCCTTCGAGGATCAGGGCCATGACTTCGCGCTCGCGGGCCGAGAGCGTGGCCAGGCGCTGTTCGATGGTGTCGCGGTCGATGCCGACCTGATAGCGTTCGATATCGAAGGCGATCGCGCGCTGCACCCGGTCGGCGAGGTCGTTGTGGCGGAACGGTTTTTCGATGAAATCGAACGCGCCTCGCTTGAGCGCGGAAACCGCCATCGGGATGTCGCCGTGGCCGGTGATGAAAATGACCGGCATGTGGCAGCCGCGTTCGAGCAACTGCTCGAAACAGGTCAGCCCGCTCATGCCGGAGAGGCGGATGTCGAGCACGATACAGCCGAGCCAGTCGGGTTGCAACGCGGCGAGAAAGTCCTCGGCGTTTGCCCACGTCATGGATTCTATGTCGCGGGTGCGAAACTGCCAGGCGAGCGCGTCACGAATGTCGTCGTCGTCTTCAACGATATGGGCATGTGCTTTATGCATAATTATCGGCGTGGAGCGTCAGAGTGAAGGTGGTGCCGCCTTGCGGATTGGGCGAGAAGCTCAACTGGCCATTGTGCAGTTCAGCGATCGAACGGCAGATATTGAGTCCGATGCCCATGCCCTCTGGCTTGGTGGTGAAAAAAGGTTCGAACAGGTGGCGAATGGTCTCCGGGGCGATACCGCAGCCGCAGTCGCCGATCTGGATGCTGACGGCCCTGTCCTGGACGTGGGTGGAGAGGCGAAGTTCCCGCTCACCCAGCGGGGTATCGACCATGGCGTCGATGCCGTTGCGCGCAAGGTTGACGATGATCTGTTCGATCAACTGGACATCGGCAATGACTTCCGGCAAGTCGGGATCGAGTTCGCAGATGATGTTGACCTGGTTTTTCTGGGCGTCGATGTCGATCAGCAGCGCGATTTCACGGATCAGGGCGTTGAGATCGATCGGGGCGAAGTGGGGATCGTTGCGACGCACGAAGGCATGAATCCGGCCGATGATGCTGGCCGCGCGCTGGGAATGACGCTCGATGCGGGTGAGAACCTCGCGCAGTTCGGCGACATCGAGCTTGTGGGTATTGATCTGGGTGAGCAGGCCCCCGGTGTAGGCGGAGATCGCGGTCAGGGGTTGATTGAGTTCGTGGGCCAGGCTGGAAGCCATTTCCCCCATGGTGGTCAGGCGGGCGATGGTTTGCAGGCGTTCGCGCTGGCGGCGGAGGTGTTTTTGTCCGGTGATGTCGATGAACGCGCCCAGCCAGCCGAGGTGCACGCCATTTTCATCGATGAAGGGGCTTTCGACGACGAGGACTTCGAAGCGTTCGCCATTCTTGCGCCGCATGGTGAGTTCGACGTCATTGGGTATGGATATGTCGTTGAGCGCGCGGTCGAGACATTCCTGGGCGCGTCGCGCGGTCTGTTCATTGTCCCAGTACGGAATATCGGGGGGCACCGCGCCGATCAGTTCGTGGGCGGCATAGCCGGTCATGCGGCAGAAGGCGGGATTGACATAGAGGATGCGCCCGGTGTGATCGCGCACACGCAGGCCGCCGATGGATGCCAGGTCGAGCGCGCGGCGGAAAAGCAGCGATTGCTGGAACTCGTTGTCGAGGACGAACATGCGATAGAACATGCGGTGCACGCGCCACACGCTCCAGACGGCAATGGCGCTGAGCGCGAGGATGCAGATATCCATCGACAGATGACCGTTGCCGAACCAGGCCAAAAGCGCGAAGGCCGCGATCAGGGCGATCTGGAAAATGGCCATGCTGACAGGATAGCGCTGTCTGGGGGATATCATGGAAACGTCAGCGGCCGCCGGGTGATGGGTATGAACAGGCATGCGCCACTGCGTGGCGGCGGATGTGGGCCGTGGAGTGAAAAGGGCAATATCTCATGGCGAATTTTTCATTACCCTTGTCGATCTGATCATGCGCCATGCGTCGATACGCGCGCCCTGAAACGCGATGGGCATTGGAGAAAAGTAAAAATGGCATTCGTGCGTTCTTGCCGGGTTTGATCATGTCGGCGCGAACGGGGGTCGAACCCGATCATGTTGTTGCCACGGACACGCCCAAGAGGCGAGGCAGCATTGAAATTCAAGGAACTGGCGGAAAAGTATACCCAAGGCACGGCAAAGGCCGAAGTTTATCCGAATGCCGAGATCCACGAAGATGTAGACGAGATGGATGTGTTGCAACGAGGAGAATCCATCCTCGCCCGTGCACATGGCCGCTGGCAAAGATCGGCGTCGACCTGTGCCACGCGATCTACCGGGAAACGGTTTCGATCCTGGTCTCTTCCATCGACATGGCCGGTTTAGGGTATTCCCCAATGGCAGCGGATACCGCAGGGCAATGAAACTGTCTTCACTGCCGCCCCGAGGCAAACTGCCGCAGGGCGTGGCTTTGTCCAACTGAATCGAAGGAGATGGACCGATGAAATTTCGCACATTCCTGCTGGGACTGACCGTGGCCGGATGGGCAAGTATGGCGACTGCGACCTGTGCCGCCGAACCCATCGTGATCAAATTCAGCCATGTCGTCGCCCAGGACACCCCCAAGGGCAAGGCCGCGGACAAATTCAAGGAACTGGCGGAGCAATATACCGCTGGCGCGGTGAAGGTCGAGGTCTATCCCAACAGCACGCTCTACAAGGACAAGGAAGAACTGGAAGCGCTACAAATGGGCGCGGTGCATCTCCTGGCTCCTTCCCTGGCCAAATTCGGCCCGCTCGGCGTGCGCGAGTTCGAGGTGTTCGATCTGCCCTACATTTTCGATGGCTATGAAATGCTGGGCAAGGTAACCAATGGCCCGGTCGGCGCGCAGTTGCTGGCGAAGCTGGAACCCAAGGGCATTCTCGGGCTGGCGTACTGGGACAACGGCTTCAAGTCGTTCTCGGCCAACACGCCGATCCACCGCCCGGAAGATCTCCGGGGCAGGAAGCTGCGCATCCAGTCTTCCAAGGTGCTCGAAGAGCAGATGCGCGCATTGAAGGCGCTGCCTCAGGTGATGGCGTTCTCCGAGGTCTACCAGGCGCTCCAGACCGGGGTGGTGGATGGCACCGAGAATCCTCACTCCAACCTCTATACCCAGAAGATGTTCGAAGTGCAAAAACACATGACCATCACCGATCATGGCTATCTGGGTTACGCGGTAATCACCAACAAGAAATTCTGGGATGGCCTGCCGGCCGAAATCCGTGCCGGACTGGAACGCGCGATCAAGGAATCGACGGTCTATGCCAACCAGATCGCCAAGGAAGAAAACGACAGCGCGCTCGCCGCGGTGCGGGCTTCGGGCAAGACCGAAATCTACACCCCGACCGCGGCAGAAAAAACGGCCTTCAAGCGCGCCTTGTTGCCGGTGCACAAGAAAATGGCCTCGCGGGTGGGCGCCGATCTGATCGAGGCGATCTACAAGGCGACCGGCTTTGATCCAGACAGCCTGTAAGTCGGCAGTCCGCAAACCGCATGCTTTCCCGATGTCCCGCGTCGCGGACGGCATGGCGGGAAGGCTGTTGCTTTCCGCTCATTTCGCTCATACCGGGAGCGCTCGATGATCAAGATTCTCGACCGGCTCGAAGAGTTCATCATCGCCACGCTGATGGCGGCGGCGACACTGGTGACGTTCATCGCCGTGGTACATCGCTATTTTTCCGGTTTCGCCATTCCCTATCTCCAGGACTGGCTGCTGGAGCTCAATTTCAGTTGGGCACAGGAACTGTGCATCATCCTGTTCGTGTGGATGGCGAAATTCGGCGCGGCCTACGGCGTGCGAACCGGCATCCATGTCGGCGTCGACATCGTGGTGAATCACCTCGAAGGTCTGCCGCGTGCGGTGCTGATCCATCTGGGGCTGGCCTGCGGCGTGCTGTTTACCGCATTGATCGGCATTTTCGGCGCGAATCTGGTGTGGGAAAACGGCATGGCCTTCGATGCGATGAACTGGCTCGGCATGGAGACCGGCGATCGTTTCGAAGGGCCGATCACCCCCGATCTGGAATGGCCGACCTGGATGGTTTACCTGGCGATTCCGCTGGGTTCCTTCCTGATGTGTTTCCGTTTCGTGCAGGTCATGGTGCGCTTTGCGCACAGCGGCAAGCTGCCGACGCACGACCACGGTCATGTCGAAGGGCTGGATACCGAACAGGACGCGAATGTGCTGCTCGAAGGCGAAGCGATTTCGGTTGCCGAGGATATCGAACACAACCAGCACAGCCAGCACATTGGCGAACATGGGAGCAAACAGCAATGAGCGCACTATCCATCTTCGGCTTGCTGATCGTGTTGATGGTGATCGGCATGCCGGTCGGCGTGGCGCTCGGCCTCACGGTGCTGGCCTTCACCTTTCTCTTCACCGACGTGCCGCTGAACACGGTGGCATTGAAGATGTTCTCCGGCATCGAGAACTTCGAGATCATGGCGATCCCGTTCTTCATCCTCGCCGGCAACTTCCTCACCCACGGCGGCGTGGCGCGACGCATGATCGACTTCGCCTCGGCCATGGTCGGTCACCTGTGTGGCGGCCTGGGCATGTCGGCGGTGCTGGCCTGCGCGCTGTTCGCCGCCGTTTCCGGCTCGTCGCCCGCCACCGTGGTGGCGATCGGTTCGATCCTGATTCCCGCCATGCTGCGCCAGGGTTTTCCGCTGCGTTTCGCCTCGGGCGTCGTGGCCTCGTCGGGCGGTCTGGGCATCCTCATTCCGCCTTCGATCATCATGGTGATGTACGCGGTCACCACCAACACCTCGGTGGGCGCGCTGTTCATGGCCGGGGTGATACCGGGCTTGCTGCTCGCCTTCATGCTCGGCCTGTGCACCTGGTTCATCGCCAAAAAACACGCCTACCCCACCTTGCCGTGCGCCTCCTGGCGCGAGCGCTGGCAAGCGTTCCGCAAGGCGTTCTGGGGGCTGATGCTGATCGTGGTAGTGATGGGCGGCATCTACTCGGGCATCTTCACCCCGACCGAAGCGGCCGCGATGAGCGCGGTATACGCATTCATCATTGCCGTCTTCGTCTACAAGGATTTGAGGCTGCGCCAGATTCCACGCGTGCTGCTCGATTCGGCCAACATGAGCGCGATGCTGCTTTTCATCATCGCCAGCGCGACGCTGTTCTCCTTCGCGCTGACCAACGAGCAGATTCCGCAGCGCATGGCCGACGCCATCGTTGCCAGCGGCATGGGCATGATCGGTTTCCTGGTCGTGGTGAATCTGCTGCTGCTGGTCGCGGGCGCGTTGATGGAACCCTCCTCGATCATCCTCATCCTCGCCCCCATCCTCTTCCCGGTGGCGGTGGCGCTGGGCATCGATCCCGTCCATTTCGGGGTGATGATCGTGGTGAACATGGAAATCGGCATGATCACCCCGCCAGTGGGGCTGAACCTTTTCGTGGCAAGCGGCGTCACCAACGCCGGTCTCACCGAGATGAGCCGGGCAGTGCTGCCCTGGCTCCTCACCATGCTGGTGTTCCTGATCCTGATCACCTACATCCCGACCATCTCGCTCGTCTTGCCGCGCATGTTGGGCATGTTGTCATGAACGACGCCAAGGCCCGTATCCAGGGCACCTTGAAGCTGAAACCAGCAACCAGCGCGGCAACGCCCAAGGCGCGGAAAGCCCCGGTGGCCAAAAAGGCAAGAAATGCCGGGCGCGCCACACGCCCGGCGGCGGGCGCGCCCAGCGCGGCGCGGCGCGAAACGGCGAGCGAAAACAATGCCGAAGGCGTGCGTCTTTCCAAGGTGATGGCCGCGCGCGGGATGTGTTCCCGGCGTGAAGCCGACGAACTGATCGAGCGCGGCTGGGTGTTCGTCGACGGACGGCGGGTCACGGAACTGGGCACGCGCATCGACCCCGACGCGCGCATCACCCTTGCGCCGGAAGCGCGCCAGCAACAAGCGGCGCGGGTCACGATCCTGCTCCACAAGCCGGTCGGTTATGTCTCCGGTCAGCCCGAGCCGGGCTATCGGCCTGCGGTCGAACTGATCACTCCCGGCAACCAGTTCGAGCGCGGGAACCGCCCTTTCCAGCGCGCCATGCTCCAGGGACTCGCGCCCGCGGGACGGCTCGACATCGATTCCACCGGCTTGCTGGTGCTCACCCAGGACGGCCGCATCGCTCGCCAGTTGATCGGCGAATCATCCACGGTCGAAAAAGAATACCTGGTGCGGGTCGAAGGCCAGCTCGCCACCGATGGCCTCGCCCTGCTCAACCACGGCCTGGAACTCGATGACCGCGCCCTGCGTCCGGCCAAGGTGGAATGGATCAACGACGACCAGCTTCGTTTCATCCTGCGCGAGGGGCGCAAACGGCAAATTCGCCGCATGTGCGAGCTCGTCGGCCTGAAAGTGCTGGCACTCAAACGGGTGAGGATAGGTCAGGTTCGCCTGGGCGAACTGCCACCCGGTCAATGGCGGCTGTTGGGCGACGATGAAACCTTCGGCGATCAAATGCAGAGGACCGATGAACACCTCTAAATCAAGGCGTGTTCACACTGTAGTGCTGCATTCTTGATAGGACTTTTGTAGGGGCGACGCATGCGTCGCCTCTGGCATCACATGGGGCCGGCTTCCAGAAGGCAAAAGGAAAAAATATTCCTGGTTAAAATCATTCATGGTCATTCCTCCACTTTCAATATATAAGGGGCCAGCAACCACGAAACTTGTGTCACAATCTTCTGGATTATTTTATATACATAACCCCAGAAAGAGGCATTTTCCATTTTTATCTGGGTGACGAAATGGCAGAGCCTATGGCGGCAACGGCGATGATGGTGCCGTTGAAGGGCGCGGGACACCGGGAGAGTGCCGCGTTGAAGCTCCGCGCGGCTTCGCTGCCCAAGCCGTTCAATCTGCCCAAGCTGTCCGCTGGGCGCGAAGTATCGCAATTCGGATATGAAAAATCCGGGCGCAAAAAATGCAGCCATCCCCGCCAGGCCAGGAGTTGCAGCAGCGTATTGATGAAGCCGGGCCGAGCGGCATAGGCGGGCAACGCAGCCAGTTGGGCATAGGATCGCGGGCCGTTGCGTAGCGCATCGAGCAGCGGCGCGGCGTCTTCCAGCGGCAGGCGTATCGGGCCGATGCGACTTTGCAGCGTCAGCACGCCCTGCGCGGCGGCAAGGCGTTCGGGCGCGTCGGGCAGCAGGCACACACGCTGCGCGAGCAGCGCCTGCCGGTAATCGTCATCGTCCAATGCGTTGCCATCTGGATGGAGACGCTGATACAGGTCACAACGCTGGGTCTGGTGACGCGCCAGATCCTTGAACGTCTCGATCGTGGCGGCATCCGCGCCGCCAGCACGCAATTCTTCCAGCAATTCCAAGGTCCCGCCGGGCAGCGAGGCCATGTCGATGTTTTCGTAGGGCGCGGCGCTGCCGGCGTATTCGCACCCCGCGGCGGCGAAGTCGGTCATGACATCGGCTACGTGCAACACGTCCCGGTATGTGTTCAGGTAATCATGGGCGAACAGGGCTGCGCGAGCGTCATCCAGGGGGCGCTCTTCGGGCAACACGCCTGGATAATCCTGGAAATAACCCGCGCCAGCACGCGCCATGCGTTGCAGGAAAGCCATGCCGGCCCGCGCCTTGCCGACGCTGCCGCCCGCCTGCTGTCGAGTGATCCGGTGCATGAGCCTGCGCGCGCAATCGAACGAAACCGAACCTGGATGGCAGAGGTAGGAGACGCACACTATGCCACCAGGGTTCAGTTTTTGCGCCACGATGCGCCGCAGGACAGCGCGGGTATCGGGAGCAATCCACGAATAAAGGCCGTGCGCCACGATGAAATCGCATGGCGGCAAGCGATTGCCCAGAAGCGCCTGACCAAAATCCATGCCATGAAAGCTCGCGTTGCCGATACCGGCATCCCGAGCCAGTTCCCAGGCCTGCGCGATGGCTTCGTCGTTGAGGTCGACGCCGATGAAACAGCCCAGCGGGTTGGTGGCGGCGGCCACCACCACGCCCAGGCCAGCGCCACAACCCAGTTCCAGCCAAACATAGGGCCGGGTCAGATCGGGCGTTCGGCGGCCGAGCGCGGTGAGGATGGCGCTCATCCAGACCGGCATGGTTTCCCGGAAAAAATGGTTTGGATAGGGAATATCGACAAGGTAGTCGGACGGGGTCATGAGGTAACAAAGCGGGTTTGTGACATTTGAATGTCAGCCATGTTTTGAGCCGTGGCCAATCCGGGGCAACGCATGCGTTACCCCGTTTGAATAGCCACGCCGCCGCTCCGCGCAATGACGAAATCTTGGCAGACGGCCGAGCGTCAGAACGGGATGGTGTAGGTGATGTAGTAGGCGCGGCCCGGTTCGTTGTAGGTCTTCGCCCCCGCGCCAGTGGAAATTACTCTGTCTTCCATCGGAGTGCCTTGGCCACCGTCGGCGGAGTTGGCTGATGCCAGACGTGCCGCGCGTTTGATTTCCCTGTCGAACAGGTTGCTGATGCCAAAGCCCAAACGGTGGCCCTTGCTGAATTCATAGCTACCGTTGAGACCGAAAAGCGCGTAAGGGCCGCGTTCCTGCACGGCGGCGCCGGTCATCCGGTAGCCGTGGTAACTCACCGTGCGCGGCTTGCGGCGACCGTAGAGCGTGGCGGTTAACTGCACGTTGAATTGTTCGGAAACATTCCATTGCAGTGCGCTGTTGAGCGTGTATCTCGGAAAGATGGAAATGGGCTGATCGGTATCCTTGTTGTGGTTCTTGATCATCCAGGTCAGGTTGTTGATCAACTTGAGCTTGTTGCCGTTCGTGCCCAGGATGGGAAGGGTGGCGCTGCCTTCGACGCCATGAACCAGCACCTTGCCCGCGTTCACCCATTCGAAATCGATCAGGTTCGTCAAGTCGGTCACGTCGGACAATGCCTCGGCCAAGACCTTGTTTTTGTAGTCGTTGCGGAAATAGGTCAAGCTGCCGTTGGCTCCGCGCCGGTTGTCCCAAGCCAGGCCGATTTCCTTGTTGACGCTGATTTCCGGCTTCAAGTCGGGGTTGCCGCGGACGGTGCAATCGTAGGAATCCGCAGGCAGTCCCAAACCGTTGTATGGGCAAGAACCACCCAGGCCAGAAGAATAATTGGGTGAAATCTGGTAGGGATTGGGCGCTTTGAAGGTGCGCGCGATGCCGCCCTTGAAGGTGAAGCCGCCGCCCAGTTCGTAACTTGCATTGAGGCTGGGACTCCAGTTGCTGCCGAAATCGCTGTGATGATCCAGGCGAATGCCGGGCGTGAGGAGGAAGGCGTCATTGATGGCGATATTGTCTTCCACGAAGATGGCTTTGGTATTGTTTTCCAAGGTGTGGAAAACCCCGGGTCCGCTCTTGCCGTTATCCGCGCCCTGCAACAGCGCATTATTGTCGGTGATTTTCTGGTGGCGGTATTCGAAACCGACGGTCATCACCTGATCGAGGCCGCCCAGATTGAGCGGCATATTCAATTCACCATTCAGGAAGTAATTGTCCTGTTCGGATTTCTGCCGCGATGTGGCGTCGCTGCAATTGGCTTCGTTCATTCCGCCGGAACCTTGGGCGCAATTGACCGTGTCGGAGTTTTCATACTGGAAAGTAATGCGCGAATCGCCCAGTTCGCCCCATTTGCCGCGATGAGTGATGGAGGCGGTCCTGCGAATGACGCGACGTGTCTCCTCGCCTTTCCTGGCCCATTCCTGCATGACTTCCGAAGGCCCGAGAGTGGCGGATTCCCCGGCGTAGATATTGCCTTGGCGGGAAACCCCACCCTCGAATTCCAGCACCTGCCCGGGCGTGATGTCCCAGCGCACGAGGCCCTTGACGTCACGGTTGCGGCGGCCTTCCTTGCCAGCAATCCAGTACGGCGTGCCGTCGTCGTTTACACCGTTGATCGTGGGTTTGTCGCCATCGGTCTTGGCGATGTTGCCATACACGCGAAAGGAAAGATTTTCGGTGATCGGGCCGGACAGGTTGAACCCCAGGCGGCGTGTGCCGATTCCTTCAAGCCGATCCTCCGGCCGACTCAGATAGGTGGTGAGCGCGCCGGAAAATTTATCGCCCGGCCGTTTGGTGACAATGTTGATGACGCCGCCGGAAGCGCCGGAGCCATAACGCGCCGCCGCCGGACCGCGAATGACGTCGATGCGCTCGATCTGGTCGACCGGCACCCAGTTGGTGTCGCCGCCAGTGTCACGGTCGCCAGTACGGCGCGTAATCGCGCCCTGGCGCGAATTCACGGGTTTGCCGTCGATCAGGATCATGGTGTTTTCCGCGCCCATGCCGCGCAGGTCGATTTCGCGCTGGTTGCCATATGCGCCGACCGAGCTGGCACCGGAAAGATTGACACCGGGCTGGGTGGCCAGGATTTCCGACAGATCATTGGCGGGCGGGCGTTTTTCGATGTCCTCGCTGGTGATGATCGAGACGCCCGTCATCTGTTTCAAGGTTTCTTCGGCGGTGCCGATCACGCGAACTTCCTGCAGGGTGCTCTCATTTTCCGTTTCCTGCGCGGCCGTGGGCAAGGCGACCGCCATGCCGAACAGCGCCCAGCACAGGTTACGATCGAGTGGTTTTAATGAGAATTGTGTGCGCGGGGGGGGGAGTAAAGACAGCGGGGTGGTTTGAAGACATAT
>JAITCV010000060.1 GCA_031282905.1 Azoarcus sp. | reverse complement strand
CCGCCTTCAGTCGCGCCGTCCAGTTCTCCCGCCAACGCCCACAATTTTGGAGTAAATCATACCGACGGTTTTTGCAGAATATCCCGCAATCGCGTTGCCTGTGCGACATGTTGCGGATTGTCGGCAGAAGATAGCTTTTCCGAAGTCACGACCAGAATACCATTCGACAGGCGTTCGGCTTCGATGCTGTGCCCGTGCTGAGCGGCCCGCACTGGCTGTCCTCTGAACCCTGATTCACACCCCGTTTCCAGTCAAATAGAACGCCGCCCAGAAGACCGGTTCGGGATATTTCCGCAGCAAGGTGATCTGCGCCTTGCGCAGCGCCGCCTTTTTCGACGCGCCGACTTTCAGGTGGCGGTAGAAATCCTGCATCAGCAGCGAGGTCGCCTCGTCGTCTACCTGCCACAGGCTGGCGACGATGTTGCTGCTGCCGGCATACATGAAGCCGCGCGTCAGTCCGACCAGATCGTCGCCGCTCATGGTCTGGCTCAGGCCGGTCTCGCAGGCCGAGAGCGTCACCAGTTCGGCATCGAGCGTGGTTTCGTACAACTCGCGCACGGTCAATATGCCATCGTTTTCCTGGTCGGCGGCAAGCAGGAGACGCGAGTCGAGCGCGTTGTCGGCGTTGAATTCGCCGTGCGAGGCGATGTGGATGTGGGAATGCGCGCGCGCCTCGCGCCTGAAGGCGGTCTCCGAAGCGTCCTGGCGGGTCAGCACCTGTCCATTGCCGACCAGATCGGCGATGAGGCGCGCCTCGTCTTCGGCGCTGGGCAGGTCATATTCGCTCTTGCCCAGATCCGGATTGCCGAACAGCAAGACGCTGCCGATTGCCGACTGGCGCGGCGCGCGCAGGTATTTTTGCGTGCTCACGCTGGGCAGGAAACGCAGGTCGTGGCGGGCCAGCAGGCTGGTCTTGCCATCGTGCAGGGCGGCGAAAGGCAGGTAGTGCAATGGCCCGTGCGGCACGATCAGCAGTTCCCGCTCGCCCAGCACGCTGTCGAAGGGCGCGATCAGTTGCCGGTACAGGCGTTGCGACAGATCGGACGGATAGGCGGCCAGATTCTCGATCTCCGCACGAAAGGCGCGGATATCCCGCTCCAACGTGTCGTTATCCAGCCGCAGCAATAGACGTTCCTGGCGACTGAAGGCCACGCCGTAGAGGGTCTTGCCAAAGGCGAAATATTCCAACAGCACTTCATCTTCGCCGATGAATCGCTGCAATTCATCGAGCGGCATGACTCCCACCGTTACCAGCGAGGCCAGCGCCGGGGCCTGTTCCCGCAAGGCGCTGGCACGATCGGAGATCAGCGAGCGTCCGCCTGCCCGGTTCATGTCGACAGGCAACTGGAGCGCGTCATCCACCTGCGCCTGGTGAAACGCCTGCAACGCGGCCCGGGCGGTGGCCGTGGGCGCAGCCAGGGCGACCTGTTTGCCGCCGCGTGAGGCGAGCAGATCGACCAGCGCCCGGCTCTTGGCTCGTTCGATGAATTCGAAGGCGAGTTCCGGACGGTCCATCCGCCGCGCCAGATCGACGATGCGGGCATAGACCGCCTGCTTGTCCCCGATGAAGCCGATCTTGCTGGCTTCGGTGTTGATGCTGGCGCGCTGGTGTTCGATGATTTCGAGCGCGGCGCGGTAATGCGCCAGCGCTTCGTCGAAGTGTTGATCATGTTCGGCAAGCTGGCCCAACTCGTTTTCCAGCAGCCAGTAGATGTCGCCGTTCTCGCGTACCTGCGCGATGGCCGCAAGGCGCTCGAAGCCTTCTCGCGCTTCGTCCTTCTGGCCGATTTCCAGCAGGGCCTTGTTGAGCATGAAGGCGCGCGGCAGTTCCACCCAGGCCCAGTTGTTGACGCCGGTGAAAAAGCTGGCGCTCACCAGCCGATCGAGAAACACCTTGACGGCAAAGGCGCGGTCATCGCGCAGCGCCTCGACCACGCCGGCGTAATCCTTCAGCCCCATGCGCGCCCGCGCCAGGGCAAAGGCCTTGGCGGAGCCGTGATCGCTCAGGAAACCAAGCGACTGCTCGGCAAGCTTGCGGGCGATTTCCCCGGCGCGGACGAGATCGCCCGCGAGGGCATGGGAGAGCGATTGCGCGGCCAGCGCGTTGAACAGCATGTCCGGGATGTCGTTTTTTTCCAGCCATGCCACCGCCTGTGCCGCTTCTTTTTGCGCTTCACGATATTGGCCGAGTTCGATCAAGGCATCGGCGCGCATGATGTTGACGACGGGAGTGGCGTCGTCGAGACCGAACAGCAAGGTTTCGGTGTCGCCATTGCGGATGCCCGCTTCCAGCGTATCCAGGCAGTCGAACAGGCGGGAATAGCGTTTGACCCGCGAGTAGGCGAAGCACAGCGCATGACGTTCGGCGGTATCCAGTTTCCGCGCGGCGGCGATTTGCTCCATGGTTTTTTCGAGCAGGTCGTAACGTCCGCTGGCGGCCAGATTCACCCATTCGCCGGATTCATCGGCGGCGCACGGGGCCGCCAGCGCCAAGGCGGCGGCAAGCGCGGCAAGGGATCGACTGAGGCAAAATCGCCCGCTTGACTGTTTTCTGTCTATTGTTTCCTGTTCCCTGAATGCAAGGATTCCCATTGTTTTCCTCCGTGGCATCATTTCTCGGGCTCCCGGCATTGGGGGTGACGGAAACGCTGTGTGGATGGCGACGTCGCCTTGCGCCTCGCAATGACCAGTTCGAGACATGACGCGCATTTGTTTGACTTGCGCTAGCCGCAGCGCCCTTCGGCGTCGGGGCGAAAGCAGAATTCTCCCGTCAGGCTGCTGTTTTCCCAGGGCACCTGCCGTTGCCCGGTGCGCCGCGCGACTTCGGCGCGAACTTCCTTGAACAGGCGTTCGACCGGCAGGCCCGGCGTTGCCAGACGCTCGACCAGCAGCGCGGTATAGATGCTGTTTTCCCCTTCCGGGTTGTCTACGGAGACCGCGCCAGGCGAGGTGGAAAACGCGACCAGCGTGCCGTTGGGCGCGTTTTCCGGGGCCAACCCATTGGCCGCGAGCGCATTGGCCGAAAGCGCATTGGCCGAAAGCGCATTGCCTTTCGAGCCGCGCATGCGCAGGCGACGGACATCGGCCAGTCCGCTCACCGAAGGCAGGAAGGGATTGTTGCGGCAGGCATCGACGATGACGACATTGACGCCTTCGCGCAGCGCGGCCAGCCGATCCACGATCATGCCGAGATCGACTCCCCGGGCGAGCAATTCGGTCTCGTTGCGGATGGCCGCATCCACCGGGATCAGGTAATTGCGTCCTTGCCACTGCACGCCATGCCCGGCAAAGAAAATCAGGCGCACATCGCTGTCTTCGGCGCGGCGCAGGTATTCGCGCAGCAGGCCGAGCATGTTGGCGTAATCGGCGTCGATCTCGATCCGGGTGGTGAAACCGATTCGTTCAAGCGCGGCTTGCATGGCGCGAGCATCATTGGCCGGATTCTGCAGTGGCGCGGCGGCATAGCGTTCATTGCCGATCAGCAGCGCGCTGCCCAGGCGCTTGGGGTGGGCGGTGGGCGCGGGTTGGCACAGCAGCGCCAACCCGCCGCCGCACAGGCAGCGCAGCAGGCGGCGGCGGGTGGCATCGGGAGCCACTCCGGAACGCGGGCCGGGGAAATTCACAGACTCGGGAGGCATGCGCAATTCCTCATTCCTCATTTCTCGCCGGGCAGCTTGTCGACAAGCGCCGTGCTCTCGACGATGCCGTGTTGCGCCAGCGTCCGGGCTACGGTATTGGCCTGACCAGGCGGCACCAGGAGGTAATAGTCGCCAAGCTGGGTCGGCCCCGCCACCACGTCGGCCTGGAGGCTGTTGAGCAAGACGCGCAGCGCCTGTTCGGTCGTATCGGGCAGGAAGGCAACGCGGATGAAAGGTTCATGACGGCCCGCCTTGCCGAGCGGGAGGACACGCACGATGGCATATTCCGGCCCAGCCGTCGGCCACAGGTAGACGATCACCGCCCCCTGAATCACGATCACACTACAGGCGAGCGCGAGCATCGGCCTCAGGTAACCCCCCAGGCGGGCGAACCAGCCATGGGAGCGGGGCTTTTCCCGCTCGATGCGGGCGAGCACTCGCGCAAGTCCACAGTCATCGGCGATGTCCGTATCGGCCCCCAGGTGTACCGCTTCGCGAAAGAGTCGCTCCCAGGCTTGTCGATTCGTTCCGGCAGTATTCTTGGTCGTATCGCTGGAACGCATCACGCTGACTCGGGATGGAGATGGGCAAAACCAAGTTCGACGCAGGATTGCAGCCGGGCGCGCGCGCGAGACAAACGGCTTTTGACGGTGCCGGCGGGAATTTCCAGCAGATACGCGATTTCGTCTACGGAATAATCTTCGAAATACAACAAATGCATGCATTCGCGGTGCGTCCACGGCAAGCGCCGCATGCAATCCTTGAGCAGGGTTTCGCGCTGCCGCGCTTCGATCTGGGCAAGGCCATCCGGATAGCCGCTATCAAGCAGGTCGGCGAAATCCTCGATGTCTTCGTACTCGCGCACCTTGTTTCCGCGCAACGCCATTAGCATTTTATTGCGAGCGATACCCAGCACCCAAGTGGAAACGCGGGAATCGCCGCGAAAGTGCGTCGGGTTTTTCCAGACCGCGAACAGTGTGTCCATCATGACTTCTTCCGCCAGTACTTTGTCATCAATGCTGCAACGCACGAAGGCGAAAATCCGCTGCGACAGTCTTCGATACAGGGTGTTGAAAGCGGCATGGTTGCCCTTGCCGATCTGCGCCAGCAGGCTGCGCATTTCCGATTCGTCGCAAGACCTTGCCTCTATATCCGTTAGTTGCAGGCAAGTGTCCGGCGGTTTACTTTCAAGGTGTGACGAATCATGAGCAGGCACGCCGGACTCACCCTCATCACGAGAATAATTATCATTTACTGGGGGGGGGGGGGGGGGGGGGGGAATTGGGGGGCAGTATTTTTTAAACTGCGCAAAAAAAGGGGTGGGGCGG
>JAITCV010000031.1 GCA_031282905.1 Azoarcus sp. | reverse complement strand
ATCCGGGCAGGGGTGGATCACCTTGCCCAGCCGCTGCTGGAGACGGTCGCCATCAGCCAGTTGCGGGCCGACGATCCGGCGCTGGCGCGGGCGCGAGATCGGCAATACGAGGCCGAGTTGCGGCAACGGTATGCGGCGCAGCAGGCGCGGCGGGAACAAAGTCGCGGGCAAGGACGCGGGCGCAGTCGCGGTCGTTGAGCGGGAAACCGCCAAGGACAGTCGCGCGGATGCTGCGCATTGCCGGTAGGGTACGGCCCCGCAAAGCCGCGCGGGTTGACGTGTTTCCCCCAGCATTTTCATGGTTGAAGCAGGCACAGGCCCATGGGGGCAATTCAAAGTACCGCCGCGTCTGCAAATTGCTCACCGCGCGGCGTCGGACTAAGATAGCTGCCTTTGGCCGTTCGCCTTGATGGCGCGGGAAAAAAGGGAGTCAGCACATGAAGGTGGCAATGCACGCAAAACAGGAAACGACTGTGACCCAGGACACGGCGGCTGCCGCAGCCTTGGCGCTTGTCGCCGCGCCCGTGGAGGGCGAGCCGCTTGCCCGTCCGGTGTGCAAATCCGGCAAACTCGCCGATGTTTGTTACGACATTCGCGGCCCAGTGCTCACCCGCGCCCGCCAGATGGAAGAGGAAGGGCACAAGATCATCAAGCTCAACATCGGCAATCTGGCCACCTTCGGGTTCGACGCACCCGAGGAAATCCAGCGGGACATGATCCGCAACCTGCCTCATTCGTCGGGCTATTCCGATTCCAAGGGGATTTTCTCCGCGCGCAAGGCGGTGATGCACTATACCCAGCAGAAAGGCATCCGGGGGGTGGATGTCGAGGACATATACATCGGCAATGGCGTCTCGGAACTCATCGCCATGGCGATGAACGCGCTCCTCAACGCCGGTGACGAGGTGCTGGTGCCCGCGCCCGATTACCCGTTGTGGACGGCGGCGGTGTCGCTGTCGAGCGGACGTCCGGTGCATTATCTGTGCGATGAAGGCGCGGGCTGGCTGCCCGATCTTGCCGATATCCGCCGCAAGATCACCTCCAATACGCGCGCGATCGTGATCATCAGCCCCAACAATCCGACCGGCGCGATCTATCCGGATGAAGTGCTCAACGGCATCATCGCCATCGCGCGCGAGCATGACCTCATTCTCTACGCCGATGAAATCTATGACAAAGTGTTGTATGAGGGCGCAGCCCATACCTCGCTGGCCGCGCTTTCCGAAGATGTGCTGACCATCGTTTTCAACGGGTTGTCGAAGAATTACCGCGCCTGTGGCTATCGCGCCGGCTGGATGGTGGTGTGTGGCGACAAGCGTCATGCCAGGGATTACATCGAGGGGCTCGATATGTTGGCTTCGATGCGCCTGTGCGCCAATGTGCCCGGCCAGTACGCGATCCAAACCGCGCTGGGCGGCTACCAGAGCATCAACGAATTGATCGGCGAAGGCGGACGCCTGCGGCGGCAACGCGACCTCGCCCATGAATTGATCACCGCCATTCCGGGGGTGAGTTGCGTCAAGCCGCAAGCCACGCTCTACATGTTTCCCAAGCTCGACCCGAAGTTGTACCCGATCGCGGACGACCAGGCCTTCATCGCTGAACTGCTGGAGGAAGAGCGGGTGCTGCTGGTGCAGGGCACGGGCTTCAACTGGCCGCATCCCGACCATTTCCGGCTGGTTTTCCTACCGTATGAGGAAGACCTGCGCGAGGCCGTCGGTCGCATCGCGCGTTTTCTCGAACACTATCGCAAGCGCCACGGCACCTGATGGCGCTTTCCTTCCTGTCCGTTACCGACGATGCTGGCGCGCTTGTCGCGGGAGAATGGCTGCCCCGCGCCGAAAACGTGCATCGCCAATTGCGCGGCGATCTGCCGCCCGGCCATGACCCCTACCTGGCGGTAATGACAAAAGTATGCGCGGGCGGCGCGCGGCTGTGCCTCGCGGCAGAGGGCGAACATGTCAAAGGGCTGGCGCTGTGGCGCATCGTGGACAATACCCATGAAGGGCGGCGTCTCTATGTAGACGATCTGGTCACGGATGCCGCCTGCCGTTCCCAGGGCGTCGGCAAGGCGCTCATCGGCTGGCTGGAACGGCGCGCCCGGGAGCTTGGCTGCGATGTGTTGGCGCTGGATTCCGGTGTGCAGCGCGCGGGCGCACATCGTTTCTATTTCCGAGAAAGTTTTGCCATTTCCTCTTTTTGTTTCAGGAAAGAACTCATATGAAACCGATCAAGGTTGGCCTTCTGGGTATCGGCACCGTCGGCGGCGGCACATTCACCGTGTTGAAACGCAATTCCAGCGAAATCGCGCGGCGCGCAGGCCGCGAGATCCGCATCACCGTCGTGGCGGACAGGAATCTCGAACAGGCAAGGAAAATCGTCGGCAACGACGCCAGGATCGTCGATGACGCTTTCGCGGTGGCGCGCGATCCCGATATCGATATCGTCATCGAATTGATCGGCGGCCATACCGTGGCGAAAGATCTGGTGCTCGCCGCGATCGAAAATGGCAAGCACGTCGTCACCGCCAACAAGGCGCTGCTCGCCGTGCATGGCAACGAAATCTTCGCTGCCGCGCGGGACAAGGGGGTGATGGTCGCCTTCGAGGCGGCGGTGGCCGGCGGCATTCCGATCATCAAGGCGCTGCGCGAGGGGCTTTCCGCCAACCGCATCCAGTGGGTGGCGGGCATCATCAACGGCACTACCAATTTCATCCTCTCCGAGATGCGCGACAAGGGGCTGCCATTCGCCGACGTGCTGCGCCAGGCCCAGGCCCTGGGCTATGCCGAGGCCGACCCGACTTTCGACATCGAAGGAATCGACGCCGCGCACAAGGCGACGATCATGAGCGCAATTGCGTTCGGCATTCCCATCCAGTTCGGCAAGGCTTATGTCGAAGGCATCAACCGGCTCGACGCGGTCGATATCGCCTATGCTGAACAGTTGGGTTACCGCATCAAGCTGCTCGGCATCGCCAGGAAGCGCGATGAGGGAATAGAACTGCGGGTCCATCCCACGCTCATCCCCTCGTCGCGTCTCATCGCCAATGTCGAAGGCGCGATGAACGCGGTGGTGGTGCAAAGCGACGCCGTTGGCGCCACGCTCTATTACGGCAAGGGCGCGGGCGCGGAGCCGACCGCGAGCGCGGTGATCGCCGACCTGGTCGACATCACCCGGCTGCATACCGCCGATCCCGAGCACCGCGTGCCGCATCTCGCCTTCCAGCCCGACCAGGTGCAGGACATTCCGGTGCTGCCGATCGGCGAAGTCATCACTTCATATTATCTGCGCATGAAGGTGGCGGACAGGCCCGGCGTGCTCGCCGACATCACCCGCATTCTTGCCGATAGCGAAATTTCGATCGACGCGATGATCCAGAAAGCGCCGGAGGAAGGCGAGAACCAGACCGACATCATCCTGCTGACCCACCAGACCGTGGAAAAGAACGCCAATGCCGCGATCACGAAAATCGAGGCGCTCGCCACGGTGCGGGGGAAAGTGACGCGGCTGCGGCTGGAACGCTTGTAGCATGC
>JAITCV010000258.1 GCA_031282905.1 Azoarcus sp. | reverse complement strand
ACAAAACTCTTTTGCATTTATCGATCCTGTCCTCGACTTCTTCCAATTTATTGCAATAAACAGCACATAGAACACTGTCCATGAATGACTCCACGGGCCAGATTTCGGACGTCGCAATGTTATGATTCAATATATCCTCCAGAATCGTGGAGGATATTTGATCGACAAACGCATAGGGGCACTGATGTCTAAATCTTTCAATTATCTCATCAAATTTGGACTGATGTCCAAGGTAGGTAAAGGCGTCCCTGACGCCATTCGGCAACATTAAAGGCTTCTGGCAATCAAGCGATACACAAGGGAATTTCCGCCAAAGCGGATGAATATAAAATTCTGGCGAATAACGTGTGCCGCCGTCCGATCTTGCCAAATATACTCCTGTCAGAATGGGGCCGTTTCTTTTGACCAACCACATACTCTTGGGCACTTCATAAAATTGAAGCGCATTCTTCCAATCTCGCGCGATCGCTCTTTTTTCAGTGGCTGTAAGCAGTTTCATCGATGAATCGCCGTTTGTGTTGATACGGTTGGAAGATTTGCCGCATTATGCGCTTGCTGTCTGCTGCTTATTTGCCAACGTGGGACTGAATTCCGATACGGCGGTTTTTGCGGTGGAATCGATCCGGAAGCGGTGGTATGCCGAAGGCGAAAAAGAGTATGGCCTGGCGGAAAAGATTGTCCTGGCGGCAGATTGCGGGGGCCGCAACGGCCATCGCAACGGGCTCTGGAAATTCGAGTTGCAGAAACTGGCCAATGAGATCCACCAGGGCCGCCAACGGCGGCCCACGGTTTATGGGCGCATCTGAGACGCTCACCATTAGCCACCGGCTTTGCGGTGGTATTGGACTCGTTGATTTGTATGTATGAAGCCTCCCATTCGGCATTGATGAAGGCCGTCTGGATCGCCGCGCGCCTGCGGCCCTCGCTTTCGACCCTCGAATGTGGGTGGTTTGTTGATCTGCCCTAATTCAGTTTGCCGTGGCAATGCTTGTATTTCTTGCCCGAACCGCAGGGGCAAGGGTCATTGCGGCCGATCTTGGGACCAGCGATCACGGGCTCGCGCGCAGGCGGCGCGTCCGCATTCGCGCCCAGTGCGTCGTCATAATTCGCATGCTGGTAGCGCAGGTTTTCCGCGCTGGCGGGCGCTTCGGCCGCGGCAAGTTGCTCTTCGGCGGCTTCCGTGCGGATTTGTACGGCCAGCAGCATCCGGGTGACTTCGTCGCGCACGGCATTGAGCATGCCTTCGAAGAGTTCGAAGGATTCGCGCTTGTATTCCTGCTTGGGATTTTTCTGCGCGTAGCCGCGCAGGTGGATGCCCTGGCGTAGCAGGTCGAGTGCCGCCAGATGTTCGCGCCAGAGATTGTCCAGGCGATCCAGCATGACATTGCGCTCGAACTGGTGCCATGCGACCGGATCGATCGGGGCAATCTTGCTTGCGTAGACTTCTTCGGTGGTGTCGATGATGCGGTTGAGGATGGTTTCGTCATCCAGGCTGGCATCCGCCTTGATCCATTCCCCGACGGGCAGGTGAATCAGGAAGTCCGCGGACAGGGCACGTTCCAGCGCGGGAATGTCCCATTGTTCTTCCACGCTGTCCTCGGGCACGTAGCGGCGGAAGACATCGCGCAGCACCCCTTGGCGCATCGCGCGGATGGTGTCGGAGATGTCCTCGCTTTCCAGCAGTTCGTTACGCTGCTGGTAGATGACCTTGCGCTGGTCATTGGCGACATCGTCATATTCGAGCAGTTGTTTGCGGATATCGAAATTGCGTTGCTCGACCTTGCGCTGCGCGGATTCGAGCGAGCGCGTGACCATGCCCGCCTCGATGGCTTCGCCTTCGGGCATCTTCAGGCGCACCATGATCGCGTTCAGGCGCTCACCGGCGAAAATCTTGAGCAGCGGGTCTTCGAGCGACAGATAAAAACGGGAAGAACCCGGGTCGCCCTGTCGGCCGGAGCGGCCGCGCAACTGGTTGTCGATACGGCGCGATTCATGACGTTCGGTGCCGATGATGTGCAGCCCGCCCGCCGCTACTACTTGTTCATGCAGTTTTCGCCATTCATCGCGCCGCGTGTTGATGGCCACTTCCCGGTCGATTTCGGTGAGTTTTTCGTCGGCGCGTATCTGATTGATCTGCTTTTCGATATTGCCGCCAAGCACGATGTCGGTGCCACGCCCGGCCATGTTGGTGGCAATCGTCACCATGCTCGGACGCCCGGCCTGGGCGACGACTTCGGCTTCGTGTTCGTGCTGTTTTGCGTTGAGCAACTGGTGCTTGACGTGCGCCTGGGTCAGCAGGCCGGAGAGATATTCATTGGTTTCGATCGAGGTCGTGCCCACCAGCACTGGCTGGCCGCGCTTGACGCAATCCTGGATGTCGGCGATGACCGCCTGCCATTTTTCGCGCGCGGTGCGATAGACCTTGTCATTGTTGTCGGTGCGCCGCGGTGGCTGGTTGGTGGGAATCACCACCGTTTCCAGCCCGTAGATCTGGTGGAACTCATAGGCTTCGGTGTCGGCGGTGCCGGTCATGCCCGCGAGCTTGCCGTACATGCGGAAGTAATTCTGGAAGGTGATCGAAGCCAGGGTCTGGTTTTCCGATTGCACCTTCACCCCTTCCTTGGCCTCGACCGCCTGATGCAGTCCTTCGGACCAGCGCCGTCCGGCCATCAGTCGCCCGGTGAATTCGTCGACGATCACCACTTCGCCATCCTGCACCACGTAATGCTGATCCTTGTGGTAGAGCACATGGGCGCGCAGCGCGGCGTAGAGGTGATGAACGAGGAGGATATTGCCCGGATCGTAAAGCCCGGCGCCCTCGGCGAGCATGCCGGCCTGCGTCAGCAGTTTTTCGACGCTGTCATGGCCCTGTTCGGTGAGCAGCACCTGGTGCGCCTTGAGATCGACGGTGTAGTCGCCGGGGACGACGACATTGTCCCCCTCGCCTTCCTGTTTTTTCAGGCGCGGCGCGATCTCGTTCATCTCCACGTACAGTTTGGTGTGATCCTCGGCCTGGCCGGAAATGATCAGCGGCGTGCGCGCCTCGTCGATGAGGATGGAATCGACTTCATCGACGATGGCGTAAGCCAGCCCGCGCTGCACACGCTCGCGAACGTTATAGACCATGTTGTCGCGCAGGTAATCGAAGCCAAATTCGTTGTTGGTGCCGTATGTAATATCGGCGGCATAAGCTTTCTGCTTGTCCTCGTGCGACATGCGGGACAGGTTGCAGCCGGTGGTGAGACCGAGGAATCCGTAGATGCGCCCCATCCATTCGGCGTCGCGGCTGGCGAGGTAGTCATTCACGGTGATGACGTGGACGCCCTTGCCGGTGAGCGCGTTGAGGTAGGCCGCCAGCGTGGCCACCAGTGTCTTGCCCTCGCCGGTGCGCATTTCGGCGATCTTGCCGTCGTGCAGCGCCATGCCGCCAACCAGTTGAACATCGAAGTGGCGCATGCCATGCACCCGCTTGCCCGTTTCCCGCACCACGGCGAAGGCTTCCGGCAACAAGGCTTCAAGGGTCGCGCCCTGGGCGAAGCGTTGGCGGAATTCGTCGGTCTTTGCCCGCAACTCTTCGTCGGAGAGCGCGGAAATTGCGGGTTCGAGCGTATTGATGTACGCCACTGTACGCGAATATTGCCGGATGAGGCGATCATTACGCGAACCAAATATCTTCTTGAGCAGGCCGGAGAACATGGGATGGAGACCAGGGTCGATTCGACAAAGGCGCGAGTTTATCATGCGCGCGGCAACACGCCCC
>JAITCV010000241.1 GCA_031282905.1 Azoarcus sp. | reverse complement strand
TGGATGCTGCCCGGTCATCTGAGCGGCCTGGAACTCGCGCGCAAGTGGCGTGCCGCGCCGCACACGCGGGATGTGCCGATCATCATGCTGACCGCCAAGAGCGAAGAAGCGGATAAACTTGCCGGTTTGAATAGCGGCGCGGACGACTACATCACCAAACCCTTCTCGCCGCGCGAACTCATCGCCCGCATCCATGCCGTCCTGCGCCGCCGCGCGCCCGACCGGCTCGTCGACAAGATGACAGCCGGGCAACTGTTGCTCGACGTGGAACAAGCGCGCGTCAGCTACCGTGGCCGGGAACTCAAGCTTGCCCCGACAGAGATTCGTCTGCTGCACTGTCTGATGAGTCGTTCGGGACGGATTTACAGCCGTTCCCAACTGCTCGACGAAATCTGGGGCTTGCAGGCGACCATCGAGGAGCGCACCGTGGATGTACACATCAAGCGTCTGCGCACCGCCTTGCAGGAAGCCGGGACCCTGATCGAAACCGTGCGCGGCCTCGGCTACCGGCTGCGTTCGGACGTGCGGGACTGAATATGCCCTGGTTCCAGCGCTCGTTCGCCCTGCTCGTTTTCATCGGGGCGGGCGCGGGCATCGGCGCCCTATTCGATCTGGCCGATTTGGCGATACCAGGAGCGGGCGCGGGCCTGCTTGGCTGGTTGCTCTGGGACAATTGGCGCATCCTGCGTTTTCTCTCCTGGCTGCGTCTCGTCTACGATGACGCGGCGACGCCGATGCCCCGATCATCGGGCATCTGGCGTGAAGCGGCGGAACGTGTTTACCGGCTGTTGCGCCAGCAAATCAAGCACACGCGGGAAAACGAAGCCAGCTTGCGCAATCTCCAGGCCGCGTTGCAGGCATCGCCCAACGGCGTCATCGTGCTCGACAACCGTACCCGGATCGAGTGGTGCAACCGGATGGCCTGCCAGCATTTCGGCCTGGATGGCGAGCGCGACATCGCCCAGTCGGTCACGCACCTCGTGCGCGACCCCGCCTTTGTCGCCTACATGACCGCGCGTCGGTTCGACCATGAAGTCATCCTGACCAGCCCGATCAATACCGCCGCGCATCCGCTGCGCCTGTCCGTGCGCATTTACCCATACGGCCAGGGTCGCCTGCTCATGCTCTCCCAGGACATCACCCTGCTCGAACAAGTCGAAGCCACCCGGCGCGACTTTGTCGCCAACGTCTCCCACGAAATCCGCACCCCGCTCACCGTGCTGGCGGGATTCATCGAAACCCTGCAAACCCTGCCGCTGACTCGCGACGAACGCGAGGACTACCTCGAACGGATGGCGCAGCAAGCCGGGCGGATGAAGAACCTGGTCGACGACCTGCTCACCCTCTCCCGTCTGGAAAACAGCCCGCCCCCCGGCATGGAGCAATGGACGCCGGTCCGCCTGCTGCTCCAGCAATGCGAAATCGATGCCCGCGCCCTGTCCGCGCACCTGAGCGGGCAGACGCCGCACAGCCTGGAATTTCCGCCGACGGACGCGCTATCGGGCGAGATCGCGGGCGCGCCGGGCGAACTGCACAGCGCGCTGTTCAACCTGATCAACAACGCGATCCGCTACACCCCGCCCGGCGGCAGGATCGAAGTCGCCTGGACGCCGCAAGCCGAAGGCGGCGCGCTGTTTTCGGTGTGCGACAACGGCCCCGGCATCGCCCCCGAATACATCCCGCGCCTCACCGAACGCTTTTACCGCGTCGACAACGATCATTCGCGCAGCAGCGGCGGCACCGGGCTGGGCCTGTCCATCGTCAAGCACGTATTGCAACGCCATGGCGCCTCCCTGCGCATCGAAAGCACGCCCGGGCACGGCGCGTGTTTCACGGCGGTTTTTCCGCAGGACAGAATCCGGGAAACGCCGCTCTCGTAGGGGGCAAGGTCGCCCGTGACCGCCCTTTTCAATGGTGTTGTTTTCCATCTTCTGAACTTGGCCGACCGTTTGCCGCCTACGGCGCCTATCGGCGCAACATGCACGGTTTACCTTGAACCACCATCAGGGCGGTCTCCATTGTCCGCCCGACACCCGTTCGATGCCGGCGAGATCCGTCCATGAGGCGATCGCCATGAAACCGGCATCGGCGAGCAGGCCGCGCGCGGCCTCCGCCTGATCGAAGCCGTGCTCCATCAACAAATATCCCCCCTGTTCGAGATGGGCGGGCGCGCCCGTGGCGATGGCGGCTAGGTCGTCGAGGCCGGACGCACCGGCAACGAGTGCCGCGCGGGGTTCGAAACGCAGATCGCCACGTTCGAGATGGGGATCGTCCGCGGCGATGTAGGGAGGGTTGGCGACGATGAGCTTGAATTTTTCGCCGTCCAGCGCTTCGTACCAGTTTCCATGCACGAAGTTTATCTTCGCGCCGTGGGTGGCCGCGTTTTCCGCCGCGACCGCGAGCGCCGCGCGGGAGCAGTCGACGGCGGTGACGTCGGCCTGGTCGAGTTCCATGGCCAGGCTCACTGCCAGCACGCCGCTGCCAGTGCCGAGATCGAGCACCTTGGCATGGGCTTGCGCCGCGCAGCACGCCAGCGCGAGCTCGACCAGCAATTCGGTTTCGGGGCGCGGAATCAGCACCGCCGGAGTCACGACAAAACGATAGCCATGGAATTCGCGCTCGCCCAGCAGGTAGGCAACCGGCTCACCGCTGGCGCGGCGCTCGACCAAGGCGCGGAAGCTGTCCCATGCCGGGATGTCCAGCGATTTTTCCGGCCAGGCCGCCAGATGCGCGAGCGTGCATCGGCAGACGTGGCGCAGCAACAAGCGGGCTTCCAGTGGCTCAATCTGCCGCCGCGCCCAGGCCAGCGCGCCTGCAATCGTGGGCGGATTCACATTTCTTCCGCCAGCATCGTCAGTTGTTCGGTCTGGTGCTCGAGGGTCAGCGCGTCGATGATTTCATCGAGATCGCCATCCATCACTGCGTCGAGGCGGTAGAGGGTGAGATTGATACGGTGGTCGGTCAGGCGTCCCTGGGGAAAGTTGTAGGTGCGGATGCGCTCCGAGCGGTCGCCGCTGCCGATCAGCCCGCGCCGCGCCGCGTCTTCGCTGGCTTGCTGCGCGCGGCGGCGGGTTTCGTTCAAGCGCGCGGCCAGCACCGCCAGCGCGCGCGCCTTGTTGCTGTGCTGGCTGCGTTCGGCCTGGCATTCGACCACCATGCCGGTGGGCAGATGGGTGATGCGCACGGCTGAATCGGTCTTGTTGATGTGCTGCCCTCCCGCGCCGGATGCGCGAAAGGTGTCGATGCGCAATTCGGCGGGGTTGATCGCGATGTCGATGAGTTCGTCGGCTTCGGCCAGCACCGCCACCGTGCAGGCCGAAGTGTGGATGCGGCCCTGGGTTTCGGTGACCGGGATGCGTTGCACGCGATGACCGCCGGATTCGAATTTCAGCCGCGACCAGCCGCCCGCGCCCAGCACGCGGACGATGACTTCACGATAACCGCCCAGATCGGATTCGCTGGCGGAGACGATTTCGACCTTCCAGCGCTGGCGCTCGGCATAGCGGGTATACATGCGCAACAGGTCGGCGGCGAACAGCGCGGCTTCCTCGCCGCCTGTGCCGGCGCGGATTTCGAGGAAAAGATTCTTGCCGTCGTTGGGATCGCGTGGCAGAAGCGCGCGCTGTAGCGCTTCTTCGAGCGCCGCGCACTGGATTTCACCGCGCGCCAGTTCAGCTTCGCCCAACTCGCGCATCTCGGGGTCGTCGCACAATTCGCGCGCGGTCGCGCAATCGGCCTCCGTCTGGCAAAAATCACGGTAAAGCGTCACCACTGGCTCGATTTCGGCGCGTTCGCGCGATAACTCGCGGTAGCGATTCATGTCGCGCGCCGCTGTTTCGCTCCCCAGTTCACGGTCGAGTTCAGCGAGGCGATCGACGAGATGAGCCAGTCTGGCGCGAATGCTGGGCTTCATCCGCGCGGTTGATCGCCGTGGTGAAGATCGAACAACTGGCTGACGAGACGGCCCGCGTCCGCATGATGTTCGCCTTCGGCCTGGTTGAGATAATGGGTCGGCGCGTGCATCAATTTGTTGACCAGACCGTGGGAAAGCGCTTCGAGCACCGCGTGCGGATCGTCGCCGCGCGTGAGCAACTTGAGCGCGCGCGCCATTTCCGCCGCGCGTATGTCCTCGGCGCGCGCGCGCAGCGCGCGGATCACCGGCACCGTGTCGCGGTGGCGCATCCAGTGCAGGAACCCTTCCACGCGCTCGCTGATGATGCCTTCGGCTTCGACCACCGCCTGCTGGCGGGATTCCTGCCCCGCCTCGACGACTTTGGCCAGATCGTCGATCGTGTAGAGAAACACGTCATCCAGTGCCGCCACTTCCGCCTCGATGTCCCTGGGCACGGCGAGGTCGACCATCACGATCGGACGGTGGCGGCGCGCCTTGATCGCGCGTTCGACCAGCCCCAGGCCGACGATGGGCAAGGGCGAGGCGGTACAGGACACCACGATGTCGAAACCGGCCAGGCGTTCGCCGATCGCTTCCATGCTGATGAAATGAGCATTGAAGCGTTCGCTCAACGCCTGCGCGCGGGCTTCGCTGCGGTTGGCGATGGTGATCGAGCGTGGCTGCGCCCCGGCGAAATGCGCGGCACAAAGTTCGATCATCTCGCCCGCGCCGATGAACAGCACATGCTGGTCGGCGACGCGCCCGAAAATCCGTTCCGCCAGATGCACGGCCGCGGCGGCCATCGACACGATGTTGGCGCCGATCGCGGTGGTCGAGCGCACTTCCTTTGCCACCGCGAACGTATTCTGGAACAGCTTGTGCAGCAAAGTACCCAGCGTGCCCGCGTCCTCGGCGTGGCGCACCGCCTCCTTGACCTGCCCGAGAATCTGCGGTTCGCCCACCACCATCGAATCCAGCCCGCTCGCCACCCGGAACACATGACGCACCGCGTCGCGCGCCGGATGGGAATAGAGGTAGGGTGAAACATCGCCCAGCGGCAGTTGGTGAAAACGCGCCAGCCAGTCGGCGGCATGTTGCGGCGCATCGGCGGTGAAATACAGTTCGGTGCGATTACAGGTCGACAGAATCGCCGCCTCGCGCACCGCAGCATCCTGGGTGAGGTCGCGCAAGGCGTGATCGAGGCACGAAGGCGCGAACGCCACCCGCTCGCGAATCGCAAGCGGGGCGGTATGGTGATTCAGGCCGAGGGCGTAGAGCTGCATGCAAAAAGAATCAGCGGGCGTCCCGCGCAAGTCGAAACAAAACCGGCCAACCCAAAGGCTGGCCTGTGTCAAGGGGGGATTCTAGCACGAGGGGCCAATGGCTCCCGCGTCGGACGTTGCGCCGGATCGAGAAACACTGCCGGGATGTAACAGCGTGGGGCGGTTCAACCCCGCACCCGCAGGGGCGAGGCATGCGCGCACACGATCAGGCCGACATAAAGCGCGGCGGTTCAACCCCACACCCGTAGGGGCGAGGCATGCCTCGCCCCATGCAATCAGAAAACAGCGGAATCCAGGCGGCGGTTCGGTTTTCTGGAACGAAGTTGCGGGCATCGCCCACGCAGTCGAATGCAACAAAACAACATGAATACGACAAAACAACATAAATTTTTGACATACAGAGTCGTCATCGATAGATTATGCACTCCTTCAACTCAATAAGGATTCATAATCATGCGTCGTTTCATCCGTTCTCTCATCATGGCCGTGGCGCTCTCCCCCCTGGGGGCCATGGCGCTGGAGCCCGTCGATATCAACACTGCGGACGCCGTGGCCTTGCAGCAGATCAACGGCATTGGCCCGGCCAAGGCCAACGCCATCATCGAATACCGCAAGGCCAACGGCCCGTTCGCCTCGGTCGACGATCTGGTCAAGGTATCCGGCATCGGCCCGAAGTCGCTGGAACAATTGCGCCCCCAAGTCAGGGTCGGCGCTGCCGCCCAGAAGCCAGCCGCATCGGCCCCGCCCACCAAGGCGGCCAGCACACCGGGGAAAATCTGAGCAAATATGCTGGCTACGGCCAGCAGCACTGAGCGGCGACAGCGTCGCTC
>JAITCV010000129.1 GCA_031282905.1 Azoarcus sp. | reverse complement strand
TGCCATCGTCGGCGAAGATGAAGAGGCCCAATACTGGCAAAGTCTCTCTTCTCCCGACCTGACCTTCACCCTGTTCGTCACGCCCGAAAGGCGCACGTACCGGGACATGGGCACGCCCCCCCGGGTGTTTACCATCTATCGCGGCCCGTTCGGGCTGGTTTCCATGGAACGCAAAGAATTTCACGCCCTTTCCCATTTTGAGGAAACATCACGGGAGAACGGTCATGAACATCCATGAAGAAGTCGGGATAGGGGCGCCCGACCGGACCGATCCCCCTTCCACATTTGCGATGCTGCGCATCGTGGCATACGAATGTCGGATTCCGCCTGCGGCTCCATCCAACCTACGCGACTGATCCCTGACATCTGATCCCTGATACCTGATTCCTGACAGCCCCATTGACTCCAGCATCGCCATGGCTATAATGCCTACCTCCTTGGCCAGTTAGCTCAGTTGGTAGAGCAGCGGACTGAAAATCCGCGTGTCCGTGGTTCGATTCCGCGACTGGCCACCAGATACCCCTACAAGTTAGTCCGAAGAAGTCCATGAAAAGGCCAGAAACCCAATAAAATCAAGGGTTCTGGCCTTTTTGTCGTTCTATGTAGTCCGGGGCTTTTCATTTACACACGGGTATTATTGCGGGTATTCTTCATAAATGACGTTAGGGATACCCGCAAAATGACGGCCAAGCTGACCGATACCGCCATCAAGAATGCCAAGCCCGCCGCGAAGCCTTCCAAGCTGACGGACGAAAAGGGCTCGCATCTCTTGATCACGCCAGCAGGCGGCAAGCTATGGCGGATGCGATACCGCTTTGAGGGTAGGGAAAAGCTGTTGGCCTTTGGTGCCTACCCCAATGTGTCCCTCAAGAATGCCCGTGAACGTCGAGATGAAGCCCGGAAGCTCTTGGCCGATGGGCTTGACCCTGGTGCCGTGAAGAAGGCCAGCAAGGCGACCAAGCAAGAGCAGCCAGCCAATACCTTTGAAGTGGCGAGGAAATCTGCGAAAACATCGATTCCTGGTCGCTGACGCTCCCCACCGGCGAATAGCAGAGGCTGACCCGGCTGGACTGGCAGCATTGGATCGTCCGCCGCATCGACGGCAAACGCCTCCGGATTGGGGATGTGCGCCAGGAATTGTGGACCCGCAAGCGTGCGCATCATGGTTTTACCTCCTTTTGGAGGTATGACGACGAACCCGATTTCGACGCTCTTGGGCAACTCTATCGCTTGGACAGCGCGGAAACGGTCAGGGAATCCTCATACCCTCCGCTTCAAGGAAGACATGTACTGTATCAAGGTCATCGTCGAAGGCCGGCTGCGTGACAAACGGCTACGCGATCTGCAAAACAGGACGCTTGAACTCCTGAGTCGCTTGGAAGCGAGTGACTGCGAGATCGTTGAAATCGTGCAAGAGTAGCCAGGATGAACCGGATTTGATTCGGAAGGCAATCGCGCAGGACAAGGGGACAATAGCAAATCAATATATAACAAAAGATTCATCAATAAATGCAAGGTCGTCGATATTTGCTATGTAACTATAGTATCCTATTTTTTCAAATCACACCAAATACTCACATTGGCCTCAAAGGCTGGGTGTCCTGGATAACCATCAATAACGATACTCACTTTATTTCTATAAAATATCTTCTCTTTCCGGAAAAATATCTTGAAATCATCTTCGTTAATATTGTCCTTAATAATGCACTCCAAACGACCCAATGCCTCTCCGATAAGAGATTCGCTGATCTTTAAAAGATCCATGCGCCCTATTTTCTCACCTGAATTCATTACAATTTGTTGGAGGTCCTCTGTCTTTGATGGTATACCTTTATAGATTGAACGTGCAAGCTATTTCATGAATCTTATCTTTTTACCAGCAACTGTATAACCTTGAGTAAAAAGCTCATATAAACCACGGAATGTGCAATCCATGGCGTATTACCGTATGCTACCGAACAGCCAACAGCATTACTTATTACGCTTGGTTTGATCTTCATGTCTTATCCCGGCGTCTCAGCGCTTACTTTGTCATCATATCCCGGATCGAGCGCATGCCGTCGCCGAGCGTATCGCCCATCGATTTGGCCGTATCCAGGGTTGCGCCGGCCGTTTTCCGCAGGGCAACCTTGACGCCCTGGACCGTCACCCCGGTCGCATCGACGATGGTATCCCGCACCATCTGCCACGATTTTCCGGCGATGCGTCCGCCTTGCTCCCTGACGATGCCGCCAACCAGCGTGAGCGCCTCGGCGGTCGAAGATTTGCGCACGCTGCCGGCCTTCGGCATCGACAAGGCCGAGCAATAACTCTTGGCCACCAAACCGACGCGCAAGGTCAGGAAAGCGTTCGCCGCCCCGTTGGCGAGGCTGTTGACCAGCAGCGTCGACACCCCTTGCAAGCCGGGCACGCTCCCCTTGATCGAAGGAAAGATGGCGGCGATGATCGGCGTGGCGATCTCGGCAAAATCGATTTCCTGGAGATTGTCGGCGATCAGCACATTGGCGCTGACATTGCCGTAGAGATAGACGAGCAGCCGAGGCGACGGCCGGCCGTGATAGATCGCCGCGATCCGCCACACCAGACGCAACTGGCTGGCGAGGACGAAAAGGGCATCAAGGCGTCCGTTTTGCATCACTGCGGTGCTGACGAAAACGGTGCTGGCGGTGTGTTTCACGATCTCGTCCACCTCGCCGCCGAGTTTTTCCAAGGCTGACGGAATTCCCTCGTTCGAGGCGAGATCCTCGGCGGAGAGACGCGGATTGTTCTTGAGATGATCGCGCAAACGGCTCAGGAATTTCTCCATGGCGAGCGGATCATCGTCGGCCGGAGGGATCGGCGGCTTGGGCAGACGAAAATAAAGGCAGACGGGCACCAGCAACAGCGCGCCGAAGAATGCGGCCAAGCCCCAGAAGACCCAGAGCGCGGATCCCGGAAGCATGCGGTCCGCCAGGCCGGCGACTTGCGAGAGGATCGAAACGAGTGCAAGAAGAAAATAGGCGATCAGCGCAAGACTGGCCGCCACGAAGATTCGCCTGAAGACTTTGAACATCGCTGGGGCTCCCTGAAAATGCTGTTGATCATAACCGCGTCCTGGCTTCCGTGCCGCCATCGAGCCAGACGATCGGAGAAATGCAAGAATGGCTTTTCTGTCAGTCGCTATGTGGGCAGCTTTGCCGTCGGCAGAAAATCTGTTCTCTGTTTTCTATCCCCTGTCATTCGAAACAGCAAGACGGTCAGTATGACGAACAACAGCCCCGCCCGCGCGGGCGCATGCCAGGACCCCTGGCGCTGTTGTCTCGTCCATGCCCTGGGCGGCGACAGAAAGATGAGTATTTCCTGGGGCTTTTCCCAGCGCGTATCGATCACCAAGACCTTGCCGTTTTCGTCGAGATCCTCGATACGCACCTTGCCCTTGTCGGGACCGCCGCTGAAATGCACGCGCACGGGCATATGCAGCGACTCGAACGTCGTGATCAACGCGGATGACGAGTCCGCCGAATGCCAGCCATTTTGCCAAATCCAGCCCGGCGCCTGGATATCGCCATCGAAAGGCGGCTCCCACGGCGGCGTGGCGGCCGCGCGGATGCTGTCGATGGCGATTTCCCCGCCGCCCTGCGGTGTTAGCTTGATCGTGCGTCTTTCCGTCGGCAAATCGGGAGAAGTCGTGACCAGCGCCACGGTGGCGGCCACGAGCGCGCCAACGCCAAGGCGCATCAGGCCCGGCAAAGTGTGTCTTTCTTCCTTGCGGTGCGCGAACCAGGCGATGATGGCGAGCAGCAGCCCCAGCCATCCGGCAAAACCGCTCCAATAGAAATAGCGAAAATGCGACGAAACCGTGAGCGGAAAATAGGTCAGCAAATAGATCATTCCCGACCCCGCCAGCGCGAGCGCGAACAGGCCGAGGCGCGTTTTCCCCAGGCGCAAGATGAGCAGCAATACCATGGCCGCCACGCAGGCGGCGGCAAAGATCATGGGCTTGCCCAAGACCAGGTTGAATCCGGATTGCATGTACTGGCGTGCCGCCGCGGTCGTGATCCGATAAGGCGGATGGGGTTGGCGCAGTTCGATCCCCAGATCGTTCAACGCCGTGCTGGGCGCGGGCGGCTCCAGGATCAGCAGTGCATAGGGTTCACGCATGGCCTGGCGAAAAGCCGCCGCCATCGCGGCATAGGCGCCCAGCGGATTGTCCACCAGCGCCGACAGCCACGCTTTTGTCAATACATGCGAGCCCCACAGACCCTGTTGATCCAGATTCGCCTGCACGATGCTGCAATCCGTTTTGCTGAAAATCGCCAACGGATCGAACTGGGTCGGGGTATAGCAGCCTTCGACAATCCAGCGTGTTTCGATTTCGTCCCATTTGCCGGGAAAGAGATTCTTGCCCGCAAAATAAGACAAGGCCTCCAAATGCATGACCTTGATGCTGCTCCCCGGATAAGTGGGCGTGACTTCCATCAAACGGTCAAGAGCATTTTGCGTGACCGGCATCACCACCACCAGCAGCGCGCATGTCAACAAATTGCGCACCCATCCCAGGCGGAAATAGGCATAAAGCAGCAAGGGGGCCAGCGCAAAAACGACGTTTCCCCGTACCAGGAAAGCCGCGATCGCAAACAGGCCGGTCAATATCCGCAACATGAGCCGCTTGCCGCCGCCGATGTTCTCGCCATTGGCCAGGAACGCGCATGAGAACGCGGCCATCATCCAGGCGACAAGCATGATATCCCGGTTGACATGTCCCAGCAGATTGAGCATGCCGGGCATGAACGGCAGCGCGAACACCAGCAAGGCCCAGGCTCCCACGCGGCGGCGGATGACAAAGGCACAGACCGTCAGTGCGCCCCAGATCAGCAGATTGTTCAATATCAGGATGCCTGCCTGGGCCGGGAAGATTTTCATCAATCCCATCCAGAGCGCAACGATGAAAGGCGGTTGCCAATCATAATAGCGCCCAAGATAGATCTGTTCGAACTGATATACGTTATCCGCGTGCATATAGCCGGGATAACTGGCGCGCACGATGAAGGCAAACCCCAGGATGGCAAGAAGGCAGATCGCGATCTTGCCGTATATTTCGGTTCGTCGCATATCCAGGCGCACGCTTTTTTCTGCCGTTTCATTCGGCATGGCGGTTTGAATCATCTTCGACTTTTGTTGCCGTATATCCGCCCAAACACGCCTTGACCAATACCGCCAACATGACGACATTGCCCCGAAAGCCGTCGATCTTGGTCGGCACCTTGCCGACGGGATAACGCCGGATGGTGGGCAATTCGATGCAACGATAACCGAGACGTGGCGCGCGGCAGGATAGATAAGCGAGCAATTCATAGCCCATGAATACGTCGCGGAAAGGTGCAATGGCGGGGTCGAGCAGCATTTTCCGGCTGTAGGCGCGAAAACCCTGGGTCGTGTCCGTCCATTTGAAGCCCGATGCCAGGCTCAGGCAGGGCGCATGAATGAAGCGGATGGCGAGATCGCGCATGCCCGGCGTGTTTTCCGCCCTTCCTCCCTTGATGAAACGCGATGCCTGCACGAAATCGACCCCGCTCTCCAGCGCCGCGATGAAGCGGGGAATGGCTTCGGGGTCATCCTTGTCATTGCCATCGATGGTGATGATTCCTTCATAGCCATGATCGAGCGCGAACGCATATGCACAGCGCAATTGCGCGCTCAGTTTGCCCGGCGCGGTCTTGACCAGCAGACCGCGCACCCCGAGGACCTGGAGCGCATCCACGGCCAGCGAGCCATCCGTGCTGCCGCCATCCACGATCAGGATGTCGGCCACGGCGGCGATATCGAGCGCGGCCATTTTTTGCAGCAGGCTGCGGATGCGCTCGCCCTCGTTGATCACAGGGATGACGACACAATAATCCCGCATGCGGCCCGCCCAAAGCGGAGCATCGAACGTCGGCACCTGCCACCGGGCGCGTTGCTCGGGTGAAATATTCAAAATGGAATGACTCATCTTTCTTTGAACGAGGTTAGACGGCATCGTATGGCGGCAATCTGCCGTCCGCTTGAACGAGGTTCGCCGCCCTACGGTACGAGGCGAACACCCCATCTACGCTTATTTATCATTGAAACTTTGCGGCCGGAATGGGCTGCACGGCCAAGCGCAAGCCCATCGTCTTGAGAATCGCCGACAGGCTGCGAATCTCCGGGTTGCCCTTGCCGGATAGCGTGCGGTAGATGTGCGTGCCGTTGAGCTGCGCCTTCTCGGCCACCTTCGACATGCCACCGAACGCCTTCGTCATCTGACGAAGCGCAATCAGCAACTCGCCCTGGTCGCTGTCTTCAAGGATGCTGTTCAGAAGCTCAACCGCATAGGCTGGATCTTTGCGGAAAACTTCAGCCATTGCATCGTCATGTGCTCGATCTTTCATCGCTTACTCCTGTTTGCGTTGCCAGTCCTTCCAGTATTCGCACGCTCTCGATATATCCTTGTCCTGTGAACGCTTGATGCCGCCGCAAAGCAACAAGACCACGGTTTGCCCGACCAACGCGTAATAGATGCGGTAGCCCGGTCCGACGTCGATACGAAGCTCCCACACACCTTCCCTGCATGACTTGTGGTCGCCGAAGTTGCCAAGCTCGACGCGGTTAATGCACCGGTCGATGGCAATCTTCGTCTTGTTGGCCTTCACTTTGTCGCGCCAGCTCGCAAACACGTCGCAGTCATCATCAGTGACGTAATGTCTTATCTCAAATGGCATTCCTCTTTCCTTTTATCAAAACAAAATCTTGAATACGCGCCATTTTCGCTTAAAAGCGAAATAATGTCAAGGAAGCGATCAAACCGTCGGTAAAATGCTGTTTTCTGTCACCTGTTCTTTGAGACCTACGTGACCTTTACCGTGATCAACGCCACGCCCATGATGACCAGCAGGATGCCCACGACGGTCGTCCAGTAGAAGGCTTCGTGAAAAACCAGGATGGAGAGCGCGGCAACGGTAGCGACCGCGCCGGAAGTCAGCACGGGATGCGCCACATTCAGGGGCAGGCGGGCGAGCGCGGCGGCATAGAGCAGGAAGGCCGCGCCATAAAGTCCCAGCCCCAGCCAGAATGGCCAGTTGGAGAGCGCTGCCAGCGGTTCGGCGAGCGAAGGAAAACGGCGCGGCGGCATCATCGCCAGTTTGACCAATACGCTGGCCGAGGCGTTCGCGGCGATGCCCAGGATCAGGATGAGCCATTTCATGGCGCGTTCCCCGCATCGCGGTAAAACGTCGACGCGACCTTGAGCGCGCGCGCAATTGAATCCAGGTGAGGTTCGCCGGTGGTCGCCAGCATTTCGATGGTGACCGTGTGATGGGGAAGATGCGCACGCACGGCGGCGGCGATGGCGACATGCGCGCTCGCGCCGTCCCCCAAGGGAAGCAGGTCCGGCTCGCTGGCATGGATGTGGGCAATCCGGGAAGCGCAGCGGGCCAGCACCGCGACGGGGTCTTCGTGCTGGAGGGTCAAGGCGCCGGTGTCGAACTGCATGCCGATCGCGGGATGATCGACCCGTTCGACGACATCCACGGTCTCCAGGCTGGTGGTCATGAAATTCGCGCCGTAACAAGGCGGATTGGGCTCCAGGCAGATCGTCACGCCCTGCCCTTGCGCGATCGCCCCCAGGCGGCGGAAAAAAGCCGTTGCCTGATTGAGCGTTTCCTCATCGGTGAGGCCAGCGCGGTCGCGGTTTTTCGGCGAACCGAACACCAGCCACCGCGCGCCCAGCCCCGCGCCCACCCGGCATACCGCGGCCAGACGGTCGAGTATGGCTTGCCTTGCCGCCGCCGCGCCGAACAGGTTCAGGCCGGTCGTGCCGAACAACAAGGACTGCATGCCGGTGATTTCGATGCCCCGGTCCGCCCACCAGGCTTTGACCCGGGCGATGGCCTGGGCATCCGCCTGGGCGGGATCGGGAAAATACTTGCCGGGTGCCACATCGATCGCGTCGACCTCATGGCGCGCCAGCAGGCGGGCAACGGCTTCGTCCTCGGCCACGTCCCAGGCAATGTTCGAAATCGCCAGCCTCATGAACGCGATCCTTGCCCGGTCTTGATCGTGCGCGGTTCGGATTGGGCATAGGCGCGTATGGTCAACAGGGTTTCCCGCGCGCTGTATTGATAGGGGCCATCGGCGTTGAACAGCGAAGCGTGGCGCGTGCGCAGGTCATAACGCGCGGGCATGCCGAACAATTGCTGTTCGAATGCATGGCCAAAACCCGCGCGCGCGACCTCCGCCACGCTGACCGGCGCGGCGGTGAGGTGGATGAGCGGCAATCCGCCCCGCAACGCGATCTGGATATCCGGCCACAGATTCACCATCGGATAGAACTGGAAGACGCTCCGGCTTTCGATGGCGTCGAGATTGTTGTTGTTGAGCAAATCGAAAATAACGTTCTTGCGCAATCCCGGGCCAACCAAGCCGGGCAGGCGCACGATCAGGAAACGGTCGAAATTCGCTTCGACAAATTTTTCCAGCCGCCGCCGGTGCAAACCATAGGCATGAAGTCCGCTTTCCTCGACCAGGGAATCCTCATCGACCTCCGCGGGATTCTTGAATACATCCACCGTACTGATGAGCACAAAGGTTGAACAGCGCATGCTTTGCAGTTGGGCAATCAAGCCTTCGATTTTTTGCCGGTCCGCTTCTGGATCACGATTCGCAATCCATTTCTGCGCGGGCGCGCCGGCGCAGACCACGGTATCGAATCTACGCCCATCGATCTCATGGATATTGTTCGAGCGATACAGCGCCTCGAACCGGGTCTGCCTGAGCAAACTTTCTCCCACGAATCCAGAATAACCAATCAAAGCATTTTGCATTAACATTCCTCCTCGGCTGCAAGGCTTTCCTCGTCCAGCCGGGTCAGCACATCATAGATATTGTCTATCTTGCCACCCAGCACCGAAAAAAATCCGGGCGCTTCCGGATGCTTTTCGAACAAAATGGGGCGTCCATCATCGCCTTCGCTCTTGACCAACACGGTCTTGATCTCGAACAAGGAGTCTACATGACGCGCATTCAACACCGCGGGCAGATAGCGCCCGACATCGCGCCGCATACGTTCAACGCGGCTGGCGCATCCATATTCGGCAAGTTTCCGATATGGATCCACGCCTCTTTCGTCCTGCCAACTGAAATGCGGAGTATAGCGGACATGGGAGAGTGTATGCAAACCGCGAGCCGGAAATGGCATCATCGAAAAAAACGGGCCATCCATTACCGTCACGCCCAAATCCTTCAGGACAGCAGGCATTTCCATCAAGGCCATTTCGGTGAGTTCATGTTTGAGCCCGGTTTGCGTACCGTTGAAATCGCCGCTCAACTGGTTCAGCCCGCTATAGGTGCAATTGAACACATAACGGCAAACACAGGTTTCCGTGGCGGTATCGCGGTGACTCATCGTCACCGCCAGCCCGTCGTTTCCAGCGGTGACAGTCTGTACCCGGGTGTCGAGCCGAACCTGGACGCCGCTTTGCGCCAGGCCGGTTTCGGCCCACCGGGCCAGCACGGTGGCATCGAACACACATTCCTCGGCAAGAAAGACATCTTCGATCAGCCGGGGTTCGAACAAGGCGCGCAGGGATGCGTCGGCCGGATGAAGACTCGCGCCGATTTCAGCACAAAAACGCCGAAACTGTCTCGCGGTCACTTTCGAGTTGTTGCGGGCAATGGCGTATAACTTGGTGAAATCCCGTTTGATCGCCTGGGGCCAGTCGTGGAGAAATCGCGGGAAATTCACCCGGCTCCTGAATGCCGTGGTAAAACTGCGCGGATAATGATAGCCATTATGTACACGAGCTTGATTGTTGTATGAAGCGCGCGTCAACAGCCGCGCTTCTTTTTCGACCAACAGCACCCGCCGTAGACCACGCTGCTCAACCAGGTAAATCGCAATCGCCGCGCCATAGAAACCACCGCCAATCACCAGCGCATCGAAATGGTCGGGGAGGATTTCCCGCATACTCACCGCATTTCCTCGATATTGAGCTTTTCCCGCCGAGTGATATGTTCACTGGTGAATTCCTGCCCGACATGATAAAGCGGCCCGTCGTTCGAGAGGCTGGCCATATGCAGGATATATTCACCCAGCACGAACAATACCAGTGAAATCAGGAAGAACATCCCGGATTGCTGCAAGGACAAACTGACCCAGCCCGCAGCGACATCCTCCTTGAACAAGGCGACGGCCACCACGTAGAGCGAATAAAGTAAATTTGCTCCCGCGCCGAACAAGGACAGGAAAGTCACCACCCGCATCGGCACCCGCGTCGTAGACACCAGAAGACGCAAACCCCGGTTGATGCTTTCCCCCAGGCTTTTCTCCTGGTTATCCACCAGCGGCTTGGCGCTGTAATCCAGATTGACGCGGCTGAAACCTGCCGTGGCGGATAAATGGCGGTAGGTAATCGCGGGTTGAGGATGCTGGAGAATGAAATTGACCACCCGCTTGCTCAACAAACGATATTGCGGCACTTCCTTGTGAAGATGAACGCCATTGCAGGCTTTGTACAGCCCGTCGAAAATCGTGGCGGCGTAACGATAAACAAGATCCTGTCGTGGTTCCTGTTGGTTGCGGGCAAACACCACGTCCGCGCCCTGCATGGCCTTGTCGAGCATTTCCGCCACGAAATTCACGTCGTCGACCAAGGGGTCGAGAACCGCGACGAAATCCCCCAGCGCATTCTCCAACCCCACCCAGAACGCGACATCCGCGTCGACTTCCGTGGTCAGCGCGTAGACTTGCAAATTGGGCAATCCGCCCTTGCCGGTCAGCCCTTTCAGCGCCGCGACACTATCGTCATCCGAGGCGTTATCGACCACGATCAATTCATGATCGCTCACCAGAGTCGCCAGCAACGAAGAAGCCGCGCGCAAGATGCCATCGAGCCGCGTGCTCTGGTTGCGGACAACGTAGACAACCGACAGGAAAACAGGGAAAGCCGACATCATGCCTCCAGGGAAACATCGGGGTTTCTCATCTCACGGATGTTTTTATTCATAAAAATCAATGGCTTACGTCTCAGACCCGCCGAGATGACGATTTATTCGGCTTTCCCCAAGGGGGCGTGGCAATCCCGGGGACAGAGAACAGATGTCGGCAAACCGATTGGATAAGCGGCGAAGCCGGTCATCCTCGACTCTGTCCTCTGTCTTTCTGTTCCCCTGGATTCAGACTCCCGCCAGCGCCGCGTTGAACGTCGCGCTGGGCCTCATTATCGCCGTGCATTTTTCCGCATCGACGCGATAATAGCCGCCCAGGTCGGCGGGTTTGCCCTGCACCGCCTTGAATTCGGCGACGATGTCATTTTCCTTTTCGGCCAGCCGTTTGGCCAGCGGCGCAAAATGGGCGGCGAGTTCCTTGTCCTCGCTCTGGGCGGCGAGCGCCTGCGCCCAATAGAGCGCCAGATAGAACTGGCTGCCCCGGTTATCCAGCTCGCCCGTGCGGCGCGAAGGCGATTTGTCTTCGTCGAGCAGCTTGCCGGTGGCTTCATCAAGCGTCCTGGCGAGGATCTTGGCGCGGGCATTGCCGGTCTTGATCCCCAGGTCTTCGAGCGAGACCGCGAGCGCAAGGAATTCGCCGAGCGAATCCCAGCGCAGGTGGTTTTCTTCGGTGAGTTGCTGCACATGCTTGGGGGCGGAACCGCCCGCGCCGGTTTCGTACATGCCGCCACCCGCCATCAGCGGCACGATGGAGAGCATCTTGGCGCTGGTGCCCAACTCCATGATGGGGAACAGGTCGGTGAGGTAATCGCGCAGGATGTTGCCGGTGACGGCGATGGTGCTGACGCCGCGCACGACGCGCTCCAGGGTGTAACGCATGGCCCGGACCTGCGACAGGATGCGGATATCCAGACCCGTGGTGTCATGCTCGGCAAGATAGGTGTTGACCTTCTTGATGAGTTCGGCTTCGTGCGGGCGGTAACGGTCGAGCCAGAACACCGCTGTCATACCGGAGGCGCGGGCGCGGTTGACGGCGAGTTTCACCCAGTCGCGGATGGCGGCATCCTTGGCTTGGCACATGCGCCAGATGTCGCCTTCTTCCACGTTCTGGGAGAGCAGCACTTCGCCGCTGGCCAGATCGACGATGTTGGCGACGCCGTTCTCGGGAATCTCGAAGGTCTTGTCATGCGAGCCGTATTCCTCGGCCTGCTGCGCCATCAACCCGACATTGGGCACGCTGCCCATGGTGCGCGGATCGAAATTGCCGTTGGTCTTGCAGAAGTTGATCATCTCCTGGTAGATGCGGGCGAAGGTGGATTCCGGCATCACGGCTTTGACATCGCGCTGCTTGCCGTCCGCGCCCCACATCTTGCCGCCGTTGCGGATCATCGCCGGCATGGAGGCATCGACGATGACGTCGTTGGGCGAATGGAAGTTGCTGATGCCCCTGGCCGAATCCACCATCGCCAGATCGGGGCGCAGTTCGTGGCAGGCGTGCAGGTCGCGAATGACTTCGTCGCGCAGCGACCCTGGCAGGGTGGCGATTTTTTCTTCGAGATCGGCCATGCCGTTGTTCACGTTGACGCCCAGCTCCTTGAAGAGCCGCGCGTGCTTGGCGAAGGCTTCCTTGTAGTAGATACGGACGCAGTGGCCAAAGACGATGGGATGTGAGATCTTCATCATCGTCGCCTTGACGTGCAGCGAAAACAGCACGCCAGCTTCGCGGGCGTCATTCATCTGTTCTTCGTAGAATTCGCACAGCGCCTTCTTGCTCATGAACATGGAATCGATGATCTCGCCTGCGAGCAGCGACACCTTGGGCTTGAGGAGGAGCGTCTTGCCGCTTTGGGTGACCAATTCCATCTTCACGTCGCGGGCGCGGTCGAGGGTGAGCGATTTTTCGCCGTGATAGAAATCGCCCGCCTTCATGAACGA
>JAITCV010000203.1 GCA_031282905.1 Azoarcus sp. | reverse complement strand
AAAACGTCGCGCATCACCGAGGCGATGAAGGGAATGATCATGATGGAAAGAATGATCCCCGCCGACAGGATGCCGATGCCCACCGGCGGGCCGGAGACCAGCGCCCCGAACATGGGCGTGCCGCCCAGCCAGGATTGCAGGGGTTGCTGCACGTAACGCGCCAGCACCGGGCCGAACACCATCAGCCCCCACATGCCATAGACGATGGAGGGTACAGCGGCCAGCAGTTCGATGGCCGTCCCCAGCGGGCGCTTCAGCCATGCCGGGGCCAGTTCGGTGAGGAACAGCGCGATGCCGAAGCTGACCGGCGTGGCGATCAGGAGCGCGATGAGCGATGTCATCAGCGTGCCGTAGATCATCACCAGACCGCCGAAGTCTTCCTGCACCGGATCCCAGGCGTTATGAACCAGAAAACCGGGGCCGAAAGCGCGGATGGCGGGCCACGCGCCGATGATGAGGGAAAGAATGATCCCCACGAGCGAGGCCAGCGTCAGCAAGGCCGCACTGCACGCCAGAGCGCCGAACAGGCGATCGGTCATGGCGTTCGACAGCAGGCTGCGGCGCTTCGTCGGAATGGGCATGGCGGAAATGGACATGGGCTGATTCATGGGCTAAGAGTCATGGTCGAAAAAAGCCCGTCGCATCCGGCATCGCGGCGACGGGCAGTGTCTCCTCTTTTCCGTATTTCAACGCACGTTGATCGGTTTGCCCGCAGTATCGACGATCTTCCGCCACGAATCCACGATGACCGTCTTGACCTCTTCCGGCATGGGCACGTAATCGAGATCCTCGGCCAGCGCGTCGCCGTTGCGGTAGGCCCATGAGAAAAACGCCAGGGAGGCGGCCGCCTGCGCGGGTTTGTCCTGCGTCTTGTGCATCAGGATGAAGGTCGCGGAAGTGATCGGCCACGCATCCGCGCCCGGCTGGTTGGTCAAGATCTGATAAAAACTTTTCTTCCAGTCCGCACCCAACGCGGCGGCCTTGAAACTCGCCTGCGAAGGCTGGACGAAATTGCCCGAACCGTTCTGCAACTGCGCGTGAGACAAACCATTGCGGTGCGCATAGGCGAACTCGACATAACCGATCGCCCCAGCGAGCCGCTTGACGAAAGCCGCGACGCCTTCATTGCCCTTGCCGCCCAACCCGGTCGGCCAATTGACCGCCGTCCCCGTGCCGACCCGTTCCTTCCATTCGGCATTGACTGCGCTCAAATAATGCGTGAAGGCGAAACTCGTCCCCGAACCATCGGCGCGTCGCACCACGGCGATGGCCTCATCCGGCAGCGCCAGACCGGGATTGAGCGCCACGAGCGCCGGATCGTTCCAACGCGTGATCTTGCCCAGATAGATATCGCCCAATACCTGGCCGGTGAGCCGCAATGCGCCTGGCTTGATCCCGGCAAGATTGACCACCGGCACGATGCCGCCGACCACGGTCGGGAACTGCGCCAAGCCCTTGCCTTGCAGCTCCGCGTCGGTCAGCGGCGCGTCGGAAGCGCCGAAATCCACCGTCTTCGCTTCGACCTGCTTCAATCCCGCGCTGGAACCGACCGATTGGTAATTGATGCGGTTGCCGGTCGTCTGATGGTATTGCGCCGCCCATTTGGTATAGAGCGGCGCGGGAAAACTCGCCCCCGCGCCGGTTACGTCGGTTTGTGCCCATGCCCCCGATGCGGCCACCGCCAAACAAGCCGTCATCGCCATGTGGCGTAAATCAAATCCCGGTTTCATCTACTTCTCCACTCGTCGTTGAAAACGAATGCGACTCTAGACAGGATTTGTGACAACACGGTGACAACAAGATGAATGCTCCGCGCACATTCAGATGAGCAGTGTGGCGCCGGGCACGGAACCGGCGGCTTCGATGCGGCCGAGGGTGGGCAGCAGGTCGAGGCCGGTCTGCGCCTTGAGAATCGCGGCCCGCGTGCGCAATTCGGCGATCGGACGCGAAACCGGCGCGCCCTCGGCGGCGAAGGCAACGATGTTGCCGCCCTCGCAGGGCGGGAGGATGAACGCGCGCGCGTCATAAGCGGTCAGGATGCGTTCCATGCTTGCCCCGCAGGTTTTCGAACCGCCCAGGAGGTTATAGACCGCCAGCCCCTCTTCACTGAGCCGCGCACGCACGGCCTGGTGGAAGGGCTGGGTATCGAGCCCTCCCGCGCGCGCTTGGCGATCATAGCCATCGACCAGCACATAGTCATAGTATTCCCGGCTCTCCAGCACATGCCGCACGCCATCGCCGAGACAGACGCGCAAGCGTTCGCTTTCCGCGGGCAGACAGAAGAACTGGCGCGCGACCGTAAGCACGGCGGGCTCGATTTCCACGACCTCCATCCTGGCCCAAGGACAATGGCGATGGAGGAACTTGACCAGCGACGCCGTTCCCAAGCCAACGATCAACACCCGGCGCGGCCATGCGCCGCCATCGCTGTTGAGTCCGTCGCGCAGCAACAACCCCGCCATCATCTCGCGGGTATAGTCCAGTTCGAGCGCGTCGGGCGTGGTGATGCGCATCGCGCCCTGAATCCATGCGGAGCCGAAGTGCAGGTAACGGATGCCGGCCTGTTCGGAAATGTCGATTGGTGTAGCCATGATGATTCGCGCTATTTCCCGATACTCGAAAGCGGGAATTGTTACGCTATTGCACCTGAATTCCTCGGTTGACCATGACGAAAACAGCAAATACAGCGAGAAAACAAGAACTTACCGAGCGTTATGGATTCACCTGATGGTAAGTCCATAATTCTTGATAACTTACTGATTTTTATCAGTATTTACGATGTTTTCCGTAGTCAACCGAGGAATTCAGGTTGAATGCAGATGACACGCTTCAGCAGCGAACCCTTTCAGGAAATCGCGGGTAAACCTGGCCGGATCAACGAAGCGCGATCCGGCGCTTGCCAGTACGCACGTTTCCCGGCGCATGGACATTACGCTTCTTGTCGTGCGCTTCAATGCAAACTCGGCGGCGCGCCCAACACGCCCGTCAAACTGGCCGCATCCAGCACGGCATCGGCCCAGTTCTCCAGTTGGGTGGCATCGGCCTGGCGCAAGCGATCCCACGCCCAATCCGGCAACGGTCCGAAACGACGCGCCAACTGACGGGCAAGAACCATCATCTCGCCTTCCATGCGTCCTCGTTCCAGCCCAGTCTCCAATCCTTCCACACGCCCTCGTTTCAGTCCGGTCTCCAGTCCCTTTTGTTCCAATCTTTCCGCGATGGTCATGATGTCCTCTTTGTAATTGGGCAAGTGTTGCACCAGTCGTTCCGTGAATGCCTGGGGATCGGCGGTGTCGCCTGTTTGCAGCATGTAGTTCAACAAGGCTTCCCGCTGTTCATCGGTCGCTCTGCCGGTCAAGAGCAACCTGGCCAGCGGCTCCACCAATTCCAGCAGGTCCCGTTGCCAGATGTGTTTCTGGATGAGTTCGAGCAGCGCGATCCGTTTGTGCGCCAGTATCTCATCGTCCGCCAGGGTGGTCATGCGGCGTGGTGGACATGCTGTTCAGGAAATGATGGACAGATGTCAGGGTACAGGAAGCAGGAAATTCAGTGCAAACTCGGCGGCGCGCCCAACACGCCCGTCAAACTGGCCGCATCCAGCACGGCATCGGCCCAGTTCTCCAGTTGAGCGGCATCGGCCTGGCGCAGGCGATCCCACGTCCAATCCGGCAACGGCCCGAAACGACGCGCCAACAGGCGGGCAAGAACCATCATTTCGCCTTCCGCACGTCCTTCCATGCGACCTTCCACACGTCCTCGTTCCAGTCCCTTTTGTTCCAATCTTTCCGCGATGGTCATGATGTCCTCTTTGTAATTGGGCAAGTGTTGCACCAGTCGTTCCGTGAATGCCTGGGGATCGGCGGTGTCACCTGTTTGCAGCATGTAGTTCAACAAGGCTTCCCGCTGTTCATCGGTCGCTCCGCCGGTCAAGAGCAACCTGGCTAGCGGCTCCACCAATTCCAGCAGGTCCCGTTGCCAGATGTGTTTCTGGATGAGTTCGAGCAGCGCCATCCGTTTGTGCGCCAGTATCTCATCGTCCGCCAGGGTGGTCACGTCGACCAGGAGGAATGGATTGCCGTAAAGCTCGCGGGCCAGCGCGGGATGGGTGAAGTTGTCCAGCCAGCATGTGCCATACGGATAAGGGCTGATCCGCCCGTGGTAGAACAGGATCGGGATGACCAGCGGCAATTCCTGATGGCCCTTGTCGAGGTGGTTCTGCATGGCAAGAAGGCTGTAGCGCATCAGGCGGAAGGCCATCAGGCGCTCGGGCGTGCTCTGATGTTCGATGAGGCAGTAGATGTAGCCCTCACCCAAGGTGGTATCGAGCGAATAGAGCACATCGGAATGGGCAGCGCGCAATTTGGGGTCGATGTAGGAAGCGGATTCCAGACGCAGGCTGTCGAGCTTGCACAGCGCGCGCAGCGTTGGGGGCAGATAGATATCGAGAAAGTCCCGGGCGGTGTCGGGGTGGCCGAGGAATTTCTTGAAGAGGGCGTCATGCGGCGTGGTGGACATGCTGTTCAGGAAATGATGGACAGCGGCCAGGGTACAGTAAAATTCACCTGGCCTGGATTGCCACGTCGATGCCCACCGCACTTCGCGTGGATGAAATCCCCGCCTTCCCCGCCCCCTTTCTTCCTGGAGCCGGTTTTATGATGAAACGGAAAAACCTCACGCTTGCGGCGCTATGCGTGCCGGTGTGCATCATACTCAATGCATGTTCGTCGCAGCCCGCGCAGCGGGAGGTGCATTCGGCGGCGTTCGAGCCCGGGCAACTGGTGCAAAGCGACACCAACCGTTTTGCCAACCTGGTGATGCGGGACAATCTTGATGGCCTGGAGATCCTGCTGGAAAAGCTCTACCGCCGCAATCCGGCGATGTGGAAAAGGCGCATGCAGCCCAATCTGGAGGCGGCGCGCGTCGAGGTGATGACGGCGATCCGGGAAGGACAGCCGCTCGCCAACCTGGGCGATGCGCGGGGGACGGAGGCCATCCGCCGCGCGCTGTCGCCCGAATTCGAGGGCGACCGCGCCGGCGCTTACATCTATGGCCTGGGGTCGATGCTGGTGGATGCGTGGGGCGGACACCTGAACCTGTCGCTGGTGCATGGCCTCGATGCCCAACGGGTAGCGAACGCGGCGCACAACACGATGGTGGCCGCATGGCTGTTATCCGAACGCCGGGATGAAACGGAGCAGCCGCTGTTGCTCTCCAACGAGATTTCCAGCGCGGGACGCAATCTTTCCTTCGAGCGGGAGCATGGCAAGATCATCGGCAGGCTCGATACCCTGGCGGCGGTGGTCGACGAAAAATACCGCCGCACCATCATCGGCTACATACAGAGTCTTGCGGGAGGACAACTGCTCCAGTTCCTGCCGCTGGATGCGGCGGCCGCGGCGGCCACCGCCACCACCGCCACGGGAAATTGACCATCACGCCGCCGCCCCCAACCAGCGTTTGCAAATGGAACCGATGCGCGCGAAAAGCCGCGCCTTTTGTCCTTCTTCACGCATATCGACGGCCTCGGCGCGCTGGATTCCCAGAAGTTGGGGCGTGGCGGAGATGGCCAGCGACTGGCGCAAGGCGCTCTGGATGAAAAAGCCGACTTGCCCGGCCTTGCAGGGCAAGGTGCCGAAGCGGAACAAGCGCCCTTGGTTGATCAGGGCAATGATCTCGTTGGCATCGGCATTGTGCATGAGGGCAATGGTCAGGAGCGCGGGCATGTCGCGCTTGAGCAGCTTGAACGCCAACGCTTCTTCGCGCGCGGCGTCCACGCTCTCGAAATGAGCGATGAATACCGTCACGCGCTGCTGCGTGAACATGTCCAACGCATCATCCAGCGTTGACGCGTGGAGCACCACGACGGATTGCGGCTGGGTGCGCTTGATCTGCTCGAAGAGCGTGGCATTGGAGGTCTTGACGAGCACGACCCCCGTGGTACAGAGGTCGGAGGCGGACAGTTTTTCTTCATCCCGATGGCTGAATTTCGCCAGATCGGCCAACGACGCCTTGACCACCGGCGCCCCGTCCAGTTGGCGCGCCACCTCCACCGCCTCCTGGACGACGGACAGGAGTTCGGTATTGCTCCAGGGCTTGTTCAGGAAACGAAAAACTTCGCCATCGTTGATGGAATCGATGATGGCCTGCAAATCGGAAAATCCAGTGAGCAGGATACGCACGCTCGCCGGTGAGACGACCCGCGCCCTGCGCAGGAATTCCACCCCGGTCATCTGCGGCATGCGCTGATCGCTGATGATCACATGCACCGTGTTGCTCTGGAGTATTTCCAGGGCGGTCATGCCATTGATCGCGGTCAATACATTGTAATGGGGACGCAAGATGAGCCGCAGGGTCTCCACGATGCGCACTTCGTCATCGAGCAGAAGCACCGTGGCCCGATCAAAAGAACTCTTTTCATGTGAAACCGTTTGTGTTGTGTCGTTCATCGTAAGAAACCTCAGCGGTCGAACGCCCCGAGCCCGAAAACCGGGGGTATTGATTCCATTTCCAGGTCATGGGTGACACGAAAACGAGGGCGATGGCGCAGCAAGGCGAAAGCGACAAAGCCATGGCTGATCCGTGGAAATGGAATGAAAAGGGATGAACCAGGCTCGAAGCAAGGCAATCAATCGTCCTCCAGCAGCAGCATCTCTTCTTCCCGGCCCGCGCTCTCGCCTTCCTGCGGCGTCACAGGCAACTCGATGGAAAACACGGTGCCCACGCCCGGTCTGGAAAACACTTGTATCTTTCCACGATGCTGCTCGATGATCTTGTATGCGATCGACAGCCCCAACCCCGTTCCCTTGCCGATTTCCTTGGTGGTGAAAAAGGGGTCGAAAATCCGGCTGACCACCTCATCGGGGATACCCATGCCATTATCGGATATCTTGACGATGACAGCGTCTTCGCCCTTCATCCGTGTGCTGATGGTGATCGTGCCATCTTCCGCGCTCGTCGCCTGCGCGGCGTTGGTGATGATGTTCAGCATCACCTGGTTGATCTGCGATGGCGCGCAGGGCACCTTGCGGACATTCCTGCCATAGTGCTTCACGACCTTGCGATATTTGACCTGGTTCTTGGCCAGCATCAGCGCGCTGTCGATGCTGTCTTCCAGTTGCCACAAGGTATGCTGGCCACGATCCAGGCGGCTGAAATTCTTGAGGTTGAGGACGATCTCGCTGATCTGGTCCAGCCCGTAAAGGCCGTTTTTCAGCGCCGTCCTGATTTCCGGCAACAGCGTTTCATCCGTGGCCGCGAGCGCGGCGGCGGCGGCGGCGTAATCCTGGCGAATGTCTTCTTCCTGTCCACCCGGACGGCGGCCCATCGCCTCCACCAGGGCGCGCGTCCTGATGTAACAAGGTTCGATCGTATTGCCGAAAACATTCAGCAGGAATTCCACCGTGCCGTGCACGTAGCCCAGCGGCGTATTGATTTCGTGCGCGACCCCGGCGACCATTTGCCCCAGCGAGGCCATTTTTTCCGACTGGATGAGATGCGCCTCCGAGGCCTTGAGTTCGGAGATCGCGTTGTTGAGATCGCGGGTACGCTCTTCCACGCGATGTTCCAAGGTCTCGTTGGCGTCGTTCAGGGCGCGGTTGACACGGGCAAGTTGCCGGTAGGTCCGCACCAGGCGCGCGCCGATATAAAGCAGCAAAAGCAGCAGGAAACCGGAATAGAAGGCGAGGAAATTACGGTAAGCGGCAGCCGTCTTTTCCTTGGCGGCAAAAGCGCTTTCCAGCGCTTCCTGAAGCGTGTCGATGCGCTGGACGACCGGAATTGCCGCGAGTCCGGCGAGCAATCCGGTTTCCTGCTCGTTCTGGCGCAGGATGGTTTCGGCATGGATGCGAAACCCCTGGAGTAATTGCGCCAATTCCGTATCCTGCGCGTCATCATCGCCCAGATGCAGCGTGAGCGTTTCAAGTTCCTGCCGGGTCGCGGACACCGCCGCGTCATCCAACAGGTTGTAACGGAAAATGCCGCTGGTCGCCTTGTTGGCTTGAAGCCGCAACACCGCATCCACCTGGGGGTGTTGGTCCAGATTGTCGACCAGCGTCGGCAGATAACGCAGCGAATTCAAACGGATGGCATTGACCGCCTTGAAATCCTCGATATCCGCGAATTTCCGCTCCATGGCTTCGCGCAGCCGTTCCAGCTCTGCCGAAACCAGGATTTTCGCCTTCGCCACCCTCTGTTCCAATTCTTCATTGCGTTGCTGCATGGCGGAAAACCCATCATGCAACGGGTCGTAATCATTGTTGAGCCCATTGCGCGAACGCAGGATATCCACATCCAGCCGCGCGTTGATTTCGCGCAAGCTGAGCAGTCCGGCAAGCAATTCAGTCCGCGCCTGCGGCGCCACGCCACGGCTATTGACCACCAGGAAAACCAATATGGCCACCATGAACACGACCATCAGACTGCCGGGTAACCAGGTGAACGCGCGCTTTGCCTGGAATGTCACGGTTTGTCTTCCTTTACGGTTTCGAGCGAGTGCGCCGTCAGCGTGCGCAGGAATTTCACGATCAAGCCTTTATCCTCATCCGGCGCATTGCGGCCCAATTGGTATTTGAACATGACCTGCACCGCGTCTTCCAACGTAGCCGCGGAACCGTCATGGAAATACGGCGCGGTCAAGGCCACGTTGCGCAAACTCGGCACCTTGAAGACATAACGGTCCATTTCCCGGCCGGTCACATTGAAACGTCCCTGGTCGATCCGGGTTTCCGGCGTGCCGCGATCGGCAAAATAATTGCCCAGCGCCCCCAGGCGCTGGAACATGTTGCCGCCGACATTCACCCCCTGGTGACAGGCGACGCAACCATAGGATTTGAATTTTTCATACCCCGTGCGCTCCTCGGCGGTAATGGCGCCGATATCGCCACGCAGATAATGATCGAAACGCGACGCCTCCGGCAATGAGCGTTGATAAACCGCGATCGCGTCGCTCAAATTACGCTGCGACGGCTTTTCGCCATAAGCCGCCTGGAGCCGGGCAACGAATTGCGCATCCCGCGACAGGCGCTCGATGACCTCGTCCCAGCTTGAAGCAAACTCCAGCGGATTGGCGAGCACATGCGTGATCTGATCTTCCAGGCTGGCGGAACGTCCATCCCAGAACTGGCGGAAGTTATATGCGGAAGTCAAAACGGAAGGCGCATTGACCTCACCCCCCTGGCCGCGAACACCAACCGAAAAACGTTTGCCGGCATCCGCCCCACCCTGCTGGACCACATGGCAGGACGCACAGGAAACCTTGCCATCGTCCGAAAAGCGCGGGTCATTGAACAATTCGCGCCCCAATTCCACCTTGACGGGATCAAGTGCCGGATTGGGCGGCAAGGGCTTGATCGGCTCATGGCTCATGCCCTGCGCCATGACCTCGAAGCCCCCCAACAACAGGGCGGCGCAAAAGAGGGCGCGCACCTTCCTCGAACAGGAAAACGCGCTTCCCCTGGACAAACCGGGTACACCCGCATGATTTTCGCGCAAGCCGCGACGCCCGCGCTCATGGACACATTTGTCCATCATCACCTCGATCTGATTCGACATTATTTTTATTCACTCCCCGTGGAAACGAACGCACGCGCGAAAGCGCTTCCAAAGGCAATGAGTCCCCTCCCCCATGCCGATCAGGAAATAGCTCTTCTATTTCCAATAGCCCCTTTACCTTACCCACTGACATTCGTCGAACATATCAGGCAAAACGGTCCGCAGGCAAATCCGGAACGCAGAAAAATCCACTGCTCGCAATGGGCAATCAGCCACACACATATGCTGCGTGTTCCATTCCACGTCATTCCCAGACAACCAGTTCATGAGTGGGGGCTGAGTCTAACCACCCCTCACATCAAATACAAGGTCTTCTTCTATCCAATACACGTCAACCGGTGATATTTCACGAGATGAAAAACCCAACAAAACAACCCGGATGATCGAAATGACGCGCCAACGCCAATTCGGCCCATGGCCTGCGGTCATCACCATGTTCAGCCAGTTTATCTCGCCCACTCCACTACAACCGTGGATACTTCACGAGATGAAAAGCCCAACAAAACCGCCCAGCTAATCGAAATGACGCGCCAACGCCAATTCGGCCCATGGCTTGCGGCCATCACCATGTTCAGCCAGTTTATCTCGCCCACTCCACTGCAACCGTGGATACTTCACGAGATGAAAAGCCCAACAAAACGCCCGGCTGATCGAAATGACGCGCCAACGTCAATTCGGCCCATGGCTTGCAACCCTGTTCAGCCCGCCTCTCTCGCCAATTCCAAGGCCTGGTCGATACGGTCGACGCCGCGGATATCGATACCGGCAATAGGCTGGCGCGGCAAATTGGCGCGCGGCACGATGGCGGACTTGAAGCCGAGCTTGGCGGCTTCCCGCAGACGCTCTTGCCCGCGCGGCGCGGGACGTATTTCTCCGGCAAGACCCACCTCGCCGAACACGGCAAGGCCGTCCGGCAAGGGCCGGTCGCGCAGCGAGGAAGCCACCGCCAGCAGGATGGCCAGATCGGCGGCGGGTTCGGCGATCTTGACCCCGCCGACCGCGTTGACGAACACATCCTGGTCGAAACAGGCGATACCGGCATGGCGGTGCGCGACCGCCAGCAGCATCGCCAGCCGGGTCGGCTCCAGCCCGACGGAGAGGCGGCGCGGATTGGGGCTTTGGGCGCTATCGACGAGGGCCTGGATTTCGACCAGCAGCGGGCGGGTGCCCTCCTGGGTGACGAGCACGCAACTGCCGGCGACGGCGGCGGCATGCTGCGACAGGAACAGCGCCGACGGGTTGGAGACGCCCTTGAGGCCACGCTCGGTCATCGCGAACACCCCCAGTTCGTTGACCGCGCCAAAACGGTTCTTGAACGCGCGGATCAGACGAAAACTGGATTGGGTATCCCCCTCGAAATAGAGCACCGTATCGACGATGTGTTCGAGCACCCGCGGCCCCGCGAGCGCGCCGTCCTTGGTGACATGACCAACGAGAATCAAGGTGGTGCCGCTTTGCTTGGCGTGGCGCGTGAGTTGCGCCGCGCACTCGCGCACCTGCCCGACCGAACCGGGCGCCGATTGCAGGTTTTCCGAATACAAGGTCTGGATCGAATCGATGACGGCGACGCGCGGCGCGGTCTCGCGCAAGCTGTCGAGGATGCGTTCCAGATTGATTTCGGTAAGCAGCCACAAGCTGCCCGGCGTCAATTGCAGGCGCTGGGCGCGCAGGGCGACCTGCTCGCCGGATTCTTCCCCGCTCACATAGACGACCGGATAGGTGTCCGCCAGTCGGCAAAGAGCCTGCAACAGCAAGGTCGATTTACCGATGCCGGGGTCGCCGCCGATCAGCACTACCCCGCCCGCGACCAGGCCGCCGCCCAGCACGCGGTCGAACTCATCGATGCCGCTCGGAATGCGCGGTTCCTCGCGCGCTTCGAGCGCCGCCAGCATCTGCATCCGCGCCGCCGCGCCCGCCACCCCAAGCCGCCGCCCCGGCCCGCGCTCCATCACGGTCTCGACCAGCGTATTCCAGGCCGAACACTGCGGACACTGCCCCTGCCAGCGCGGCAACTGCGCGCCGCACGCACTGCACACATAAGCGGATTTTGCCTTGGACATCCTTCACACTCGACAATCGGGAATCGGGAAACAGACGTCAGGGGAACAGATCTGCTCCGATTTCAAACCGTCCCCTTCTTTTCAAACCGCCGCCAACGCTTGATCGAGATCGGCGAGGATATCGTCGATGTGCTCGATGCCGACGGAGAGCCGCACCATGTCGGGCGACACGCCCGCTTTTTCCAGTTCCGCAGCGCTGAGCTGGCGGTGCGTGGTGGAGGCCGGGTGGCAGGCGAGCGACTTGGCGTCGCCAATGTTGACCAGCCGGGTGATGAGCTTGAGCGCATCCTGGAAACGTGTGCCGCCTTCGACGCCGCCCTTGACGCCGAAGCTCAAAATGCCCGAAGCGCGGCCCCCCAGGTATTTTTGCACCAAGGGGTGATCGGCGTGGTCGGGCAGACCAGCGTAATTGACCCACGACACCTTGGCGTGGCCACGCAGGAATTGCGCGACCGCGAGCGCGTTGTCGCAGATGCGATCCATGCGCAGGGGCAAGGTCTCCACCCCTTGCAGGATCAGGAAAGCGTTGAACGGCGACAACGCCGCGCCCTGGCTCCTGAGCGGCACCACGCGGGCGCGGCCGATATAGGCGGCGGCACCGAGGGCCTCGGTGTAGACCACGCCGTGATAGGCGGGATCCGGCTCGTTGAGGCGGCGGAAACGCGCCTTGTGTTCGGCCCAGGGGAATTTGCCGGCATCGACGATGATGCCGCCGATCGAATTGCCGTGGCCGCCAAGATACTTGGTGAGCGAATGCACCACGATATCCGCGCCATGCTCGAAGGGGCGGCACAAATAAGGCGAAGGCACGGTGTTGTCGACGATCAGCGGCACGCCAGCCTGATGGGCGACGGCGGCCAGGCGCTCGAAATCGGTGATGTTGCCAAGCGGGTTGCCGATGGATTCGCAATAGATCGCCTTGGTGCGGGCGTCGATCAGGCGGGCGAAGCTCTCCGGCTCGCGGTAGTCGGCAAAGCGCACATCGATGCCGAGTTGCGGCAGGGAGTAAGCGAAAAGGTTCTGGGTGCCACCATACAGGGTCGAAGTGGAAATCACATTGTCGCCGGCTTCGGCAATGGTCTGGATGGCATAGGTGGTCGCAGCCATCCCCGAAGCGACCGCCAGCGCGCCGACGCCGCCTTCCAGCGCGGCGAGGCGCTCTTCCAGCACCGCGTTGGTGGGGTTGGTGATGCGGGTATAGATATTGCCCGGCACCTTGAGATCGAACAGATCCGCGCCATGCTGTGTGTCATCGAAGGCGTAGGAAGTGGTCTGATAGATCGGCACCGCGACGGCATGGGTGGTGGGTTCGGGGCTGTAGCCGGCATGGACGGCGAGGGTTTCGAATTTCATGGCGAAGTTTCCATGGTGGGAAAAGCGGGCGAGTGTACCGGGTGCTTGAGGAATAAGGAAAGCAGATATTTTATGATCAAATATGGATGTGACGCTTGCTATCGTTTCCGCGCATAGCGCAGAAATTCTCCGACCCGGTCACTGAAAACGAGGTGATTTATTTCCATGAGTTCCTTGACCGGCCAATCCCACCAGCGGATTTCAAGTAAGGCTTGACGAATATTTTCCGGGAAGCGATAACGAATGTGCCGCGCCGGATTACCCACCACGATCGAATATGGCTCGACATCGCGGGAAACGACCGCGCCCGCGCCAATGACCGCCCCATTGCCGATCGTCATACCAGGAAGAATGATGACATTTTGGCCGATCCACGCGTCCGAACCGATATCCACCGTGGCCCCCGGGGGCGTATGCTCGATGCTGTCCCTACCGGGAAAGACATCCCATGGATACACGCTGATCCAGTCCTTGCGATGATGGCCATGGGCAAGAAGAATGCATGTACCGGTGGCAACGCTGCTCCAGTTGCCGATACGGAGCCTGGATAGATGATCATCGTATGTCATGACATTTACCCCATTACAATATGTTCCCGTACCAATGGAAGCATAGGGCATGGCTTTCAGCAACGCATGGCGGAACCTGCACATCCGGTACCACTTCATCAACGATTCGCTACAGACGGGATAAGTCGCATGGATTTGCGCAATATTGATTACCACCATGAATCCCCTGTTTTGCAAGGAATCTTCCAGTATTGGCAAATCGACCATTTCTTCCGCATCATCCACCGCCACGATCAGGATGAATTGGGCGGGATCGTTTTTCTCAAGCCAGTTTTCCAGGCGGAAAACAATCCCGTCCATCTGGTATTTCCCCCCCAAAAAACCACAGACTTTGTATTTCCGCTCAATCAACGCATGAGCCAGTTTCTGTGCCGCTTCGCCTGTGCCATAAATCATCAATGGAATTTCGACAGCAGGATACGAATGTGTCAGGTAATCCAATATAGATATGACAAATGTATTGTTGGCTGTTGGCTGTTGGCTGTTGGCTGTTGGCTGTTGGCTGTTGGCTGTTGGCTGTTGGCTGTTGGCTGTTGGCTGTTCATTTTCCGTCCAGAAATGCAAAAGAGTGAAGAAGCGCGGCAATGGATAGGATTTTGCTTAATGGTTATTCCCATTTTCATACTCCGTTTCAATCGATCCGGCTCGTCGTCGAATGCGTCGAATGGTAGCCGGTTTTATCGCGCATTTTCCAGCAGCGCCACGCTCGACAACCTTGGGCCTGTCGCGCCGTCAGGCCGAACATGCGTATCGCAAAGCGCGCGGTTTCCCGTGGTGATTGTCAAAATCCATTTCCTGCATGGATAATCACATCTTTTCCGTGCGAGAACGCATCATGGAATCCACCCGCATCCTGCTTGAAGCCCACGAAATTCCGACGCACTGGTACAACATTGCCGCCGACCTGCCTTCCCCCCTGGCTCCGCCGCTCTTGCCGGATGGGACGCCCGCGACCCCGGAACAGTTATCGGCGATTTTTCCGCCAGCCATCATCGAACAGGAGATGAGCGCCGAACGCTGGCTTGAAATCCCGCAGGAAGTGCGCGAGATTTTCCGGCTCTGGCGGCCTTCGCCGCTGGTGCGCGCCCTGCGGCTCGAACAGGCGCTGGGCACGCCGGCGAAACTCTTCTTCAAATACGAAGGCGTCTCGCCCGCCGGTTCGCACAAGCCCAATTCCGCCGTGCCGCAAGCCTATTACAACCGTGAAGCGGGCATCAAACGGCTGACCACCGAAACCGGCGCGGGGCAATGGGGCTCATCGATCGCCCTGGCCGGGCAGATGTTCGGCTTGGAAGTGCGCATCTACATGGTCAAGGTGAGCTACGAACAAAAACCCTACCGCCGGCTGATGATGCAGACCTGGGGCGCGGAAGTCTTCGCCAGCCCCTCGAAGCTGACCGAAACCGGGCGCAAATGGCTGGCCGAAGACCCGGAAAATCCGGGTTCATTGGGCATTGCCATCTCCGAAGCAGTGGAAGAAGCGGCCGGTCGCGCGGACACCAATTACAGCCTGGGCTCGGTGCTGAACCACGTCGTCCAACACCAGAGCATCATCGGCCTGGAAGCGAAAAAGCAATTCGACAAGATCGGACTTTATCCCGACCTCGTCATCGCGCCCTGCGGCGGCGGCTCCAGTTTCGGCGGCATTGCCTTCCCCTTTCTCGGCGACAAGGCGGCGGGCGACAAACGCGCGGAAAAACTGCGCGCCATCGCGGTCGAACCCACCTCCTGCCCCAGCCTCACCAAGGGGCGTTACACCTACGATTTCGGCGATGCCTCCGGCTTCACCCCCATGATGAAGATGTACACCCTGGGCCACGATTTCGTCCCAGCAGGCATCCACGCGGGCGGCCTGCGTTATCACGGCGCATCGCAACTGGTATCACAGCTCTACCACGCGGGCTTGATCGAAGCCGTCGCCGTGCCGCAACTGGCAACCTTCGAGGCCGGGGTGCAATTCGCCCGCAGCGAGGGCATCATCCCCGCGCCCGAATCCTGCCACGCCATCCGTGCCGCCATCGACGAGGCGCTCGAGTGCAAACGCACGGGCGAACCCAAGGTCATCCTCTTCAACCTGACCGGCCACGGACATTTCGACATGAGTTCGTTCGAGCGCTATTTCGCGGGCAGTCTGGAAGATTTCGATTATCCGGTGGAAGCGGTGGAACGTTCTCTGGCGAAACTGCCGGTTGTCGGATGAACGTAAATGACCATCAGGAGACAAGGGACGGATTTGTCTCCTGATGGTCATACCGTTTATACCTCCGCGTTTCGGGTGCCTGGATCGCCATGCCCGACAGAAATCTCGCTCTATTTGCTTGATTGGGACTCCAGTGATTGTTACAACTTAAGCATAATATTTTTTATGGATGGTTTGAACACGCCTGATTTCGACAAGCGCTGAAGCAGGATGCTGTCGGTTTTTCAATGGCGCCGTCCCGCCAGCATCACCAGACGGATGAAGGTCACGGTATCGCCTTCCTTCAGATCTTCCGCGGGATTGCCGGGGGCGTATTGATTGCCGGGGGCGTGTTCGGTTTCATTGATGAGAACGCGATAGAGGCCATCGGCAAAGGATTGCAGGGCGTTTCGTACCGCTTCGTCCTCGTCCTGGTTTTTGTCGTTCTTGCGCTCGCCAAAACCGATCTTGCCGACGTGCGCGCCGTCTTCCAGTTCCTGTTGCGATAGATAATGAAAGAAAGGCGCCGCCACCGTCTTGGCGTTGCAGGCGCGCACGTTGTCCCGCACCAGGTATTCGATCAGCGCTTCAACCGTCCGCGTGCCGTCGGGCACACTCCAAGCTTGCCGTTCCAGCATGTCCCGCCGTTTTCCGGCGGCTTTGATGCGGATGAAGAGGTTCATTTGGGGATATTCGAGGATGAATGGAATGCTGTCGTCCGGCATTATACGGACGATTGCCCGGACTGCGCCGCGCTTGTGCGAGGCGCGGATTGCACCCATGACAATGCCATTGAATACGGCGGAATGGAAAATTGGCCGCGTTCCGGATGAAAATTCCGGACGAAAACAAATTTTCTTTCAGACCATAAAATGACTCATCGTCTGGAATCCAAAGTGGAGGAACCCCGTATGCTTACCTCCAACCTCGCCATTGCGAGGCGCGAAGCGAGGTTGGATAAGCCGAAGGCGTAATCCGACATTGGTTCATCGCCGGCGCAAAGCGCCGCATCGTGGGGACGAATGTCGGATTACGCTACGCTTATCCAACCTACAAAACCGACACCACCCCCCCGCCTTGTCATGGCGGCAAATTGCGGCAAGACTTTTCCTCCACTTTGGATTGCACCCATCGATGCCCGGAGGGTTTCACCCGGGCGTCGATGTCCGTAGAATTCCACCTCTTGTCCTTTCCCAGTTCCGACGCCATGGCGCTTTCCCCCAAACCGGCTTTCCAGCAAGTCATCCTCGCCCTCCAGCAGTTCTGGGGCGCGCGTGGCTGCGTGTTGCTCCAGCCCTGCGACCTCGAAGTGGGCGCGGGCACTTCACATACCGCCACCTTCCTGCGCGCGATCGGCCCCGAGCCCTGGCACGCCGCCTACGTGCAGCCGTCGCGCCGCCCCAAGGATGGGCGTTATGGCGAAAATCCCAACCGGCTCCAGCATTATTACCAGTTCCAGGTGGTGCTCAAGCCTTCGCCGCTCGACATCCAGGAGTTGTATCTCGATTCATTGCGCGCGCTCGGCATCGATCCCAATGCTCACGACATTCGCTTTGTCGAGGACGATTGGGAAAACCCCACCCTCGGCGCGTGGGGGCTGGGCTGGGAGGTGTGGCTCGATGGCATGGAAGTGACCCAGTTTACTTATTTCCAACAGGTCGGCGGCCTCGATTGCCGCCCGGTGCTGGGCGAGATCACCTATGGACTCGAACGGCTGGCGATGTATCTGCAGGGGGTGGAAAACGTCTACGACCTCGTCTGGGCGGTTTCGCCCGCAGGCGTGACGGTGAGTTATGGCGATGTTTTCCACCAGAACGAGGTCGAGCAGTCGACCTACAATTTCGAGCATTCGAATGTCGATTTCCTGTTCTCGCTATTTGCCAGCCATGAATCCGAAGCCCGGCGCATCCTGGAGGCGGGCCTCGCCTTGCCCGCTTATGAATTGGCGCTGAAGGCCGCGCATACCTTCAACATGCTCGATGCGCGCGGGGCGATTTCGGTGACGGAACGCGCCGCTTATATCGGCCGCATCCGCAATCTGTCGCGCGCGGTGGCGCAAGCCTATTTCGAATCCCGCGAGGCGCTGGGCTTTCCGATGCTGACCAAGGAGGCTGCGTGATGGATCGGGCCACATTGCTTGTCGAATTGCTTACCGAGGAATTGCCGCCGAAGGCGCTTGCCCGCCTGGGTGAAGTGTTCGCTGCCCGCATTGCCGACGGCTTGCGGGCGAAAGGGCTGGTGGAAGCTGGCGCGGCGGTGCGCGCTTTCGCCAGCCCGCGCCGCTTGGCGGTGACGATTGCTGATGTGGCGACGCAGGCCGCGGCAACGGAAGTCAGCGAGAAGCTGATGCCGGTGGCGGTGGGCCTGGATGCGCAAGGCCAGCCCACGGCCGCGCTGCAAAAGAAAATGACGGCGAAGGGCATCGCGTCCGAAGCGGTGAAGGGGTTCGAGCGCCGCATGGACGGCAAGACCGAAACCCTGTTCCATACCGCGACCGTGCCGGGGGCGAAGCTTGCCGAGGCGCTCGCCGCCATCGTCGCCGAGGCGGCGAAATCCCTGCCCATTCCAAAGGTGATGCGCTGGGGCGCGGGCGAGGCGACTTTCGTGCGTCCGGTGCACAAGCTGACGATGTTGCATGGTACGGCGGTCGTTCCCGGACGGGTACTCGATCTGGATGCCGGGCGGGTGACGCGCGGACATCGTTTCATGAGCGCCGGCGATATCGAACTGGCTTCCGCCGATGCTTACGAAAGCACGCTACGGGACGCGGGCAAGGTGATCGCCGATTTCCGCGCGCGCCGCGACGATATCGAGCGCCAGTTGCTGGAAGCCGCCGCCCGCGAAGGCGCGCAACTGGGCGCGAGCCGCGCAGATTATGCCGATCTGCTCGACGAGGTAAGCGCGCTGGTCGAGCATCCGACGGTGTACGTGGGGGAGTTCGAGGCCGAATTCCTCGCCGTGCCGCAGGAGTGCCTGATTCTCACCATGCGCGCCAACCAGAAATATTTTCCGCTCTTCGATGCCAGCGGCAAACTCGGCAACCGCTTCCTCATCGTTTCCAACATGTGTTTGGCTGATCCCGCCAACATCGTCGCGGGCAATGCCCGCGTGGTGCGGCCGCGGCTGGCGGATGCGCGTTTCTTTTTCGAGCAGGACAAAAAACAGCCGCTGGAGGCCAGGCTGCCGCGCCTGGCGCCGGTGGTCTATCACAACAAGCTCGGCAGCCAGCGCGAACGGGTCGAACGGCTCGAAACGCTGGCCGGGAAGATCGCTGCGGCGCTCCATGCCGACGAGACCGCCGCCCGCCGCGCCGCCCGTCTCGCCAAGGCCGACCTCGTGACCGAAATGGTGGGCGAATTTCCCGAACTGCAGGGCATCATGGGGCGCTATTACGCGCTCGCCGATGGCGAATCCCCGGTGGTGGCCGATGCCATCCAGGCGCATTACCTGCCGCGTTTCGCCGGCGACGCGCTGCCCGCGGGGCAGGTTGCCGCCGCAGTGGCGCTGGCCGACAAGCTCGATGCGCTCGCGGGCTTCTTCGGCATCGGCCTCGTCCCTACCGGCGACAAGGATCCCTTCGCGTTGCGCCGCGCCGCGCTCGGCGTGTTGCGCATCCTGATCGAATCGCCGCTGGCGCTGGCATTGCCGGTACTGATCGAACAGGCGAGCGCCGGTTTCGCGCCCGGCGCGCTGACCGAAGCCGGGGGACAAGCCGTCTTGCTGGATTTCATGTTCGAGCGGCTGCGTCATTTCCTGCGCGAAGCAGGACACGATGTGGCCGTCATCGACGCGGTACTTGCGCTGCGTCCGGCGCGCATCGATCAGGTGCCCGCCAGACTGGGCGCGGTGGCCGCCTTCCGCGCCCTGCCCGCGGCGGTGGCCTTGAGCGCCGCCAACAAACGCATCGTCAATATCCTGAAAAAGAACGCGGCGGAAGCGAGCAAATCCGTCGATGCCGCCCTGTTCCGGGAAGAGGCGGAAAAATCGCTCTTCAGGCAGGTCGAGGAAATCGAGCCGTCGTTGCGGGCGCGCATGGCGCGTGAAGACTACCGCGGGGCGCTGGAAGCGCTGGCGGGGCTGCGCGACGCGGTCGACCGCTTTTTCGAGGAGGTGATGGTCATGGCCGAGGACACCGCCACCCGCGCCAACCGTTTGGCCTTGCTCACGCGACTGGCCGGATCGATGAACCAGGTCGCGGATTTGTCCCGGCTGCCAACCTGAGCGAGGAGCGGCCGTCTCACTCCATTGGAAAGGGGTTTGCATCTTCAATGGGCTCGAAACCCCGGCCTTCAGGCCGGTCTCAACCTCCGCACCGCCCTGAAGTGCGGGGTTTCACACCGGAGTTAGTTTTACGATGAAACTGATCGTTCTCGATCGCGATGGCGTGATCAATTTCGATTCCGAGCAATTCATCAAGTCGCCCGATGAATGGCGGCCCATCCCCGGTTCGCTGGAGGCCATCGCCCGCCTCAATCGCTGGGGCTGGCGGGTGGTGGTGGCGACCAACCAGTCCGGGGTGGGACGCGGGCTGTTCGACATGGACATGCTCAACGCCATCCACGACAAGATGACGAAGAGCCTGGCCCAGGTGGGGGGACGGCTCGACGCCATCTTCTATTGCCCGCATCCGGCCGATTCCACTTGCGAGTGCCGCAAACCCAAGCCGGGTATGCTGGTGCAGATCGGCGAATGTTTCAACGTCGACCTGACCGGCTTGCCGGTGGTGGGCGATAGCCTGCGCGACCTGCAAGCCGGCACGACGGTCGGGGCCGCGCCCTTCCTGGTGTTGACGGGCAAAGGAAAAAAAACCAGCGAAGATCCGGCGCTGCCGCCCGACACGCGCATTTTCCCCGACCTGGCCGCCGTGGCCGCCGAGTTGACGGCCTGATCCACGCTTTCCCTCCGCCGCCGCCCACATTTTCGAACATCCACACTTTCGTCCCCCATGCTCCTGCTCCGCTCTACTCTTTTTGCCGTGCTCGCGGTGTTCGTCACCATATTCTTCTCTTTGCTCGGCATCGTTTCGTTCTGTTTCCTGGCCAAACCGATGACCCGCCATCGCCTGGTGACCAGTTGGGTGCCAGCGATGATGTGGCTGGTGCGCCACGTGCTCGATATTCGTTACCGGGTGTTCGGGCGGGAGAACATTCCCGCAGGGCCGGCGGTCATCCTGGCCAAACACCAGTCAGCGTGGGAGACCATCGCCCTGCAACAGATTTTCCCGCCGCTTTGTTACGTACTGAAGCGCGAACTGCTGCGCATCCCTTTCCTGGGGTGGGGGCTGGCTTCGATTCCGGGGATCGCCATCGACCGCAGCGCGGGCAAGGACGCACTCTCCCAAGTGGTCGAACAGGGGCGCGAGCGGCTGAAGGAAGGGCTATGGGTGGCGGTCTTCCCGGAAGGCACGCGCACCGCGCCGGGCCAGAGCGGACGCTACAAACCAGGCGGAGCCATCCTCGCCAAGCGCGCCGGGGTCGTGGCGGTGCCGGTGGCGCACAACGCCGGCGATTTCTGGCGGCGCAACGCCTTTCTCAAGCAGCCGGGAGAGATCGTGGTCAGCATCGGACCGGCAATCGAGGTCAAGGGCATCAAGGCCGACGAAATCAACACCCGCGCGCGGGACTGGATCGAGAACGAAATGCGGCGGCTATTCCCGCAACACTACGCCACCGCCGCCGAACAAACGGAAACCGCTGCCGAAGAAGGAGAAAAGGCATGATGCGGGCAAGAATGAATCGATGCCGATCTTGCTCGCATGACAGTATGGACGGAAGTCTCGGAAGCCGACGTCCAGGTCGACATGCCCATCCATTTCACCCCTGGACCTCACGGATGCATCCGGGAAACCGCGCCGCTGGCAAGGAAAACTCGCCCCAAGTCTCGCCCCAAGTCCTGCCCGCGCCACCTACGGAGCCCGGCAGCGCGTCATCTTCCGCATCCAACGGTTCGATTGCTCTACACCGCGTGGAAAACACCGACGGCGCACTGATGCCACCGATGACAATCAGGACGCGGGCACTACGCGCCCGATGACTTTTCTATCATCCGTCATCTGCCCTCTGGCACCCAGTTTTCCAGCGCGAGGCCGGGGATATGCGCGAATTCGCGCGTGTTGTTCGTGACCAGGACGCTCCCCCGCGCCATCGCGTGCGCGGCAATCAACATGTCCAGCGGCCCGATGGGCGTGCCCTGCTTTTCCAGCCAGGCGCGCAGTTGGCCGTATTGATGCATGGCGGCATCGTCGAAGGCGACGACTTCCAGCGGCGCGAGAAATTTTTCCAGCGCCTGCCGGTTGCGCGCCGATCCGCTCTTGGCGACGCCATAAGCCAACTCCGCGCCGGTGAT
>JAITCV010000185.1 GCA_031282905.1 Azoarcus sp. | reverse complement strand
ACTTGTTCTTTGTTTCGAGCGAGTTGATCAGGCCGTCGATGCCCCCCTTGAGGATTTCATCGCCGAAGCTGCCGCGATAGTTGGTCACGAGGCTGACCCCGGCGACCACCACGTCGAAGACCTTCCAGCCCTGGGGGGTTTTCTCCAGCGCATAGTCGATGCCGACCGCCTGGGCGCCGGGCTGGCGCACTTCCGTGCGCACCGTCACCGACGTATCCGCCGCGCCCGCGCGCAGGGGTTTGAAGTCGATGGTCTGGTCATGATATTGGGTCAATGCATTGGAATAGGTGCGCACGAGCAGGGTGCGAAAGGCGTCGATGAGCCTGTTCTGCTGCTCGGGGCTGGCGCTTCGCCAGTCACGTCCCACCGCGAGCATGGTCATGCGGCGGAAATCAAAATGCGGCAATACCTTTTCATCGACCAGCGCAATCACTTTGGTGGTGTCGCCAGCCTGGATCGCCTTGTCCGCGCGCACGATGCCGAGCACGTCGTTGGTGACCTGCTTGACCAGTTCGTCCGGCGCGATTTCCGGCGCGGCATGCGCCAGGGTGAGGACACAAAACGCCGCCAGCAGCGCGGTCAGGTATTGCAACGGGTTTTTCATTTTTTCACTCCAAGTTCAAGTCGGGCCAGGGCTTCCGCGCCGCCGATGCCGATCAGTTCCAGTCTGGCCGCCATCGCCGCGGCCAGTTCGCCACGTCCCATCGACAGCATGCTGACTTCAGCATCGTAATCGTCATAGCGCAAGGGCGGGTTGCCGTCATACACTTTGTAGCGTCGTTGTTGCAGGTAGAAATCGCGCGTATAGCGGTATTTGTCGAGCGTGGCTTCCTCAAGGGTGCGATCCAGGCCCAGCAAACGCGCGCGCTCGTTGACCAATTGCAGAATGGCCAGGGAATTGCGGGTCGCGGTGTGCGCGGTGATCACCCATGAATCGTCGGCGGTCACATCCAGTGGCAGGACCACAGCATCACGGAGTGTGCGCGAACCAAAGAACGGCAACACGATGTAGGGGCCATCGCCGACGCCCCAAACCGCCAGGGTCTGTCCGAGATCTTCATCGTGCTTGGGCAAGCCCGCTTCGGAGGCGATATCGAGCATGCCGCCGATGCCGAGGGTGGAATTGACCAGGAAACGCATCAAATCGGAAAGCGCGTCGGCCGGCTTGCCCTGCAACAGGTTGTTCGCGCTGATCCATGGATCGGAGAAATTGCCAAAGATATTGCTCACCCAGACGCGCACCGGCTGCGGCGTCACTTTGGTATAAGCCTGGGCAACCGGTTTCACCACCGCGCGATCGATATGCTCATTGACCTTGAACATCGCCCGGTTATAGCCCTCGAATGGATCGTCCGGGGTCGAGGCACAGCCGGCACACAGTGACATCAGCGCCAAGGCGGCCAATGAGCATCGGGGAAATGGAAAATGCACTTTCATGGTGATTTCAAGGTTGAGAGGGAGATTCGGCAGCCTTGTTGAACATGAATTGGCCGATCAGTTTTTCCAGCACCACGGCGGACTGGGTCATGGTGATCCTGTCGCCGTTCTTCAATACATCGCTGTCTCCGCCTGGTTCCAGGCCGACATACTGCTCGCCCAGCAGGCCCGCAGTGAGGATGGTGGCGATGGTATCGCGGGGAAATTGATAACGCGGGTCGAGATCGAGTTTCACCACGGCGCGATAGCTTTGCACATCGAAACGGATGTCCGCCACCCGCCCGACCAGCACTCCGGCGCTCTTTACCGGCGCTTTCGCCTTGAGCCCGCCAATATTATCGAAAGACGCCTCCACCGTGTAAGCGCGCCCGCTCGCCAGCCCCGAATAACTGCCGGCCTTGGTCGCCAGGAATACCAGCGCGGCAAAGCCCAGCGCCACGAACAGACCGACCCATAGATCAAGTGTCGTCCGACTCATCACAGCCCCCGGAACATGAAAGAAGTGAGCACGAAATCCAACGCCAGGATGGCCAGCGCGGAACCGACCACGGTGCGGGTGATCGCCCGCGATACGCCCTCGGCGGTCGGCTGGCAATCGAAGCCCTCGAAGACCGCGATCAGCGACACCGCGACGCCAAATACGAAGGATTTGATCACGCCATTGACAACATCATAACGGAAATCGACCGCCGCCTGCATCTGCGACCAGAACGCGCCATTGTCGACTCCGATCGCCACGACCCCGATCAGCCAGCCGCCGAAGATGCCCATCGCCGAAAACATCGCGGCGAGCAGCGGCATGGAAATGACCCCGCCCCAGAACCGCGGCGCCACCACCCGCGCGATCGGGTTGACCGCCATCATATCCATCGCCTGCAACTGTTCGGTCGCCTTCATCAGGCCGATCTCGGCGGTCACCGCCGAACCGGCACGGCTGGCAAAGAGCAGCGCGGCCACGACCGGCCCCAGTTCGCGCAGCAGCGACAACGCCACCATGATGCCCAATGCATCAGACGAACCAAAGCGCTGGAGAATGTCATAACCCTGCAAACCCAGCACCAGGCCGACGAACAGCCCCGAGACCACGATGATGAGCAGCGACAACACCCCGCTGAAATAGATTTCGCGGATGGTGAGCGGCAAGCGCCGGAACGACTGTCCGGAATGGATGAGCACCATCGCAAAAAAACGGCTGATGAAGCCCAGCCACCAGATGCCATCCACCGTAAGCGCGCCGATCCGGCGCAAGACCGCGGTCATGCGCTCACCTTGTCGAGCAGGCTCGCGATCGGCGCCGCCGGATAATGGAACGGCACCGGCCCATCGGCCTCGGCGTAGACGAACTGATGCACATAAGGGTCGGTCGAAGCGCGAATCTCGTCCGGTGTGCCCCGGGCGACGATACCGCCCGCGGAGACAAAATAAACATAATCGACCAGTTCCAGCGAAGCATGGACATCGTGGGTCACCATCACCGATGCCGCGCCCAGCGCATCGTTGAGCCGCCGAATCAACTGCCCGATGATGCCAAGCGAAATCGGATCGAGACCGGCGAAAGGCTCGTCATAGAGCACCAGCATCGGGTCGAGCGCCACCGCCCGCGCCAGCGCCACCCGGCGCGCCATGCCGCCGGAGAGCTCCGCCGGCATCAGCGCCGCCGCGCCGCGCAGCCCTACGGCCTGGAGTTTCATCAAGACCAAGTCGCGGATCAGCGTCTCGGGCAGGTCGGTATGCTCGCGCAATGGAAAGGCCACGTTGTCGAACACATTGCTATCGGTAAACAAGGCGCCGAACTGGAACAACATCCCCATCCGTCGGCGCAGCGCATAGAGCGCCGAATGTGGCAGCCCGCCCAGATCCTGCCCCGCGACCTCGACCCTACCCGAACGCGCGCGCAACTGACCGCCGATCAGGCGCAGCAGCGTGGTCTTGCCGGAACCGCTGCCCCCCATGATCGCCACCACCTGTCCGCGATGGATTTCCAGGTCGATGCCACGCAATACCTCGCGTTCGCCATAGGCGAAGCGCACCTGTTCGAGGCGGACGAGCGCGGCGGAGGAAGAAGAAACGGACGAATTCAAGACAGGGCGCGAAAAAGGCGAAGCGGAGGATTCTATCACCGGACTTGCGGCAGGTATTCAAAGGCAATCAGAGGGCAATCCAGAGCGGAGCAAACCTGTGCGTTGACCTCCCACCTCCCATCCCGTCATTGCGAGGCGTGAAGCGAGGTAGGTAGGAGCGACGTATGTGTCGCCCTTGACAGGCGTCGATTTTGCGCTCGCGCTTCAAATCCGCCCCCCTGATTGATTCATGTTCCCTGCGCTTCGGAGGCCGTTTGGGTGGCGTGTTCCGTGTCCATCCCCAATTCCTGGATCTTGCGGGTGATGGTGTTGCGACCGATGCCAAGCAATTGAGCGGCTTCGATGCGGCGGCCGCCGGTGGCGGTCAGCGCGTGGCGGATCAGGGTGCGCTCGAATTCGCGGGTCAGGCGGTCGAACACTTCGCCGGGGGTCACGGCCAGCAGGCGGTCGGCTTCAAGGCCGAGGCCGTCGATCCAGTTCAGGCCGACAACCGGCTCATCCAGATGCTGCTCGCGCATCTCCGACGGCAAATCGGCGATTTCGACCACCTGGCCCGGCGCCATGACCGTGAGCCAGTGGCAGAGGTTTTCAAGCTGGCGGATGTTGCCCGGGAAAGGCAGGGCTTGCAGATAGCGTAGCGCGGCATCCGAAATACGCTTGCTGTCTACACCCAGATCCTGGGCGCTGCGCTGGAGAAAGTGACGCACCAAAATGGGGATATCCTCGCGGCGCTCACGCAATGGCGGCAAACGCAAGCGGATGACGTTCAGGCGGTGGAACAAATCTTCACGAAACAGCCCCTGGCGAACGCGCGCTTCGAGATCCTGGTGCGTCGCCGCGATGACCCGCACGTTGGCGCGAATGGGTTGCTGGCCGCCCACACGATAGAAATTGCCATCGGAGAGCACTCGCAGCAACCGGGTCTGTAATTCTGAAGGCATGTCCCCGATTTCATCCAGGAACAGCGTGCCATCGGCAGCCTGCTCGAAACGCCCCTGACGCTGGGTGTTGGCGCCGGTAAACGCGCCGCGCTCATGGCCGAAGAGTTCGGATTCGAGCAGATCGCGCGGGATGGCGGCGGTGTTGATCGCGATGAACGGCGCATCTTTTCTCGGGCTGTGGCGATGGAGGGCGCGGGCGACCAGTTCCTTGCCGGTGCCGGATTCGCCATTGATCATTACCGTGGCATGAGATTGCGCCAGTCTTCCGATGGCGCGGAACACTTCCTGCATCGACGGCGCTTGGCCGAGAATCTCCGGGGCGAGCGCGGTATCTTCAAGGGCGTGGCCCTGGCTTGGGCTTTGTTCGAGCGCGCGGCGCACGAGCGCGACCGCCTGATCGACATCGAAAGGCTTGGGCAGGTATTCGAACGCGCCGCCCTGGAAGGCCAACACCGCGCTTTCCAGGTCGGAATACGCGGTCATGATGATGACCGGCAAGTGGGGATGGAGTTCCTTCACCCGGCGCAGCAAGCTGAGCCCTGATTCGCCGGGCATGCGGATGTCGGAGAGCATCACCTTGGGAGGCGGGCCGCTTTGCAGCGCTTCCAGCGCGTCGCCCGCCAGGGCGAAGCTGCGGTAATCGATATCCTCACGCCCCATTGCTTTTTCCAACACCCAGCGGATGGAACGGTCATCATCGATGATCCAGACGGTATTCATAAGCGTATCTCTCCCCCCAATGCATAAAGCCGATTCATGCCCGCTCGATGACCGGAAGCAAAATGGTGAAGCAGGTGCGTCCGGGCTGGCTTGCCACTTCGATCATGCCCTGATGGCGTTCGATGAAACTTTGCGCAAGCGACAGCCCCAAGCCGCTGCCGCCATCCCGTCCCGAGACCAGCGGATAGAAAATCTTGTCGAGAATCTCGAGCGGAATACCCGGGCCGTTGTCGATCACCTGTAATTCCAGCGCCATCCTGAAGCGGCGCTTGGCAAGCGTGACCTGGCGCGCGATCCGGCTGCGCAACTGGATTTCGCCCTTGCCGTCGAGCGCCTGGGCAGCGTTGCGGACAATGTTGAGAATGGCCTGGATCAACTGCTCGCGGTCGGCGGTCAGTTCGGGTAGGCTGGTGTCATAGTCGCGAATGATCGCGACCTCGTTGAACTCCGCCAGAATCAGCCGTCGTACCCGTTCGAGCACATCATGGATGTTGAGCAGTACCGGACGAATCACGCTGTGCGAGGTCAACAGCCGGTTCATCAGGTCTTGCAGGCGATCCGCTTCGGCGATAATGATTTCGGTATATTCGCGCAATTGCGGATCACCCAGTTCGCATTCAAGCAATTGCGCCGAGCCCCGGATGCCGCCGAGCGGGTTCTTGATTTCGTGGGCAAGATTGCGAATCAACTCGCGGTTGGCTTGTTGTTGGTGCAGAAGTTGTTCTTCGCGCGCGACCCGCAACTGGGCATCGATCGGGCGGAATTCAAGCAGCAGGCGCACCCCTCCGGCATCGACCGGGCTGACCGTGCAGTCGATGTTGATCTCGGCGTCCGTGCCTGGGCGCGGAATCTTGAGATCCTGCCCGGTATAGCTCCAGTTGGTGCGCAAGACACTGCGCAGGGCGCTCGCCAGCCCCGGCGGATCGCCGAGCAGGATTTTGAGCGGCTGGTTGATCAACTTGCGCTGGCTGATCGCGAACAGGTTTTCGGCGCCGGGATTGAGGTAGCGAATGACGAGATCGCCATCGACCAGGATGACAGCCGAAGAGAGCAGGTCAAGCCCGGCGAACGGGCCAGATGCCGGGGATAGCGGTGTTGTCGTCTGTGCCATGGCGAAGGGGCGTTGTGTACTCTCTCCGCGCAGCAAGAATCGTACCGCTATCCACAGCGCTTACCGGTCAGCGCAGGCTGGAGATTTCCTTGTTCAGCGCCTCGATGTTGCGCGCATGCTGCTCGACCTTTTCCTTGAATGGTTGCAGGCGGTCGAGCAC
>JAITCV010000177.1 GCA_031282905.1 Azoarcus sp. | reverse complement strand
TGCTCCACGCTTCCTTCCCACACTCGGTCACCCTCATGCAGTTGCGCTTCACTTCGTTCGTCGTGATCTACTTACGGCGGGACTTTCACCCGCAGGAGTGCGCCCATGCTGGGCGCACGACGTAAAAAAGCCGACTTCACGTCGGCTTTTTCATGCATGGCTTACCGCCGATCATTCTTCAGCGGGAGGCGCTTCCTCATCGACTGGTGCCGGATCAGCGGCGGTATTCGCAGGTGTGTCAGCAGAGGTATCGACGCTTTCCACCGGATCCGCTGGAATCGGCTCTGTAGTAGCGCCATCGGCGGGCGCGGCTTCGACCGGTGGCGCAGGTTCGGCGGTTGGCGCAGGCTCGACCGGTGGCGCGGGTTCGACGGTTGCCGCAGGCTCGACCGGTGCGGGTTCGGCCGGTGCCGCAGGTTCGGCCGGTGGCGCGGGTTCGGCCGGTGCTGCGGGCTCGACGGGTGCCGCGGGTTCGACCGGTGCCGCAGCGGGCGCAACCGGCGTAATCGGCGTAGAGGCGGGAGCAGGAGCTTTGTCCTGATTGCAGGCGGAGACGGCAAGCGCCACGAGCGCGGCGGTAAACAGGGAATGCTTCATCTTGTTGATCCTTTGGTTATGGAGAAAAAATTGTTCCCGGACGATGACCAAGTTTCGCTTTTCGGGAGGCGCGCTATCCTAACACGCATAAATGCGGGACAGGGTCAAAGAGACGTCGCTTGTTGTCCGTTTGCGACGTTCATAAGCCGAGACTGACATAATTGGGACCTGGGCCGGAAAATTCCCAGAGTGTTTCAAATTGTGCTAGTGGATCGGCGGCGAGGCCGTCATCCAGATTGACTCGTCCGCGCGGGGAGGCGAAATGGAAAAGCAGCGCGAGATTGACGTTGTCGGCGATGGTGAAGGTGTTGTCCGGTATCTGCTGATCCGGGGTGAGCGCCCTCAGCGTGATCCGGTGCGAAAAATCGGCGAACACCCGTTGCAGGCGCGGGCAATCACGCTCGATGAAAGCCGTGTCGCGCACCAGCACGCGAATGGCGTCTTCCCGGGATGAGCGCTTGGCGAGCGCCACCAGCAATTCGACGCCCCGTGGGCTTTCCAGGCCGGTTTCCTCCAGGGTGGGATCGAAAACGACCAAATTGGTTCGCGCGCCGGCAAGCAGGTCGAGTACGGCATTGCGGTAATCCTCCCAACTGTCGAGAGGGCATTCGGTGGCTGCGCTCATGTCATTTCTCCTGAAAATGCAAAAAACCATCTTCATACCAATCGTGAAACAATGCCCACAGGGCGGGGGAAAGTGGCGTGTCGGCATCGAGCTGGCGGTGGTGGGCGAGCCGCGCCAGCGTGACATGGTCGGCGCTCGCGCAGGCGAGAGGCTCGCCATTGAGATGAAAACCGCTCTCGGCGGACCACAGCAGCAGGGTACGCGGGTCGAGGCGGCAACCCAGGGATTGGAACCCGCGAACGAAATCGTCATGGGGTACAGATCCGCACGGATCGAAAAAGATATTCGGCTTGGGTTCGGTGAGATAGGCGCCAAGGAAAGCGGCAACATCGGCGCGCGTCCAACGAACCATGCTCAGCATATGTTCGACCCGATCGATCATCGCGGCGGAAATCTCGGCGGAATTGTCCTGCAGTTCCAGGTCGGGATCGGCATATATCTCCTGCTCTTGCAGGCGCGGTTGTTCGCTCAGCCAGTTGCAGAAACCATAGGCAAGTTCCTGCGCGGTCGGGGATTTGAAACCGATCGAATAGGTCGTGCATTCACCGATGGCAATGCCGTTGTGCGCCCAGTGCGGCGGCAGGTAGAGCATGTCGCCGGGTTCCAGCACCCAGTCGTGCACAGGTTGGAAATTGCGCAACAGCTTGAGCGGCGCGCCTTCGACCAAGGTGCGATCGGCCTGGTCGGCAATCTGCCAGCGGCGGCGGCCCATGCCCTGGAGCAGGAAGACATCGTAATTGTCGAAATGCGGGCCAACGCCGCCGCCATCAATGGCATAACTCACCATCAGGTCATCGAGCCGGGCCTGGGGGATGAAATTGAAACGGTGGAGCAGCGCGTCGGCTTCCGGCACCCACAGGTTGAGCCCCTGCACCAGTACAGTCCATGGCTCGTGTTTGCCGCGCAACTGGTTTTTCTTTTGCGGGCCGTGATCGACCGTGCTGGTCTGTGGCGCGGTGGGACGATAGCGGATGAGGCGCGACTCCACATCCTGATCGCAGGCGAGGTCGAACAGATCCGCGCGCGTGAGGAGACCGGAAAACCCCGGCACCGCCTGACGGACGAGGAAAGGTTTCTTTTGCCAGTATTCCTCGAGGAACTGGCGGGGGGCAAGGCCCCCAAGCAAGGTGGTCATCATGGTGGCGGACATTAGAGCAGATTAATTCGATGTTAGCCATATATCCTCATTGCGGGCCTCTGCTTCCCCTCTGACATCTTCTGTATCCAGGATGCCACGGTCCAGACAGCCCGCCCTGGTGTTCCCGACCTTTGTTCTCCGTTCCTGTGCATGGGGACTGATCCAGATATTTCAAACATTATCGTACCGAATCAATAGAAAAATTCTTACTTATCCATCCGAACGAATCTTCGCTCCAAAAACTACTGGAAAATGAAACTGGTATCGAGTTGACAGGATCGTTTTGTGACATTTTTAAATGCCCTTCAATTGCCATTGGAAAAATCAAGTCTTCTCGAATCGAAAGGACTGTCGCCGGAAGATCTTTGGGTACATACCCGGAGTCCGGAAACATTCGCGCTATCGCCCTGAAGAGGCGGAGCGGATGTTCAGGAAAACGATACAGGGAACGCTCAAACTTCTTGAACAAAGAAAGGAAACATCCGCTGAATTGATCGGGGTATCCCGCCTTCCATGAGGATTAGCCCGCACGACCCGTGCAACGCGCCCTTGGCAAGGAAAATCCAGGCAGACATCGGCGAAATTTCGCCCTGTCGCGCTTCCCTCGCCAACCTTGGAATTTCAATCCGTTTTGCGCGTACCATATGCACCATCGTTTCGTCACTGGGGTAACGGATCATGAAAAAAACGGTCATGGGGTTGATATTTCTTGCGTTTTTGGTTTCTGGCGCGCTCGTCGCGGCACAACAGATTGCGCAGCAAACCGTTGTGCCGGAAACACGCTTGAGCACCGTCACGCCTCCCTTGCCGCCGCCCGATTCGTCCACGCCGCCCGAATCACCCATTGTCCCCGTGGAATTCCGCGTATCCGGCGCGGAGAAGGCCATCGAGTTGCGCGAATTGGCCATCGAGAGCGAAATCTTCGGCGTCTTCGCGCAGACCACGGTGGAAATGCAGTTCTACAATCCGAACGCACGGGTGCTGGAAGGGGAATTGCAATTTCCGCTCGCCGACGGCCAGACCATCACCGCTTTCGCGCTCTCGATGAAGGACGCGAAGGGCAAGGAGACGATGCGCGCGGCGGTGCCCGTGCCCAAGAACAAAGGACGGCAGGTTTTCGAGGCCGTCATCCGGCAACAGATCGACCCCGCACTGTTGGAAGTCACCCAGGGCGGGCATTTCAAGCTGCGCATCTATCCCCTCTCGCCGGGCGAGACAAGACGGGTGCGCGTCACCTACAGCGAGCGCCTGCCCAAGGTTCAGGAAGGCGGCGCGCCCCGCTATCTCTACCGACTACCGCTCGCCTACGCCTTGCAGCCGGATCGGCTCTCCCTTTCCCTGAAGACACAGGGCGCAAAACCCGCGTCGGCCCGTCTGCCGCTCGATTTCCAGAAAACGGCCCAGGGCTGGATTGCCCAGGCAAGTGCGAGCGGAAAATCCCTGCCTGCCGAGCTGCGGCTTGGGATTCCCGCGGATGAAAAGCCACCGGTCTATTTCGGCGCACGCGCGGGTAAAACCTATTTTTACGCGGAAGTTCCCTATCCGGCGGATAGCGTCAAGGCGCGGGAATTGCCCAAACACATCGCGCTTTTCTGGGATGCGTCCCTTTCTGGAAGCAAGCGCCAACACGCAAAGGAATTCGCCTTTCTGGATGCCTTTTTTGCCCAGACGCGCAACGTGACAGTGCGCCTCCAGAAATTACGCGACGTGCCGGAAACGCCGCGCGATTTCGTCGTCAAGGACGGCGACTGGGCCGCGCTGAAAAAGGAATTGACCGATACGGTCTATGACGGCGCGACCAAGCTTTCCGCAATGACATTTACGGACGCGGTCGACCTGAACCTGTTGTTTTCCGACGGGCTGGATAATTACAGCGTCACGCCGCTCGCTCCGCCCGTAAAACCGCTCTACGCCGTCTTTTCCGCGCCGGGCGCCGATACCGTCCGCCTGAAACGCCTTGCCGAACAGGGCGCGCTCATCGACCTCGATACGCTGGATGTTCAGGGCGGCCTCGCGCGCCTGAC
>JAITCV010000149.1 GCA_031282905.1 Azoarcus sp. | reverse complement strand
TAAACCTCGACCTCGATCCGGCATCCCAGGTAATGCACCAGCAGACGCTGGATCGCCGGTCCGTCCCCGCCCAGCAAGGCTTCGATATCCGCCCGGACCATTTCACGATCCGGCAACTGCTCGATATTGGGCGATGGCGGCGATTCATCCCGTTCGGTATCGACATGCACGAGCACTTCGCTCACCTTCGGATGTGACTTGCATATGGCCAACGAGACGCGCTCCGCGATGTAATGCCCCTCCGACACCGTGATCCTGGGGTCGACCTGGATATGCGTATCGCACAATACCCGGTCGGCCATGCGTCGCGTGCGCATGTCGTGCAAGCCGACGACGCCTGGCGTGGCGGCGATGCTCTGGCGCAGGCTGGCGAGTTCCTCCGGCGGCAGGCCGGTGTCGATCAATTCGCGCACCGCCTGCCAGCCCAGGCGCAGCCCCATGCTGAGGATGAGAAAACCCACCACAGCCGCGGCAAGCGGTTCAAGAAAGGGATACCCCGCCAGACTGCCGCCGATGCCGATTGCCACCACCAGCGAGGACGCCGCGTCCGAGCGCGCGTGCCAGGCATTGGCTTCGAGCAGGGGCGCGGAAAGTCTCCGGCTGGCGGTGAGCGTGAAGCGGAACAGGATTTCCTTCGCCGCCAGCGTGACCGCCGCCATGACGAGCGCCACCGGATGCAAGACTGCCGCCGTCTGGGCATCCATGTTCTGCAAGCGGACGCCGGATGCCCACAGAAAGCCGAATCCCACCGCGATGAGCACCCCGCCGAGCAATAACGAGCTTGCCGTTTCGATACGGCCATGACCGTATGGATGATCGATATCGGCGGGATCGGCGCCGCGCCGCCCGGCGACGAGCACCATCAGATCGGTGATCAGATCCGAAAGCGTATGGGCGGCGTCGGCCACCAGGCTGAAGGCGTGGGCAAAAAGACCGATGCAGATCTGGCCGATGATGAGGGCGGAATTGGTGGCGATGGCAACCAGCGCCACCCTGTGGATGGCGCGGGCACGTTTGCCGCCATCGTTGCCGAGGTTGCCGGGCGAAGTCGGAGTCATGGGAACGGACAGGTATATACTTTGGCCCCCGATTTTAGCCGGATACTGTCATGGGAACCCTCAACGCCTTACTTGATCTGGCGCATCAACGCACCGTCGAGCTTGGATTGTCCTACCAGGGGGCGCTTACGCCCGCCGAAGCCTGGCAGGTGTGGCAACTCGCGCCTGGGGCGAAGCTCGTCGATATCCGCACCCGCGCCGAACTCGAATGGGTCGGGCGCATTCCGGGCACGGTCGACATCGAATACGAGTTCTGGCCGAGCGGGCAAGTCAATAACCGTTTCATGATGCAGTTGCGCCAGTCGGTCAGCCCCGAGGCACTGGTGATGTTCATCTGCCGCTCCGGACGGCGCTCCGATGAAACCGCGAGCCTCGCCGTTCGTTCCGGGTATAACAATTGTTACAACGTCCTCGAAGGTTTCGAGGGCTCGCTCGACGCCAACAGGCAGCGTAGTCACGTCGGCGGTTGGAAGCTTGCCGGGCTGCCCTGGGAGCAGGCATGAGCAGCGGGCGGCTTGCTCCTGGAGACGCGCCCTGGGCGGATCTGGGTTTCGAGCGTTTCGGCGTGCTCTCCGAAGAAGACGCGCAGGCGCGCATTCTCGATGCGCGCGCCCGGCTCGGCAAACGCGCAGTGCTGCTTTGCCACCATTACCAACGCGCCGATGTCTATCGCCATGCCGACCTGACCGGCGATTCGCTCAAACTCGCCCGGCTGGCAGCGCAGACCGACGCGGAGTTCATCGTCTTTTGCGGCGTGCATTTCATGGCCGAAGTCGCCGACATTTTGTCGCGGCCCGAGCAAACCGCCATCCTGCCCGACCTGGCCGCCGGCTGTTCGATGGCCGACATGGCCAATTTGGCGAAGGTCGAACGCTGCTGGCGCGAACTCGCCGCCGTGCTGGGCGCGCCGGACGAAAAAATCACTCCTGTCACCTATATCAATTCCGCCGCCGATCTCAAGGCGTTTTGCGGCGCACATGGCGGCATTGTCTGTACGTCGACCAATGCGCCCAAGATCGTCGATTGGGCGCTCGCGCGCCGCGAAAAAGTATTGTTTTTCCCCGATCAGCATCTGGGGCGCTGGACGGGGTTCAAGAAAGGCATTGCCCTTGAACAAATGGCGGTATGGGACCCCGATCTCGAAAACGGCGGACTCGCCCCGGAAGAAATAGCCAATGCCCGCATCCTGCTCTGGAAAGGGCACTGTTCGGTGCATCAAATGTTCCAGGTCGAACATATCCGGCGCTGGCGCGCGCAATATCCGGACGGGCAGGTGATTTCGCACCCCGAATGCAATCTCGACGTTTGCCGCGAATCTGACCATGTCGGTTCCACCGAATATATCCGCGATATCGTTTCGGCAGCCCCGGCCAATACCCGCTGGCTGGTCGGCACCGAATTGAATCTGGTCAATCGCCTGGCGGAGCAAATGAAACCACAAGGCAAGATCGTTCAATTCATGGCGCCCATGGTGTGCATGTGCTCGACAATGCAGCGCATTGACCCACAACATCTGGCCTGGACGCTGGAAAACCTCGCCGCAGGCCAGATAGTGAACCCGATCCGGGTAGCGGCGAGCGAGGCCGAACCGGCACGAACCGCGCTCGAACGCATGCTGACGGTATCCTGATGAGCAGGGAGTCAGGGGGCGTCAAAAAATAACCCCTATTTTTTTGCCGGTTTGTCTTGGGTTTGAAAGCAGGCAAAGCCTGGCTGCAAACCGTGTAGTCCCAAAGCAAAATCCATCTGGCAGTGGGGTGATCTTGTCTTTACTCCCAAAAAGGGCGAGCTTTGCTTGTCCTTTTTGCTGATCAACCCGAGTTACTTTTTGATGCTTACTTATTCGAGGAAACTCAATAACCGACGATCACCGTGCCGTTGGCCTGGGCGGTGCCGGTGATGATCTGGTTGTTGGGCATGCGTACCCGCACCGTTTCGCCTGGCGCGGCGTGGTTGAGCGCGCGGCCCGTGTTCGAGACCTGGAAGCCGTCACCCTGGCTGAGCACGGTGACTTCCCTGCCTTGCTGGATGGCGGCGGGCATGCGCAGCATGCGGGCTTGCAGCGGGCTGCCTTGGGCGAGGGCGTGGCGGGCGTGGCGGCCGATCGCCTGGCTGGCATCGGCGAGAATGTCGTCGGCAAGGGCGGCGATGTCGCCGCGGCGGATGACGAGGTCGTCGGGGCCGATGATTTGCCCGGCGCGGAGTGGGCGAGCGGTAACGAAGTAGTCGGCGATCAATTTCACCCGGGCCTGGAGATATACCGTCCATTCCACCGGAGAATCGCAGCGCACGCCGATGCTGAATGCGCCCCAGGCGCGGGCGGCGGCGGGCAGGAACGCGACGAGCTCGACACAGGGAGGGAGTTGGTTATGGGCGTCGAACGGGCTGAGTTCGATGCTGACTTCGCCCGGCAGCCCGCGCGTCTGTTCTTCGATGAACTGGCGGGCGATGGCTTCGAGCGGTGCGGGCTCCTGCTGTGCGTGGACGGATGCGGCAGTCGTCAAGCAGATGAAGATGAGCAAGGCGACGAGCGCGCGGCAAAATCGAGCGTTGGGGTGTTGAGCGGACATGGGACGGATTGCAACACGAGGGCGCGTGACGGACAAGGGCAATCACCATCCCGGATTTGCCCGCCGCGCCGCGTCGATTTCGGCGCGGATGATCTTGTAATGCTCGAAACGGCGGGGATGGATAGGGTTGGGCGACGCCGAAGCCACCGCCGCAGCCAGCGCGCAGCCAGGTTCGGCGTCGTGGCGGCAGTCGCGGAAACGGCATTGGCCGAGGTGGGGGCGGAATTCGATGAAAGCTTGCGCCAGTTCTTCCGGGCCGAGGTGGGCGAGGCCGAAGGCTTGCAGGCCGGGGCTGTCGACCAGCCAGCCTTGGCCGCGCGGATAGAGGCGGGCGAAGGTGGTGGTGTGCTTGCCGGTATCGAGCGCGGCGGAAATTTCGCGGGTCGCGGCGGCGGCGTTGGGGGCCAGTGCGTTGGTCAGGGTGGATTTCCCCATGCCCGATTGGCCGATGAGCAGACATTTTTCGCCTTCGAGACGCGCGGCAAGCTCCGCGACGCCATCCAACGCGCATAGTTCGATCACCGGATAGCCGAGTTCGGCGAAGAGTTGCAGTCGCGCGCGCGCCTGGGGTAGACGTTCGCTGAGATCGGATTTGTTGAGCACGATGAGCGCGGCGATGTTTTCGCTTTCGGCGGCGGCAAGGCAGCGCGACACCAGCAGATCGGAGAAGCCCGGTTCGGTGGCGACGACGATGACGACCAGGCTGAGATTGGCCGCCAGCCGCTTTGCGCGAAAGGCGTCCGAGCGCCACAGCAGGTTGCGGCGGAGATGGAGATTTTCGATCACGCCCTGACCGTTGCCGGTGGGGGTGAGGTCGACTTCATCGCCGCAAGCGTGGTCGTTTTTCTTGCCCCGGGTGTAGCAGCGCAGAATGCCCAGAGTGGTATCGACCTCGAAATGGCGGCCAAAAGCAGCGATGACCGTGCCGGTCAGGCGTGGCGCGGCGGGATGGGCGGAGAGATGAGATTTGGCCGGGAAGCGGGGATTCTGTGCCACAATTCGGAGCTTTACCATCGGCGCTTGAAAAAGACGGAAGGATTATGGCACAGGATCCGAACCACCTGATCTGGCTGGACATGGAGATGACCGGACTTGATCCCGACCGGGATCGCATCATCGAGATTGGCCTGCTCATCACCAACAGCGGGCTCGACATCGTCGCCGAAGCGCCGGTGATCGTCGTGCATCAGTCCGACGCGGTGCTCGAGGCGATGGATGAGTGGAACACCAGCACCCATGGCCGTTCGGGCCTCACCGCGCGCGTGCGCGCTTCCACCATCGACGAGGCTGCGGCCGAGGCGACAATGCTGGCTTTCCTCGAACAATGGGTACCCAAGGGCGTCTCGCCGATGTGCGGCAATTCGGTATGCCAGGATCGTCGCTTTCTCGCCCGCCACATGCCGAAATTCGAAGCCTGGTTCCATTACCGCAACCTCGATGTGTCGACGCTCAAGGAACTCGCCAAACGCTGGAATCCCGAGGTGTACAAGGGCGTCAAAAAAGCTGGCGCCCATACCGCGTTTGCCGACATCGTCGAATCGGTCGAGGAATTGCGCCATTACCGCGATACATTCCTGCTGCTGGCCGGAAACAGAGGGCAGAAGACAGAGGGACAGTGAAAACGACCGGCTTCGCCGCTCCTGTCCCGGCTTGCAATGTGGGAATACCGGGTATCTCTACTCGTGGCGGTAGTGGTTCTCCCTGATCTCGACGATTTCCATTTCCGGCTCGAGCCAGAATTCCAGGTAACCGCAATGCTCGGTAAAAACCGCGACTTGGGATTCCTTTTCCCGGATACAGGCAAAGGCATAGTTGAACTCGGCAACGGAGCCATCGACGAAATTGATTCTTACCCTTTGACTGGGCGGGAAATCGTAGGCCGATAGCCCTTTTCCCCGGATGACCTCGACCGGCCGTCCAAGCTTGAGAGACAAATCGGGGGCCCAATCGGCAAGTATTTCGGCATGTTTGCGCATATGACTTTCCATGGTCGTTTTCCATGACCGCTGCGGCTGTGGCCGCGTCAGCCAAAACGCCCGACCGCTTCGTCGAAGCCGATCCGCGTCGGCTGGGCCTTGGCGTGGCGCCGATTGATCATGCGTATCGACATGGCTTCCAGCCATGTCCAATAGGTTTGTTTGGCGAGCAGCGAGAATTGCGTTTCGCCCAGGGCCACGAACAGTTTTTCCAGCCATATTTCTCGCGCGCGTTCGTCGATCTCGAACGGGAAATGGCGAGTGCGTATGCACACATCGCTGCCTTCGGCATCGGAATAGGCGCTCGGGCCACCGCAGGCTTCGACGATGTAATCGGCGATTTTTGCCACACGTTCGGCAAACACCTTATCGTCCCTGGCAAAAAGATGGCCGATTTCCGCATGCTGGCGCAGCAGGGTGTGGTGACGCAGCACCAAGGCGCGCAAGGCGGTTTCGCCGACTTCGGCGATGAAGCCCGATGGCGGAAAGTCGACGGATGGGTATTCCAGATCGTGGCCGGGCGGCACCTTGCGCCCGGCGAAGCCGCCATGTCCGCCGCAGGCGCATTTGTGGCTGACGGTCGGGATCGGGTTTGAGTTCGGGACCGGGGTGATGACAACGGAGAGGGTTTCAGTCTGGCACATCGTATGGCTCCTTGAAGGGAAATCGAGAAATTCTATACCATTTACATGGTGCGCCGCATGCGTTCGAGCAGGGCGGTGGTGAGTATCTGGCCGGGGTCGTCGGCGAGGATGATACCTTGGTCGAACAGGATGACACGCGGTTGCGGCAAAACGCAGCGTGGGCTTGCGGAACATAGGCCAGATGCCGGGCGGTGCGAACAGTCGGCCAGCCGCTGGCCGTCCAGGCGAATTTCCCCGCTCTCCGGCCGCAGCAATCCGAGCAGGGTGCTCTTCCCCGCGTTGATGCCAAGCAGGGCGACGAGTTCGCCGGGGACAAGGGCAAGGTCGAGAATCAGCCGATGGCGCGGTCGTTTTCATCGTTCCGGCATCCATGCATGCTTCCTTGAAATATAGCGAAAGAGAATCCAGCAAAGTCCACGCCAGCTATTATTTTCATATAAATCAAATACTTACGTTATATTTATTTAGGGTTATATCTTTTTTTGTGTAGTGTTGACCACAAAATGTAGGCAAGCAGACAATCCCGCCGCGCCGCGACAGGATTTCGTGGGCGGCGTGATGCAAGCCCGGCGTGGAATCCTCTCCGCTTTGCCAGGAAACGTTTTCGCCGCTATACTCGTCAGGCTTCGGGACAGGCTCACTTAGAGCCTGTTTTTCAGTTGTGGTCAAACAAGGGCGTAACGCCCATTTTTTATTTGTGGTGGCGGATTGATGGGTGTGCTCAACGTGGATGCCTTGATCGAACAGGCGGTGACCGGGCTCGGTTTCGAGCTGGTGGTCGTCGAGCGTTCGCCGCGTGGCCGACTCATCAGAGTCTTCATCGACATTGAACGCGGCGTGACCGTAGACGATTGCGTCATGGTGAGCAACCAATTGACCCGGTTGTTCGAAGTCGAGAACGTCGATTATGACCGGCTGGAGGTGTCCTCGCCGGGGCTTGACCGTCCGCTCATCAAACCAGCGGATTTCGAGCGCTTCGCGGGCCGGGAGATCCGGCTTCGCACCGCGCTGCCGGTAGGCGAGCAGCGAAATTTTACCGGCGTGCTCCAGGGGCTGCGCGAAGGCGCGGTCGTGGTCGATACCGATCAGGGCGAACTCGTCGTGCCTTTCGACGAACTCGACCGGGCGCGTCTTGTTCCGAAATTCTGAATTCTGGATTGGGGAGGTCTGACAACAATGAGCCGCGAAATTCTGCTGCTTGTAGACGCGCTGGCGCGCGAAAAGAACGTTGCCAAGGACATCGTGTTCGCCGCACTGGAATCGGCGCTGGCCTCCGCGACCAAGAAACGCGTCCATGACGATGCCGATGTGCATGTCATCATCAACCGCGAAACCGGCGATTATGAATCCTTCCGCCGCTGGATCGTGCTGCCCGACGAGGAAGTGACCAACGATGAGGCCCAGATGGGCCTCATCGACGCGCGCGACATCTGTGCCGACATCGAAATCGGCGAATACATCGAGGAAGGACTCGAACCGGTCGACTTCGGCCGCATCGGCGCGCAAGCCGCCAAACAGGTCATCCTGCAAAGAATCCGCGATGCCGAACGCGAGCAGGTGCTCAACGATTTCCTCGAACGCGAGGAATTCCTCGTCTCCGGCGCGATCAAGCGCATCGAGCGTGGCAACGCAATCATCGAGGTGGGCCGCATGGAGGCGGTGCTGCCGCGCGACCAGCAAATCCCGCGCGAGAACCTGCGCGTCGGCGACCGGGTGAAAGCCTATCTGCTCAAGATCGACCGTGGCGTGCGCGGCCCGCAGCTCATCTTGTCGCGTACCGCGCCCGAATTCCTGGTCAAGCTCTTCGAGCTGGAAGTGCCCGAAATCGAGGACGGTCTGCTCGAGATCAAGGGCTGCGCGCGCGACCCCGGCCTGCGTGCCAAGATCGCGGTCAAGGCCAATGACCAGCGCATCGACCCGATCGGCACCTGCGTGGGGCTGCGCGGTTCGCGGGTGACGGCGGTGCGCGGCGAAGTCAGCAACGAGCAGGTCGACATCATCGTGTGGGCGCCCGACCCGGCGCAGTTCGTGATCGCCGCGCTCCAACCCGCCGAGGTCGTCTCCATCGTGGTCGACGAGGAAGCCCATGCCATGGATGTGGTGGTCGATGAAGACAACCTGGCGATCTCGATCGGACGCAATGGCCAAAACGTCAAGCTTGCCTCCGAGCTGACCGGATGGACGATCAACCTGATGAGCGAACAGGAATCCGCCACTCGCGCCGAGCATGAGCGCGGCGCGTTGCGCGATCTGTTCATGGCAAAACTCGACGTCGACGAGGATGTGGCCAACATCCTGATCGACGAGGGGTTTTCTTCGCTCGAAGAAATTGCCTACGTGCCGCTGGCCGAAATGCTCGGCATCGAGGATTTCGATGAAGCCACGGTCAACGAGCTGCGCAATCGCGCCCGTGACGTGCTGCTGACCGAGGCCATCGTCACGGAGGAAACACTCGAAGGCGCCGCCGATGATCTGCTCGATCTCGATGGCATGGACAAGGCGTTGGCGGCCCGGCTCGTCGACCAAGGTATCCGTACCCGCGACGATCTCGCCGATCTCGCGGTCGATGAACTGGTCGACATCACCGCCATCGACGAGGAACGCGCCAAGGCGTTGATTTCCGTCGCGCGCGCCCATTGGTTCGAAGAATGAAGGGAGAGCAGAGATATGGAAGGCATAAGCGTTACCCAGTTTGCCAGCGAGCTGAAAATGCCCGCTGGGTCGCTGCTCGAACAACTCAAGCGTGCCGGCGTCGATAAGACGGGCGAGGATGATTTCCTGACCGAGCAGGATAAATCGCGCTTGCTCGAATACCTGCGCGGTTCGCATGGCGGCGGCACGAAGAAAAGCAAGATCACCGTGACCCGCAAACAGACTTCCGAGATTCGCGCCACCGACGCCTCTGGCCGCGCCCGCACGGTGCAGGTCGAGGTGAGAAAGAAGCGGACCTTCGTCAAGCGCGATGAAAGCGTGGAAACCAACGAAGGAAAAGGCGCGCCCGAAACCGCGACCAGCGTCGCGGCCGAGGCGGCGGACATTCCCGCGGACATTCCTGTAGACGACACCATGGCCGCAGTCGCGGCGGTGGCGGTCGACACCGCCACGGTCGCTGAAACATTGCCTGAACCGGCACCAGCAGCCGAATCGAACCTCACCAGCGTCAACGAAGTCGGCGAAGTCGGCGAAGCCGTCGAAGCGCCAGCCAATGTGGCTGCCGATGCGGTTGCCGTGACCGAGGCGGTGGCCGATGTGAGCCTAGCCGATACGGCCACGGTAGCCAACGTGCCCAGTGCGCCCCCCCCCAAGCATGTCGCTACCCCCAAAAACGCCCCGTCCGCCAGATCCGAATCCAGAACCGGCGCCAAAAACAGGCCGGGCAATGCCAGGCCGGGCAATGGGCAATCCAACGGGCAATCCAGGAAAAACCAGGCAAACCAAACCAAGGCCGAAGCGGACAAATCCGCGCGCGTGGTAGTGAAAAAACGCGCCACGCCGCTGCCGCCACCGCCGATCACCCAGATCCTGAGCGATGAAGAGCGCGCCGCGCGCGAGCAGGAATCGCGCCGCCACCGCGAACTGCGTGAACGTCAGCAAGCCGACTTGCACGCCCGTCAGGCCCGCGAAGCCGCCACCAAGGCTGCCGCCGAAACCCGCCGCCAGGAAGAAGAAACCCGCATTGCCGAGCAACGGCAACAAAAGGAAAAACCCGCCGCGCTCCCCACTGCCGCTCCGCCCGCCAGGACACCCGCCAAGCCAGTGGCCAAACCGGTGGTCAAACCAGCGGTCAAACCGGTCGCCAAGAGTGGCGCTTCGGGCACCCTGCACCGCCCGGCCAAGGCCGAGGACAAAACCAGCAAGCGCACCCCCGAGCGCGAAAGCGAAAGCAGCAAGCGCCGCGGTCTCAAGACTCGTGGCGAAGTCGGCGCCGCTGGCACGGGAGGCAATTCCTGGCGCGGCGCCAAGGGCGGTGGCCGTCATGGTCATGGCCGTGGCCGCGGCGGACATGCCGAGGAGCGTTCATCCTTCCAGGCCCCCTCCGAACCCATCGTGCGCGAAGTGCACGTGCCCGAGACCATTTCGGTCGCCGATCTCGCCCACAAGATGGCGATCAAGGCCACCGAAGTCATCAAGGCGCTGATGAAGATGGGCATGATGGTCACCATCAACCAGGTGCTCGACCAGGAAACCGCGATGATCATCGTCGAGGACATGGGCCACAAGGCGTTCGCCGCCAAGCTCGACGACCCCGACGCCTTCCTTGCCGAAACTGAGGAACACAAGAATTACGAACTGCTGCCGCGCGCCCCGGTGGTAACGGTGATGGGCCACGTCGACCATGGCAAGACCTCGCTGCTCGACTACATCCGCCGCGCCAAGGTGGCGGCCGGTGAAGCGGGCGGCATCACCCAGCACATCGGCGCCTACCATGTGGAGACGCCGCGCGGCATGATCACCTTCCTCGACACCCCCGGACACGAAGCTTTCACCGCCATGCGGGCGCGCGGCGCGCAAGCGACCGACATCGTCATCCTGGTGGTCGCCGCCGATGACGGCGTGATGCCGCAGACGCGCGAAGCCATCCACCACGCCAAGGCGGCGGGCGTGCCGCTGGTGGTGGCCATCACCAAGATCGACAAACCGGCGGCCAACGTCGAAAAGGTCAAGCAAGAACTGATCGCCGAGCAAGTCGTCCCCGAAGAATACGGCGGCGACACCATTTTCGCGCCGGTATCGGCAAAGAGCGGCCAAGGCGTCGACGAACTGCTCGAATCGGTGTTGCTCCAGGCCGAAGTGCTCGAACTCGAAGCCGCGGTCGAAGGCGCGGCCAAGGGCCTGATCGTCGAAGCGCGGCTCGACAAGGGCCGCGGCCCGGTCGCCTCGCTGCTCGTGCAATCGGGCACGCTGAAAAAAGGCGACATCCTGCTGGTGGGCGCAACCTTTGGCCGCATCCGCGCCATGCTCGACGAATCCGGCAAGATGATCGAGTCGGCCGGTCCCGCAATCCCGGTCGAAGTCCTGGGCCTGGCGGAAGTGCCCGCGGCGGGCGATGAAGCCATCGTGCTCGCCGATGAAAAGAAGGCGCGTGAAATCGCGCTCTTTCGCCAGGGCAAGTTCCGCGATGTCAAATTCGCCAAACAGCAGGCCGCCAAGCTGGAAAACATGTTCGAACAAATGGGCGAAGGCGAAACCAAGAGCCTTGCGCTCATCATCAAGGCCGACGTGCAGGGCTCCCAGGAAGCGCTGGTGCAATCGCTGCAAAAACTCTCCACCAACGAAGTGCGGGTGCAAGTCATCCACGCCGCCGTCGGAGCGATTTCGGAATCCGACGTCAACCTCGCGCAGGCCTCGGAAGCGGTCATCATCGGCTTCAACACCCGCGCCGACGCTGGCGCGCGCAAGCTCGCCGAAAATTTCGATGTCGATATCCGTTACTACAACATCATCTACGACGCCGTAGACGAGGTCAAGGCCGCGCTCTCGGGCATGCTGTCGCCGGAAAAACGCGAAGAAATCATCGGCATGGTCGAAATCCGCCAAGTATTCACCATTTCCAGGGTGGGCACGATCGCGGGTTGCCTGGTGCTCGAAGGCGCGGTGCGGCGAAGCGCCTCGGTGCGCCTGCTGCGCAACCACACCGTGCTGTGGTCGGGAGAACTGGAATCGCTCAAGCACTACAAGGACGATGTCAAGGAAGCGCGCGCCGGGCAGGAATGCGGCCTGCAACTCAAGAATTACAATGACATCATGATCGGCGATCAGCTCGAAGTGTTCGAAATCAAGGAAGTGGCGAGGGTGCTCTGATTCCACATCGTCATTGCAATGGTCTGTAGGGGCGAGGCAATGCCTCGTCCCTTGGGGACTGAATCGTCGCATGCTACCACGTCACTCCATGCGATTAATGATAAATGCAATGCGCGATGCGCATTTGTCCTTCAACTGCTTCAACCGTGGATGGAATATGCCTAAAGAGTATTTACGCGCCCAGCGCATTTCCGGGCAGATTCGCCGCGAACTGGCCGAACTGATCCGCCAGGAAGTCAAAGACCCCCGGATAAACATGATCTCGCTCACCGACGTCGAGATCACCCCCGACTACGCCCATGCCAAGGTGTTCTTCACCGCGATGGGCGGCGCGCAAAGCGTCCCGCCCATACTCGAAGGCTTGCGCCGGGCAAGCGGTTTCCTGCGCCGCGAACTGGGGCGGCGGGTACGCATCCACACCACGCCCGAATTGCATTTCCACTATGACCGCTCGGTGGAAGAAGGCAGTCGCCTGTCGCAATTGATCGAGCAGGCGGTGCGCGAGGACGCCGCGCGCACCGGCCACTGAGCGGCGATCCAGATGGCAGAAAAGCGCATCCAGCAGCGTGTCATCCGCCGCGCGATCGACGGCATGTTGCTGCTCGACAAGCCGGTGGGCCTGAGTTCCAACGCCGCGCTGCAAACCGTCCGCCGCCTGCTCAACGCCGAAAAAGCCGGACACACCGGCACTCTCGACCCTTTGGCGAGCGGGCTCCTGCCGCTCACTTTCGGCGAAGCGACCAAGTTCTCCCAGATGTTGCTCGACGCCGACAAGACTTATGAAGCTGGCGTCGAACTGGGCATCGCTACCACCACCGGCGATGCCGAAGGCGAAATCGTCGCGCGCGCGCCGGTCACCACCGGCGAAACCGAACTCCTTGCCACGCTCGCCTGCTATACCGGTGACATCGAGCAACGGCCGCCGATGTATTCGGCGCTCAAACGCGACGGCAAACCGCTCTACGAATACGCCCGCGCCGGCATCGAACTCGAACGCGCGCCACGCCGGGTCACGGTTTCGGCGCTGGAACTGCTGTCATTTTCCGGCGCGCGTTTCGTCATCCGCGTCACCTGCTCCAAGGGCTTCTACATCCGCAGCCTTGCCATGGACATCGGCGCGGCACTGGGTTGCGGCGCGCACCTCCATACCCTGCGCCGCACCCGCATCGGCGCGTTCGACCTCGCCGCGAGCCTCACCCTGGAGACCCTGGAAGCCGCCAAGCTCGACGAGCGCGATGCCCTGCTGGCCCCGGTCGACACCCTGGTCACCGCCTTTCCACGCCTCGCCCTCGACCAGCAAGCCGCCAGCCAGATCCTGCACGGCCAAGCTCTGCGCCTTGCGCAAACCAGCGCGAACGAAATCGTCCGCCTTTACGGCCCGGCCGGTTTCCTTGGCCTGGGACAGTGGAAAGAAGACGGCCGCTTATGGCCGAAACGGCTGGTGGCAATTCAGGAAACAGCTCAGGGAACGGATTGAACGGACGGCAAAGCCGCCGCTTGGGTGGCTGATTGTCCTGCCACGGCGGTTCAAACAGCCGCGGCACGTAGACAAAAAGACACCCGGCGAACCGGGTGTAAATCTCCTGTGAAGGAGAGGGAGGGAACAGGGAGCAACACCGCCGCCGGGGCGTCATGACATATAGCTGTCATGCTGTGCTGCAAAATCGGCTGGAAAGGCACAAATTCAAAACTTTACATATGGTTAAAGGTGTTTCCTGTCAGTGCCATTCGTGAAATTGCTGCTGTGCACAATAGAGTAGTACAACGCAGGCGGAATTTCAAACAAAAATTTCGTGGTCAAGGATCGCAGGCGTTGTATCCATGCCTTGCCCGGACAGCTTCGTCCTGTGGACAGTTAGAATGGCGACCCGCGAGGAGCCGCCATGTCCAATCTGCTTGACCACCTGAACACCCCCCAGATCGAGGCCGTTACCTTGCCGGCGGAACACGCGCTGATCCTTGCCGGCGCGGGTTCGGGCAAAACGAGGGTGCTCACCACCCGCATCGCCTGGCTGATCCAGAATGGATTGGTTGGTCCGGCGGCCATCCTGGCCGTGACCTTCACCAACAAGACGGCCAACGAGATGAAGACGCGGCTGGAGGCGATGCTGATGGTCAACACCCGGGCGATGTGGATCGGCACCTTTCACGGTCTTTGCAACCGCATGCTGCGGGCGCATCACCACGATGCCGGATTGCCCCGGCTGTTCCAGATACTCGATTCCGGCGATCAGCTCGCGGCGATCAAGCGTCTGTCCAAGGCGTTGAATATCGATGACGGCAAATTCCCGGCGCGGGATTTGCAACTCTTCATCAACGTCAACAAGGAAGCGGGCAGGCGTCCGCACACGATCGATGCCTATGACGACTACACCAGGCGGCGGATCGAGATCTACCAGGAATACGAGGCGCAATGCCAGCGCGAATCGGTGGTGGATTTCGCCGAACTGCTGCTGCGCTCCTACGAATTGCTCGAACGCCACGAGCCGATCCGTCGTCATTACCAGAGCCGTTTCCGCCACATCCTGGTCGATGAATTCCAGGATACCAACGTGCTGCAATACCGCTGGCTGAAGCTCTTGGCCAGCGGCGGCGAGGCTGGTGGCGCGGCGCTTTTCTGTGTGGGGGACGACGATCAGAGCATCTATCGCTTTCGTGGCGCGGAAATCGGCAACATGCGCGATTTCGAGCGCGAATTCCATGTGCGCCATCTCATCCGCCTGGAACAGAACTACCGCTCGCATGGCAATATCCTTGACGCCGCCAACGCCATCATCCGCAACAACGGCAAGCGCCTGGGCAAGAACCTGTGGACCGAATCCGGCGCGGGTGAGCCGATCAGGGTGTTCGAAGCCTGTTCCGACACCGACGAGGCGCGCTGGATCGTCGAGGAAATCCAGAATCTGATCGCCGAAGGGGCGGCAAGGAGCGACATCGCCTTGCTCTACCGCTCGAACGCGCAATCGCGCGCGCTCGAACACCAGTTGTTCGCCGCCGGCATCGCTTACCGAGTGCATGGGGGCCTGCGTTTTTTCGAGCGCCAGGAAATCAAGCATGCGCTTGCCTATCTGCGTCTGATCGCCAATCCGGACGATGACACCGCTTTTGCCCGGGTAGTGAATTTCCCCACGCGCGGCATCGGCGCGCGTTCGCAGGAAAATTTGCAGGATGCTGCCCGTGCCCGAAACAGCAGCCTCCATGCCGCCATCCCTTACCTCGCCGGCAAGGCCGGGATAGCGCTTGCCCAGTTCGCCCGTCTGATCGAGGACATGCGGCGAGATACCGTCACGCTGCCGCTCTCCGAACTGGTCAGGCATGTGGTCGACAAAAGCGGCCTGGCCGCGTTTTACCAAAGCGAGAAGGACGGCGCGGAAAGGCTGGAAAATCTCAACGAACTGGAGACCGCCGCGAAGAATTTCGAGATCGAGGAGCGCTCTGCCGGGGATGAAGCGTTGAACCACGCCGGGCTGGCCGAGTTCCTTACTCATGCCGCGCTCGAAGCGGGAGACCACCAGGCCGGGCAGGGCGAGGAAGCCGTGCAGCTGATGACCGTGCATGCGGCGAAAGGGCTGGAATTCCAGATCGTATTCATCTCCGGGCTGGAAGAAGACCTGTTTCCGCATGGAAACAGCGTGATGGAGGCCGAGGGTCTGGAAGAAGAGCGCAGGCTGATGTACGTGGCGGTGACGCGCGCGCGCGAACGTCTCTACCTTTCTTCCGCCCAGACCCGGATGCTGCACGGCCAGACGAATTACCATATGCGTTCGAGATTCGTCGAGGAAATCCCGGAGGAACTGGTCAAATGGCTGGGGTCGCAAACGGGGGCGGGTTACGGCATGGGTTATGGCAAATCGAGCGGCGGCGCGGCCATATACGGGAGCGTTGCCGCTTCCGCGCGCACCTTGTCCAATGGTTTGCGCATCGGCCAGTGCGTGGCCCATCCCAGATTCGGCCAGGGCGTGATCATCGCTGCCGAAGGCAGCGGTGAGGACGCCAAGGTGCAAATCAATTTTGCCAACGCCGGGGTCAAATGGCTGGTATTGGCGATGGCGAAGCTGGAAACGGTCTGACAAGAAGCAGCATGAGAACATTCACGCATCAAATACCCACGCCCCGACTGGTACGGCGGATATCTGAACTTCATACGAGAAATCTCGAATGGACTTTTTGCAAAAGATCGGTGCCAGATGGGCCGGGGCTGAGTTTTGCGGAACGGCTGCTTCAACAGGCTCCAAGCCTCGTGCCAAACAAAACCGAGCTTTGTGAAAAGCTCGTTTCGGTGGCCCCCAACTGGCACAATTGGAAACCCGAAAGGATCACAGCACCTATCATCATAAACAGAACTGGAAGCATATGGCTTTACTTCGAGGGATGTACCGATGGCACTCATGCTCCAAGTGGGTACAGGGAAGAGGAACGCTACGTATTATGCTATCGAGGCTTCGTCGCCTTCCTGGACTTCGGTGAGGTCAGGAAAGGCGATCTTTCCTATGTACCGCAGGCTTATGCAGGCTGGACGACTAGGATATTCGAGCTCCAAACAGCCCGCATCAACTTCAATGGCGAACAATATCGTATATCGCGGGAAGATCTCCTGCGTACCGTTGACGACCCCAAAGATTACTTGAATTGCCTGGAAAGAGCCTTGTGTGAATATTACAATGGTAACAGCAGCTATGGCCGCCTCGTCATTTAGTGTTCTAAGTATATCCCAGCGCATGTTTAAAATTATCAAGCTCCGGATTATCATAAATTCTCGTCATTTATATTTTTACGTATTTCATTAATATTATTAATCTGAAGTTCCAGCCCTTTTTCTTCCTCCGATTTGCCCGAAACCCTTGCTGTTACTGGCTTTCCAGCCGCCACGGCTGGCGGGAAAATCATCCAGGGAGTATTGACTGTCGATTCAGCCGTTGCCAGATTTCCGTGGTGAGCCGGGCTTGGTTCATGCTGTAGAAATGCAGCCCCGGCGCGCCGCCCCGCAGGAGTCTTTCACATAATTCAGTGACGATATCGAGGCCGAAGGCACGGATGGAATCGGTGTCGTCGCCATATTCTTCGAATTTCTTCCGCATCCAGCGCGGAATGTCCGCGCCGCAACTATCGGAAAAGCGGGCGAGTTTGCTGAAACTCACGATAGGCATGATGCCGGGCACGATGGGAATATCCACCCCCAAGGCGTGCACATTGTCCAAGAAGTGGAAATAGGCGTCGGCATTGTAAAAATACTGGGTAATGGCGGAATCTGCGCCAGCTTCGACCTTGCGGGCGAAATGCTGCAAATCGGCTTGTGGACTTCTTGCCTGCGGATGCCATTCCGGATAGGCGGCGACATCGAGATGAAACCAGTCGCCCGTTTCGGCACGGATGAATCCGACGAGTTCGTTGGCATAGCGCAATTCACCGGGATCGGCCATGCCGGATGGCAGGTCGCCGCGCAGCGCCACGATGCGGCGAATGCCCGCCGCCTTGAATTCATGGAGTATTTCGCGGATGCCCGCCTTGGTCGAGCCGACGCAGGAGAGGTGTGGCGCGGCATGGTGCCCCTCGGCGGCGATGTCCCTGACGATGGAAAAAGTGCGCTCGCGGGTGGAGCCGCCCGCGCCATAAGTGACGGAAAAGAATGCCGGATTCAATGCCGAGAGTTTGGCGCGCTCGGCCTTGAGTTTGCCGACGCCTGCGGATGTTTGCGGGGGGAAAAATTCAATGGAGAGATCAACGCGCATGTCGGGTCCAGATAAAGAATTCGTGGTTGCCGTCTTTTCCGGCGATTGGGCTATCGAACCAGCCCAATATATCCATTTGTAGTTTCTCGCAACATGAGCGCAATTTTTCTTCCACTTGGGCATAAAGCGCCGGATCGCGCACGATTCCGGCTTTGTCGACCTTGTCTGGTCCAAGTTCGAACTGGGGTTTGACGAGCAGCAACATGTGTCCGGCAGGGGCAAGCAAGCGGGGAAATTGTGGCAGGAGCAGGGTCAAGGAGATAAAACTGACGTCGGCGGTGATCAGGTCGAAACCGTGGGCGGGCATGCTTTTCCCCAGATCGGCTGCGGTGAGCGCGCGGCAATTGATGCCTTCGAGGCTATCGACCCGGGCGTCTTGCCTGATCCGGGGATGCAATTGCCCGTGACCGACATCCACGCCGACGACTGCGGCCGCGCCAGATTGCAGCAGGCAGTCCGTGAATCCGCCGGTGGATTGGCCGACATCGAGGCAAATCCAGCCTTCGACCGCTAGCCCGCTTTGCGCCAGCGCGCCAGCCAGTTTCAGCCCACCACGCGAGACATAGCGGTGGTTTTCCCCGGCGGCGGCGCACAAAGTGAGCGGTGTTCCCGCAGGCAGTTCCTGCGCGGGTTTGGCGATCGCGCCACCCGCCCAACTGACCTGCCCGGCCCGGATGAGCGCTTGCGCTTGATTGCGGGATTGCGCCAGCCCTTGGGCGACGAGCAGGATATCGGCCCGCGAGGTGGTGGAAACGCATACGGCGCGCGCCATGCTCGCGGGGGGCAAGCGGCGTTGACGGGAGTGAAAAGAGTTCATCGACATGTCTTGATCACTGATGGCCACGGTTTGCCGATCTGCTCCAGCGCAATCAGGCGCTCCAGCTCGAGCGCCCCTTGTCCTTAGCGCGCAACATGGCCTGTTCGCTGTTGGCCAGCAGTTCATCGGCGTTGTGTCCGCCATCGGGAAAGCGGGCGAGGCCGACACTACAGGTGATTTCGATCTGGGTGCCTTCGACCGCATCCACGACGAAAGGGTCGGAGATGCGGCTGACCACCCGGGCCGCTGCGCGTTCGGCGACCGAGACCGCGCCGTAATCGGAGATGAGCACGACGAACTGGTCGCTGCGCAGGCGGGCGATGGTGTCTTCGTTATGGAACAAGTCACGCAGGCGGCAGGCGACTTCGTACAGCAGGCGATTGCTGACGGCAGCGCCGCGATGCTCGCTGATCGGCAGGAAATAATCGAGGTCGATGAACAGCACCGCCACGCCGCAATCGTGGGCATGGGCATGGTTGACCATGAGCTTGAGGTGGTCGTGACACAGCGCGCGATTGACGAGTCCGGTGAGCGCGTCATAGTTGGCTTCATGCCAGATTTCGTCTTCCTTGCGCCGTATGGCGCTGACATCGGTCAGCAACACGACGCGGCGCACGCCCTGCCGGGCTTCCGCCTGGTTGACCAGCACGGCGTGGCCGATGAAGGCGCGCGGTTCGCCATTTTCACCGCTGCGCAGGCTGTTGGCGCGATGGCCGTCGAAATCGCCTTCGGCCGTGCCCGTGTAGTCTGCCGCAGACCATTGCGCGATCATCTTGCCCAGGCTGCGGATGTCCCTGTGCGCGGGGGAAAGCATGTCGATATTCTTGCCGATGACCACGTCGGCGGGATAGCCGGTAATCGTGGTGAACGCGGGGTTGACATGGGCAATACGGTTATCGGTATCGATTTCGATGAGACCTTCGCTCATGCTGTTGCTCAGTTCCTGGTGGCCGGTCTTGCGCATGTTGCGTTCGCGCTCGCAACGCTCGATTCGTATCAGGGCGGTCAACAGAGCGCTCGACAACAATACGATCAGCGCGGAGATCGCCGCGCTGGCGATTTCCAGTTTGTGGATCGTCGCATGCGCGGGTTTCAGCACTTCGTCGGGGGAAATGCCGATGGAGAGAATCAGGCCCGTGTCGGGGAAGCGCAACCAGGAGAACTGGCGTCGCGTCTGGTCGCCGATATCGACGGCTTCGAATTCGCCTTGCATCAGTTCGGGTTGTTGCAGGTAAGGGCGTTGCGCGGGCGCGCTCTTGCCGTAGACCATCGCATTGTTGGCGCCCAGCAGGTGCGCCAGCAATTGGCCTCCGGGCAGAATCAGGGCCAGGCTGTCCTGTTGTGATTCCTGGTGGCGGCGAAGCAAGGCGAGCAAATTTTCCACCGGCACGTTGAGCACGGACACACCGACGAATTGTTCGTCCTTCCAGACGGCGCGGGAAAAGGGAACGACCCAGGCGGAGGTCTCGTGATCCAGCATGGGCTCGCTGATCAGCAAGCGGTCGCTGTGCTTGTTGCGGTGCTGGACGAAGTAGGCGCGATCGCCGACATAGTTGCGCGGAATGGGGCCTTGCGAAGAAAAGGCCGTGTAGCCTTCGGCATCGACGTGGATCAGCTGCGCGTTCAGGGGGGGGACCAAAATGCCGGCGAGTCCGTCTTTCTGCGTCAGGGTGTCCCTGCCCTGGGCCACGATGTGGCTCATGGCGCGCAAGGCAAGGTCGTAATTTCCCACCATGGCCTGGATGCTGTTCGCGGCGGCCCGCGTCCGTTGGCGGGCTTCCAGTTGCAACTGGGCGCGTATGTTGGTTTCGGTATATTCGGCCCAGGCGCCCGTTTCGACCCATAAAGCCACGAGGGAAACGACGCCAAGGACGACAACGAAAACCTTCAGGATGCGAAGTGCAACGGTAGCTTGCATCGTGGGTGGATGAGCGGATTCATGCAGCGAAGTGGAAAACCTGTAACCTACATCATCTTCAATATCATCGGGAATGGGCGCGGGAATGTTCGTGCCGTTTGTGGCAGATACGGGGCGGGACGGGATCGAATCCCCCGGGATGCCATGGATGACAGCGCAGCAAACGGGTCAGCGCCAGCCAGCCGCCCTTGACCGCGCCATGCACTGCAATGGCTTCAAGAGCGTAGTCTGAGCAGCTTGGGTAAAAACGGCAGCGTGAGCCCAGGAACGGGCTGATGCACAACTGGTAGGCGCGAATCAGGCCGTGGAGCACGCCGCGAACCAGGCGGCGCAACGGATGGATTGAATGGATTTCAACCTCCGTGCATTTTCTTGAGTTTTTCGCGCCGTTCCTGGGCCTCGATGGACAGTGTGGCCGTGGGACGGGCGATCAGGCGGGCAATGCCGATGGGCTCACCCGTTTCCTCGCACCAGCCATATTCGTTGGCGTCGATGCGGGCAAGGGCTTCCTCGACCTTTTTCAGCAGTTTGCGCTCGCGGTCGCGCACCCGCAGTTCCAGGGTGTGCTCTTCTTCCACGCTGGCGCGGTCGGAAGGGTCGGGCGTGGATTCATTGTCCTGGAGGTGGGTCGTGGTCTCCTGGGCGTTGTTGAGTAGTTGACTCTGTTCTTCCAGCAGACGCTGGCGGAAAAAAGCCAACTGCCGGGGCGACATGTAGTCGTTCTCGGGCGCGGCCAGGATGTCATCTTCGGTCATCGGAGCTTCTGCGGTCATCGGAGCAGGTGAGCTGATTGCGTTCATTTTTGCGAGTCCTGATAAGGGGGTTCATTCCGTCCAGATCGGCAAGGCCGCGACCATACCGCAAAACGCGGATTCTTGCACTCGCAACTTTTCTCCCATCAGGGAACAGGAGACAGAAAAGACATCCGGCGCTGTGGATCCTGGAAAGGATGGGTACCGCCTTTCAGGGCTTCCGTGTCTGCGCCGTGTAATCGGCCTTGCACCCAAGGATGAAAGGCCGGGGCCGGTTGCACCATCTTTTTACAGATTCTTTCAGTGACGTATTGCTCGATGATCGCGCGGGCGATCTTTCTTCGAAAGACGCAGGGCTTCACCGGCGGGGAAGGCTTCATACAGCAATGTCGTCGAATGCGTGTCGAGATTGTCCATGACCAGAACGACCCGCTCCGCGCTCGCATACTGTTTGTCGACGAGATCACGGATGAAATGCGCCCAGTCCAGGCGGGTACGCCGTTCCGTGATCTTGGCGAGTTTGGGGAGGAGCCTTGGAAAGTGGATGCCGTAGCCATGGCGGTAGGTCATCCTGTTCACTCTGACCGCCACCAGGTTGGCAGCAATTCCGCGCGCGTTGTGCGACTCCGTGTTGTCGGAGAACAAGTTCGTGAGGCCGGCCGGAAGCCGGTCTCACGCTCATTGGGAAACTTTCAGGCCGGGGCCGAATTGCGGATCAGGTGGTCGAAGGCCGACAGGCTAGCCTTGGCGCCTTCGCCCATGGCGATGATGATCTGCTTGTATGGCACCGTGGTGCAGTCTCCGGCGGCGAAGATGCCGGGCATCGAGGTGTGGCCGCGGTGGTCGATGACGATTTCGCCGAACCGGGTGGTTTCCACCGCGTCCTTGACGAAATCGGTGTTGGGCAGCAGACCGATCTGCACGAAAATGCCTTCGAGCTCGATCCGGCGGATTTCACCGCTGACCCGATCCTTGTAGACAAGGCCGTTGACCTTGTCCGTGCCGGTGACTTCGGTGGTCTGCGCCTGCTTGATGATGGTGACGTTGGGCAGGCTGGCGAGTTTTTGTTGCAGCACCGCGTCGGCGCGGAGCGCTTCACCGAATTCGAGCAGGGTGACGTGGGCGACCACACCGGCGAGGTCGATCGCGGCTTCGACCCCCGAATTGCCGCCGCCGATCACCGCGACCCGCTTGCCCTTGAACAATGGGCCGTCGCAGTGCGGGCAGTAGGCCACGCCCTTGGCGCGGAATTCCTTTTCGCCGGGCACGCCCATTTCGCGCCACTTCGCGCCGGTGGCAAGGATCAGCGTTCTTGCCTTGAGGCTTGCGCCGTTTTCAAGGTGTGCGGTGATGATCGCGCCCGGTTCGATGCGGGCGACTTTTTGCAGACTCATGATGTCGACGCCGTATTGACGGACGTGTTCTTCGAGCGCGGCGGCCAGCTTTGGCCCTTCGGTTTCCTTGACCGAGATGAAGTTTTCGATGGACAGCGTGTCGAGCACCTGGCCGCCGAAGCGTTCGGCGACGATGCCGGTGCGGATGCCCTTGCGCGCGGCATAGATGGCCGCCGCCGATCCGGCGGGACCCGCGCCGATGACGAGGACGTCGAACGGTTCTTTGGCCGAGAGCTTTTTCGCATCGCGCGCCGCCGCGCCGCTGTCGACCTTGGCAAGAATTTCGCCCAGTTCCATCCGTCCCTGGTCGAAGGGCTGGCCGTTGAGGAAGACCGTGGGCACGGCCATGATCTGGCGCTTGTCGACTTCGTCCTGGAAGAGCGCGCCGTCGATCATGACGTGACTGACACCGGGGTTGAGCACGGCCATCAGATTGAGCGCCTGCACGACGTCCGGGCAGTTGTGGCAGGAGAGCGAAACGTAGGTCTCGAAATGGAATTCGCCGTCGAGGGCGCGGATCTGTTCGATGATCTCGGGATCGGCCTTGGGCGGATGGCCGCCGCTTTGCAACAGGGCAAGGATCAGCGAGGTGAATTCATGACCCATCGGCAGCCCGGCGAAATGGACGCGGGGCGTTTGGCCGGTCGGAGCGATGCCGAAGGAGGGACGGCGAAGGTTGTCACCGTCCTTGCGCAGGCTCACCTTGGGGGAGAGCACGGCGATGTCCTGCAACAATTCGAGCATTTCGCGGGAGGCGTCGCCTTCATCCAGCGATGCCACCAGCTCGATCGGGTGAACAAGCTTTTCCAGGTAGGCTTGCAATTGGGCCTTGATGTTGTCGTCGAGCATGGTGTTACTCCGTGAATGAGTTGTTTCAGGTAAAAAAACAGCCGGCGAACCGGCTGTAAATCTCGATGCTACCGAGAGGGGGTCAGATCTTGCCGACGAGATCGATCGAAGGGGCCAGGGTCTTGTCGCCTTCCTTCCACTTGGCCGGGCAGACTTCGCCGGGGTGGGCGGCGACGTATTGCGCGGCCTTGACCTTGCGCAGCAATTCCTTGGCATCCCGGCCGATGTTGCCAGCGTTGATCTCGATGATCTGGATCTTGCCGCTGGGATCGATCACGAAAGTGCCGCGCTCATCGACACCGGCATCCTCGATATAGACACCGAAGTTCTTGCTGATGACGTGGGTGGGATCGCCCAGCAGCACGTATTCGATCTTCTTGATGGTGTCGGAAGTGTCGTGCCAAGCCTTGTGGGTGAAGTGGGTGTCGGTCGACACGGCGTAGATTTCGACGCCCAGCTTCTTGAATTCGGCATAGTTGTCGGCGAGGTCGCCCAGTTCGGTGGGGCAGACAAAGGTGAAGTCGGCGGGGTAGAAGAACACGACCGACCATTTGCCCTTGAGGTTGGCGTCGGTGACTTCGATGAATTTGCCATTCTGGAAAGCCTGGGCCTTGAACGGGAGGATTTCGGTGTTGATCAGAGAACTGCTCATGGGTGGAACTCCTTGCCTGGGTTGGAGATATTGCGGTTGAGGACGCGGTATCGAACGTCCATGGCTTGCATCATAACCGGGTGGCGCGAGCCGTCCTAATTGATATTCGAGATACATTTAATAGTTTTTTACTATCGACTTGCGCAGATCAATTGTTTGAGCCTTCGATGCTCCCCGAAACGCCATGCAATGGCAAGCACGCCTTCTGTGCAATCCCGGGAGCGGGATCGGCAAAAGCTGCGGACGCCGTGATGGGATTCGGAGACTGGGCCCCCGATGGACTAAACTTGCAGGCTTCGCATCGCGCAACCCTTTCCACGGACAGTACTCGACTCACGATCATGCCGCATATCTTTTGCGTAGCCAATCAGAAAGGCGGGGTGGGCAAAACCACTACCAGCGTCAATCTTTCCGCCGCCCTCCACCAGGCTGGGCAGCGCACGCTGCTCGTCGATCTCGATCCCCAAGGCAATGCCACCATGGGCAGCGGCATCGACAAGCACAAACTCGACCGCTCGATTTATCACCTGCTGGTCGGACTGGCGGGACTGGGTGAAGCGCGAGTGAAGTCGCCCAGCGGCGGCTACGATATCCTGCCCGCCAACCGCGACCTCGCCGGTGCCGAAATCGAACTGGTCAATCTCGAACGGCGCGAGAAACGCCTGCGCGAGGCGCTGGTCACGACGATGGCCGATTACGATTTCGTGCTCATCGACTGTCCGCCATCATTGTCGCTGTTGACGCTCAATGGTCTGTGCGCCGCGCACGGCGTGATCATTCCAATGCAGTGTGAATATTATGCCATGGAAGGGCTTGCCGATCTGGTCAATTCGATCAAGAAAGTACACGCCCATCTCAACCGCGACCTCAAGATCATCGGCCTGTTGCGGGTGATGTTCGATCCGCGGGTCACCTTGCAGCAGCAGGTCTCCAGCCAGCTTGAAAGCCATTTTGGCGACAAGGTGTTCCGCGCCGTGGTGCCGCGCAACGTGCGTCTGGCCGAAGCGCCCAGCCACGGCATGCCAGGCGTGCGTTACGACCCGGCTTCGCGGGGAGCACAGGCTTATCTCGCTTTTGCCGCCGAACTGATCGAACGGTCCGGGACTTTCTGACAAGCTGAACATGGATGCATATAGCGTATGACTCCTCCCCGACCCAAAAAAGGGCTTGGCCTCGGCCTTGACGCCCTGATCGTCCCGAACGACGAGACCGAACAAGGCGAACTGCAAAACCTGTCACACGCGCGCTTGCAGCCCGGCCGGTATCAACCGCGCACCCGCATGGATCCAGGTTCGCTGGAAGAACTCGCCGCCTCGATCAAGGCGCGCGGCATCATGCAGCCCATCCTGGTGCGCCCTGTCGACGAGGGCGGGCAAGCCTACGAAATCATCGCTGGCGAGCGGCGCTGGCGAGCGGCGGAGATCGCCGGACTGGAAGAAGTGCCTTGTCTGGTACGGCAGATTCCCGATGACGCCGCGCTGGCGATGTCGCTGATCGAGAACATCCAGCGCGAAGACCTGAATCCGCTCGAAGAGGCCGGCGGCATCCAGCGCCTGATTGACGAATTCAGCATGACTCACCAGCAGGCCGCAGACGCGGTGGGGCGTTCGCGCCCGGCGGCGAGCAATCTGCTCAGGCTGCTCAACCTTGCCCAGCCGGTGCAGGAATTGCTGATGGCGGGCGACATCGACATGGGTCATGCCCGCGCGCTGCTGGCGCTCGATGGCGCCAGTCAGATCCAGATCGCCAACCAGGTCGCGGCCAAGAGGCTCTCGGTGCGCGACACCGAACGCCTGGTGCAGCAGGCGCTGAATCCGGCGCGGGTCAAAGCCCTGCCCGCGCCCGACCGCGACCTCTTGCGGCTGGAAGAGGAAATCGCCGACGTGATCGGCGCGGCGGTCAAGATCAAGGCCAACAAGAAAGGCGTGGGCGAGGTCGTGATCCGCTTCGGTAGCCTGGATCAGCTCGACGGTCTGCTCGGGCGCCTGCGCGCCGACGCTGGGTGACGATTGCTTGCTTCGCGGCTTCCCAACCGCCGCCGTCTTATTTTGTCTTTCTTGTCTTTTCCCGCGTGGCGGCGACTTCTTCCGGGCGCAGCTTGGCCGCCAGGCGGTCGAGAACGCCATTTACAAATTTGTGACCATCGGTACCGCCGTATTTCTTGGCCAGTTCGATCGCCTCGTTGATGACCACGCGATAAGGTGTGGCCGGATCGTGGAGCAGTTCATGCGCGGCGAGCAGCATGATGGCATGTTCGACCGGCGATAGCTCGGCAACGGCGCGGGAGAGCAGGGGCGCGAACAGTGTGCGCAGATGTTCCGCCTCGCCGAGCGTGCCGTTGAGCAGCACGGTGAAAAAATCGACATCGGCGCAAGCCGAACAAACCGCGGCGGCGCGATCTTCATCCGTGGTTGGCGCGTTGTCGAGCAGTTCCCTGATCGCGTGAATCTGGGACGGCGGTTGTCCGGCGATTGTGTTGTCATGAGGCGAGGCTCCGCCGCCAGGGATGGCGGCAGGATCGGACGGGGCTTGCAGCAACCATTGGTATACCCCTTGCAGCGCCAGTTCGCGCGCGCTGCGTCGCGCCGCGATATGGGCGCTCTGTTCCGTGCCACTCATGGCAATACTTTTTGCAACATGGCCATTTCGACCGCCGCCCGTGCGCAATCGTGGCCTTTTTCCCGCATGCGCGCGAGCGCCTGATCATCGTCCTCGGTCGTCAGCACGCCGTTGGCGATCGGCAGGCCGTCGTCGAGGGTGACGCGAGTGATGCCCGCGCCCAACTCATTGGCAACCAGTTCGAAGTGATAGGTCTCGCCGCGAATCACCGCGCCCAACGCCACCAGGGCGTCGAACTTGCCGCTGCGGGCGAGGCGCTGCAACACCAGCGGGATCTCCAGCGCGCCGGGCACGGTGGCAATGCGGATCAACTCCGGCGCCACGCCGCAGGCGAGCAATTCGTCGATACAGGCCGCAAGCAAGCCTTCGCCGATGTCTTGGTTGAAACGGCTCATGACCACGCCGATGCGCAGTCCCTTGCCGTCGAGGTCGATGTCGTATTCGGAGATGTGTTCGTAGCGGGGCATGGCGTCTCGAAGAGAATGCGGAGATGGGGAAGAAAGGCTCAGGCGTGGTTGCAGCAGGAAGCCTGGAAGCCGGTGATTTCAAGACCGAAACCCGCCATGTTGGGAATCTTGCGCGGGCTGGACAGCACGCGCATCTTGCCGACGTTGAGACCACGCAGGATTTGCGCGCCGACGCCGGAGAGACGCGCGTCCCAGCGCATCGCCGCGGACGGGCAGCCCTCGCCGCTCAGGCGGGCGAGCAGTTCGCGCCCGCTCTGGGGACGGTAGAGCATCACGATCACCGCCGCTTCGGCTTCGGCCAGACCGGCGAGCGCGTCGTTGACCGGGAAAGTGTGACCGCTGCTGCTGGCATCGAGAAAATCGATGAAGGAAATCGGCTCATGCACGCGCACCAAGGTCTCGCGTTCTGGGCGAATGTCGCCATGGTAGAGCGCGAAATGCACGTCGCCCGAGGTCTTGTCTTCGAATGCGGCCAGATGGAAACGGCCATGCAAGGTCTGCACTTCCTTGTCGGCGATTTTTTCCACCAACCGTTCGGTGGCGGCGCGGTATTCGATCAGATCGCGGATGGCGCCGATCTTGAGACCGTGTTTTTGGGCGAATTCGACCAGATCGGGTAGCCGCGCCATGGTGCCGTCGTCCTTGAGCACCTCGCAGATCACCGCCGCCGGTTCCAGCCCGGCGAGCTGGGTGAGATCGCAAGCGGCTTCGGTGTGACCGGCGCGGATCAGCACACCGCCTTTCTGGGCGGTGAGCGGGAAAATATGACCGGGCGTCACGATATCCTCGGGCCGGGCATGACGGGCGACAGCGGCCTGCACCGTGCGGGCGCGGTCATGGGCCGAGATGCCGGTCGTTATCCCGCTGGCCGCTTCGATCGAGGCGGTAAACGCGGTACCGTGCGGGGCGCGGTTGTCCCGCACCATCTGTTCGAGGCCAAGCTGCCGGCAGCGTTCGGCGGTGAGGGTCAGGCAAACCAGACCGCGGCAATGCGTCACCATGAAGTTGATCGCGTCCGGGGTCACGAACTCCGCGGCGAGCATGATATCGCCCTCGTTTTCGCGGTCTTCCTCATCGACCAGGATGACCATCCTGCCCGCCTTGATCTCGGCGATGATCTCGGTAATCGGGGACAGGGAGGAATGTGGGGAAGGAGAAGCTAGGGTAAGCGTAGTCATGGTTTTTCCTGGAGGAAAAGAGCGGAGCGGGGGGCGGGCGGCGGGGGTTCAGCGCGCGGCGGCATCCGGCGCGTCCTGCGCCTCGCGCCACGCCATCATGCGCTCAACATAGCGGGCGATGAGGTCGATTTCCAGGTTGACCAGGCTTCCCGCCTTCAGGTGCTTGAGATTGGTGATTTCCACCGTGTGCGGGATGAGATTGGTCGAAAAATCGCGTCCATCGACATGATTCACGGTCAGACTCACCCCGTTGACCGTGATCGATCCCTTGCGGGCGATGTAGCCGGCGATGGCATCCGGCGCGCGTACCACCAGTTCGAAACTCTCGGCGACCGGAGCGAATCTCACCACCTCGCCGATACCGTCGACATGGCCGGTCACGAGGTGGCCACCGAGGCGGTCGGACAGCGCCAGCGCCTTTTCGAGATTGACCTCGCCGCCCGCCTGGGCCAACCCAACCGTGCAGTTGAGCGTCTCGCGCGAAACATCGAATTTCACCCGCTGGCCCTCGCGCGCGATCACGGTGAGGCATACGCCGCTATTGGCGATGCTGTCGCCAATAGCGACATCCGCGAGATCGAGATTGCCGGTGTCGACGGTCAGGCGCAGACCGTCGCCCAGCGGTTCGGTATATTCGATATGACCAATGGCGGTCACGATGCCAGAAAACATGGGGGTCGGTGAAAGGCGAAGAAAAAACGATTATAGACGAAGGTGGCATGCGGGGCGTTACGGCGGCAGCGCGCGGTCGAGGATGGCGGCGAAATCGGTCGCGGGCATGAAGCCCACCACCCGCAATCCCTTGTGCTCCTGTCCCGTGGCGTCGAAAAAAACGATGCCGGGCGGGCCAAACAGACCGAAACGGGACAAAAGCGCCTGATGCTCCGCGCGGTTGGCGGTGACATCGACCTGGAGTAGCCGCATTCGATTCATTTTCGCGGCGATGCTCGGAACGCTGAACGTGTCGCGCGCCATCTCCTTGCAACTCACGCACCAATCGGCATAGAAATCGAGCAGCACCGGACGGTTGGCATCTCGCAATTGGGCCTCGAGTTCGGCGGCGGAATCGATCCGGGTAAATGTCGCCGCCTGGACGGGCGCGGCCTGGGCGCGCAACACCGCGAGCGGCTGGAGCGGATCGCGCGAACCAGCGAGCGCGCCGACGAGCATCGCCACTCCGGCGACCAGCAGCGCCACCCCGGCCCCTTTCCGGAAACGCGCCCAGCCACGGGCCGAAGGCGGCAGCGGGTCGAGCGCGGAGAGGAAAATGCCGGAGAAAATGAACAGCGCCGCCCAACCCAGCATGATGAGCAGCGCGGAAACAACCGGCGTTACCAGCCACAACGCCACCGCGAGCAACAAAACTCCGGCGGCGCGGCGCACGCCCTCCATCCACGCCCCGGCGCGGGGCAGGATCGAACGCGCCGCCAGCGCGACGGCGATGAGTGGTGCGCCCATGCCCAGCGCCATGCAGAACAGCGCGCTGCCGCCCAGGATCGCATCGCCGCTATGGGCGATATAGAGCAGGGCGCCGGCCAGCGGCGCGGCCACGCAAGGGCCGACGATCAGCGCCGACAAGGCTCCCATGAGCGCGACGCCGCCGAGGTGACCGCCTTTTTCATGATTGGCGCTGTCGGCAAGCCGACTTTGCAAACGGGAAGGCAACTGCAATTCGAAAAAGCCGAACATCGACAACGCCAGCGCGACAAAGAGCAGGGCAAAAGCCGACAACACCCAGGCATTTTGCAACCAGACGGCAAGCAGGGTGCCGGTCAGTCCGGCGGCGACCCCGGCGGCGGCGTAGGCCGACGCCATGCCCAACACATAAGCGGACGCCAGCGCCAGCGCCCGCCCACGCGAGACGGGCCGCCCGCTGCCAACGATGATGCTCGACAGGATGGGAATCATCGGAAAAGTGCATGGCGTAAAGGCCAGCAGCAAGCCGAAACCAAAAAAACTCACCAGCACCAACGGATTGTTGGCGGCAAAAAGCAGCCCGGCGATGCGGCCACTTTCATCGGAACCGACCGCAGTCGAAGAAGGGAGGGAATCCTCTGGTCTCCATCCTCTGCCCTCTGGCGAGGTGAGCGCGGCGCCGAGCGCACTTCTCGTTCCGGAGGAGGAACTGGCGCCCAGATTGATTTCCGCGCGTTGCGGCGTGGGCGGGTAACACACGCCGCCATCCCAGCAGCCCTGGCTGGTGACAGTGAGGGTGAAACGGCTGTGTCCCGCGCGGTTCTCGATCGGCAAGAGCATGCTCAGACGGCCGCGATGGATTTCGACTTCGCCGAAAAACGGATCGGCCTTGATCTTGCCGGGCGGACGCTCGACGGGGCCGGAAACGACTTCGGCGGGCGAGATCGCGAACTGGAAACGGTCGCCATAAAGGTAGTAGCCCGGCGCGATCTCGAACACGACCTCGACCGTTTCCATGCTGCTGGCAGTGGCGCGCATGACAAAAGCCTTTTCGGGTTCGAGCGGCTCGTCCGCGTGCGCCAACCGCATGAATGACAGGCTGGACAGTATCACCACGGCCAGGACGCACGGATGGAACAACCGGATCAGCAGATGCACGGTTTTGCCTGGAGATATTGGAAAGAAGATCGATGTAGCCATGCCATGCAAATTATGAGATATCGGATGAGCCCGCGGTGGACGCCGCTACCCAGTCGAGGTAAGCCGCCAGCCCTCGGACAACGGGCAGCGCGATCAGTTCAGGCAATTCGTAAGGATGAGCGGCGCGCACCGCCGCTTCAAGCGCCGGGTAATGCTCGGCGGTGGTCTTGATCAGCAGCGGGATTTCAGCGGCGGTTTCGATCACGCCCCGCCAACGGTAGACCGACGTCACGGGCGCGAGCACATTGACGCAGGCCGCGAGTTCCGCATCGACAAGTTGCGTGGCGAGCCGACGCGCACTGGCCTCGTCGGGCAAGGCGGTGAAGACGAGAAGGACTGCGCGTGTTGTATCCATGACGCGGCATTCTACGGCCATCGGGGAAGCGTCCATTCGTTTTTTCAGCGATCGGGCTGGCCGGTTCGCCTCGATTCGCCGAGGTTGCCAAAAAAATCTCGCCGCCTATAATGCCAATCCCATTCTTTCGCAAGGAGTACGCAAATGGACAACCAACAGCCAACGCCAAGCTGGCGCGACGACCCTGAACTCAGTGAAACATGGAAATTCCGGTTTGATTTTTACGAACGCTACGGTCTTCCCAGCCTGAAGCCGAGCGCGGAATTCCAGGCAGCTTTCAAGGCGCTGCCGTTCAAAGACCGTGCCAAGATCAATGTCAGCATATGGGCGTTCTTCTTCAGCTTCATTTATCTTTTCATCATTGGCTTGAAACGTCAGGCCGCATTGACGTTGGGAGTGCTCATCGTGGTCATGGTGGTGGGCATTGGTGTGTCCGTGATGTTGGGCATGGTTGGAGAGATGATTTTCAGGGCTCTTTGTTTCCTTTACAGCGCTCTTGTCGGTTGGCGCACCACTCTCTGGTATTACAAACTGAAAACGACGGGCGATATCGGCTGGGAGATTTGACCGATTTGACCCCTGGTTTTCCGTGAGCGCAGGTATTAGGGGTGAGTTCAGTGAGCAAAAAGAACGGTTGGATCGCGCTCCATGGTCAACTGAGGGATCCAGGTTTGTTGATCTTCATCGGCATAGGGTACGGCCCTTTGGGCCGTACCCCTGCCACACCACCCGGCATGCGGGTCCGCACCGGGCGGTTCGAGGCGTTGAGGTTATGAGAGCCGGGGTACCCCAAGTCTGTCAAAGTAGGCGATGGTCA
>JAITCV010000126.1 GCA_031282905.1 Azoarcus sp. | reverse complement strand
GGCAATTTGAGCGAGAAGGCGCTGTCGGCGTGGTGCGCGTGGTTCATCGCGCTGTGCGACGATCAGGTGACTTTCATGACCCGACTGCTCGATCTCGACGGTATGAAGGCCCGCCTTCGCGCGCTCATCGCGTTTCGTGCCGCTCACGACAAACGCATTCGCATCGAGGCCGTCGTGCCGCTCCATCATCTGTTTCTCGCCGGGCCGACGCCGCGCGGCGAGTTCTGCCGCATGACCGGCCTGGGCGAGCGCACCGCCCGCGCCCTGCTCTCCCGCCTGCTCGAAACCGATCTGGTGACGAGCGCCGGCCACACCGCTCCGGTCCGTTTCGCCTTTCCGCTCGACGCCCTGAAATTCCTGCTGCCGGAGCTGTACCCGGAGGCGGCGAGGCCGGAGGAAAATTAACGATCATGGCGGTTGCCGCCACCCGCGCGGATGAAAGAGGCGGCGGTACGCGAGCCTCTGGCTCGCACACCAATGTTCCTTCACGCCAACGTCCTGTCCGAACTGCGCCGCAAGGAGGTCACCGCGCGGGTCGTGGCCTGGATCGGGGCACGTCCCCGTCAATCCCTGTATCTGTCCGTGTCGAGTCTGGGCGAAATCCGCAAAGGCATCGAAAGCGTCGCAGAGGCGGTTTTGCGCCGGATTCTGGCGGACTGGCTGGAAGTCGATCTGCCCTAATCGGCCGCTTTCCCGCCGAAGCGAAAATAGGAGAGCAGGTCGTGCAGTTCGTCCGCGATGTGGGAAAGGCTGACCGTGCGCTGGTGCGCCGTTTCCAGGGAGCCCACGTTTTCTTCGATGCCATTCAGGATCCGGGCCAGGTGCGCGGCGATGTCGTTGGTCGCCTGGGATTCTTCCGCCGCCGCCCGGGCGATGTGCTGCGCCATTCCGTTCATGATTTTTCCCTTTTCGGCGACCTGCGAAAGGCCCGCGTCGGACTGGTCCATGGCTTGTTCCGCGCTGGCGACCTGCGCGGTGGCCTGTTCCATCGCCGTGAGCGCGTCCTGGGTCACGGACTGGATTTCACCGACGGTATGGCTGATTTCGTCGGTCTGTCCGTTCGCGCGTTCGGAGAGTCTGCGCACTTCGTCCGCCACCACGGTGAATCCCCGTCCCGCTTCACCAGCGCGGACGGCTTCGATCGCGGCATTCAGGGCCAGTAAATCGGTCTGCGCGGAAATCTCCCGGATGCCGCTGGAAACCTTGTCGATCTGGAGGATGGCGCCCGAGAGCTGGCGCACGATCTCGCCGGCCTGGCGCATGGTTTCCACCATCTGGCGCGAGGCCAGGCGTCCGTCGGACATGCGCCGCATGGCCCCGTTCAGTTCCTCGTGCGACTCCAGCACGGCCCGGGCGGTTTCATCGGCCCCGGTGGCGACTTCCCTGGCGGCGGTGCTGAGTTCCTCCACGTTGGCCGCGATGCGGCTGACCGAATCGGACTGCCGGGAAGATTCCTGATGAATGGCGCCCATCGTGTCTTCCAGTTGGCCGGAGTCGTTCCTGATCCGTTGCGCCGCCTCGCCGATCTCCGCCAGCATGACTTTCAGATGCGCCTGCATGGTGGTCATCGCGTTGTACATCGCGCCCAGTTCATCGCGGCGACCTTCGGGAACGGCATCGGCAAGATTGCCCTGCGCGATGCGATCCATCAGGGAGGTGGCGTTCACCAGACCATTCAGGATACGCCACTGCCCACGAACCAGCGCCATGCCCACGAAGATGCTGGCGCCGCACAAGGCGTGACCGACCCATGTTTCGCCCAGCAATTCGAAAGAAATGGCGGCGGCCTGCAAGGTCACCAGCAAGACCGCCAGGCCGAGCAGCCGGCCACGCAGCGAAAGCGGCTTCCTGCCCGGTCCCGGCAGATGGCAGCCACTCTCGTTCAACTCCTTGTACAGCACCTCCGCCTGGCGTACCCGTTCCCGATCCGGCGCGGTGCGCACGGACATGTAACCGATGGTTTCGTCGTCTTGCCTGACCGGCACGATCAGGGCATCGACCCAATAGTGATCGCCGTTCTTGCAGCGATTCTTGACCAGTCCCCGCCAGGGCAGCCCCGCCTTGATCGTCGCCCACAAATCGGCGAATGCCTGGCGCGGCATGTCCGGATGGCGCACGATGTTGTGGCTATAGCCGATCAGTTCGTCGCGGCTGAACCCGCACAGTTCGACGAAGGTGTCGTTGGCGTAGGTGGTGACGCCCTTGAGATTCGTCCGCGAAACGATATAACGCCCCGGCGGCAAAGGCACTTCTCTCTGGGTAACGGGAAGATTCGTTTTCAAGGCGGGCACTTTCGAAAAATGCTCATTGAACGGCTTGAGACGGCCTGCACATCATGATCGGTACGCATTCGCTTGCCTACGAAAAATGGATACACTCGCCATCGCCTCCATCGATTCACCGGTGTTCCGAGTCGATGATTCATCGAATGAAAATGGCACGGGGTTTTGTCGCCTGACGTGGGTCGGACGAGCAAGGCGCAGTCCAACAGTCGTAAAAAGGCGTCAAAAAGTAAAAACCTGCTTTTTGGCGGCCGAGAGGATAGCAAAAAAGGACAAGCGAAGCTCGTCCTTTTTTGGGGAAAGCAGGGTGGGTTATTTTTGACGCCCCCTGAATTTGCGGCGCGAGGCGCCGGATTCATGTGTGCCGATCGGCGGTTTTATGGTTGGGGGCCGCTTCCCGAACGATCCGCCGCGCGCGAGCTTTCCCAGCGGCGCGCGTCGGCGGCGATCCGTTCGGCCAGCGCGGCGATGACGCGCTGCTGTCCGAGGACCGATTCGGGATAGCCGCCTGGAACGGGGCTTTCGAACCGGCCATCGCAGACCAGCCGCGCCTCGGTGGCCTCGTTGCCGAACTCCAGGGACCAGTCGGCCTTGAGGCGGACCATATCGCCAGGCCAGACGTCGAGGCGGCGGATTTCGACCCGTATCCGCAACACGGGTTGGTGCGCCGGCCGGGCGAGGCCGGCGACATCCTGCGTGCGCAGGCGGGACGTCAACCCGGCTGACAGCGCGCCGCGCAATTCCTCGCCCAGCGGCCCGGCCCAGCGTTCGCTCTCGAGCACCGCGACGCCGGCCGCACCCTGGCGCACGACCAGTTGCGGCTGATCCAGATGGGCCGGGAAGCCGACCGCCAGAAGTTCGAT
>JAITCV010000114.1 GCA_031282905.1 Azoarcus sp. | reverse complement strand
TAGAGTTTTAATAAATGTAGAAGTTATGGGAGAGGATGAAAGCATCCTCGCCCAAAATGCGAGAAAATTTAATAATTGTGAAACTGTAATTAAAGATTACATCGATTGGTCTGCACAATAATTGTTGCCCTGTGCAACTACAACAAATGGTTGTCCTGTTGTCCTGTACAACTGTACAATAGCCGATATGAATAATCCGGCGGTAGTTTTTTCTGGTTTTTATCCCGGATTTTATCCATCCTACTTGCATGAGTTTGTAAATTTTTCAGGCCATGGCTATTTTCCGGTCAATTTCCCTCCTTTCTGGTTGAAGAAAACGCGCAGAAGACGCACGTTTCCATTGTGTTTGTGCACCTCATGGTTTGTCTTGTGTGATTGTTTTCCGTCATCTTCGTCGCCAACAGATTCCGCTCATTTCGTCTATCCCGAAATGGATGAAGACCGGATTCTGGAACAGTGACAGCGCATAACCGAAACGTCGGCGCACATCAGGCGGCAAGGCCATCAGATCCTTGTAGCTGCTCGCGACAGGTAAAACCACAAACGCGGCAGGCACAAAACAGCTTGCCGCCGAGTGGCAGTTCATTGGCCGCCGATCAGTCGGTTTCTTCACTTGTCATGTGCGCGCGCCGCGCGCGCAACAGGAAGCGCGCGGGGTCGAGCGCTTCGGCCAGATCGCGCTCGATGGGCAAGGGTTCGCCTTCGATCCGGGCGGCAAGCAACTCGCCGATGAGCGTTGCCCACACCAATCCGCGCGAGCCGAAACCGGAAAGGACGTAAAGGCCGGGGTGACGCGGCAGGTCGGCAAGACGCGCGCCTGGCGGCACGGCGGCCGCGACGGGAACCGCGCCCGCCAGCGGCAGGCGGTCGGGAGAAAGCGGGCGGAACCCGACACGTCCGTCAAGCGTCGAGGCATCGATGCTTGCGGTATAGCCGGGAAGGATGTTTTCCAGTTTGGCGAGGTTCGCCTGGTGATCGGCGAGGCGCGGATGGGGGTCCGGGTCGTCGACATCGAAAGTCGCGCCCGCACAGCGTTTACCCTCCACTGCCGGGGTAACGTAGCCGCCCCGGCAAATCACCAGGCGTGGCGGACTGGCGCTGGCCGCCGCCAGGACGCTGACTTGGCCGCGCGCGCTCAACAGCGGGATCGCGGTGGCTGCGGCGAAAGCGCACAGACCGACGCCAGCAGCGAGGATCAGTACCGGCGCGGCGGCGATCACGCCGCCGTCGGCGCGCAATGCCCGCCAAAGCTCGCCGTGGCGTTCGATGCGGGCCACCGTGGTATTCCAGTGGCAACGAATGCGCTTCGGATGCGCAGCGAGATTGGCTGCGCACAGGCTATGGGGCTGTACCCAACCGCTGCCGGGAAAGAACCAGCCGCCGCTTTCCACCGCCCAGCCCGCGAGTTCCCCCGCGCGCGCCGCATCGACATGATCAAGCAATTCACGAGGAAGCTGGAGGCGTGCGACCGTCGCGCGCATCTTCATTTCCTGGGTGGTGTCGCGCGCCAGATGCAGGACGCCGGTCAGGCCGAATCTGACCGGCAGCCCTGCCGCTTCGAGGCGCGCGAGGTGGCGCAGGCCGTAAAGCGTGCCCGCGCGGGTCAGGCGGCTGATCCGGCAATCATCGAGACTGGGAAGCGGCCTCAGCACGCCGGCATGATTGCCCGACGCCCCCTGTCCGGCGCGCTCGTGTGCGTCGATCGATTCGATCGACCAGCCGCGCGCCGCCAGCCGTTCGGCCACCGTACTGCCCGCCGCGCCCGCGCCAACGATAATGGCATGACGTTCGGCGGGCGGCGCCGGGCGCCGCGCAGAAGGACGGGCGCGAGGATGGAGCGTGCCGCGCAACATCTGGCGCTTGCCGCCGAAACCGGGCGCTTTTTCGGTCTCGAACCAGGCGCGGCGCAATTCTTCGCGCACACTGCCCGCGACAGACCAGGTGGCAAGCGTCGCGCCCGGGGCGGCACAACGCGCAAGCAGATGGCAGACTTTCGCCGACCACAAGTCAGGATTTTTCGCCGGTGAAAAACCGTCGAGAAAAAACGCATCGGCACAGGCATCGAGTTGAGCCAGTCCATCGCGGGCATCGCCAAAGTAGAGCGTCAACTCGACCCGGCCGCCATCGAGATGGAGACGGTGCATACCCGCCACCAGGAGCGGCCATTGCGCCAACAATTCCGCCGAAAGCGGCGCGAATGCCGGCCAGCGCGCGTGGAGGCGGGCGAGATCTTCGCGGTGGAAAGGGTGAAGTTCGAACGAGACGAAATGCAGTCGCCGCGGGCGCTCCGCATCGTCGCGCCATGCCGCCCAGGTGGCGAGGAAATTCAGCCCCAGTCCGAATCCGGTCTCGACGATGACGAAACGTTCCTGCCGTCGCCAGCGTCCGGGCAGGCCATTACCGGCAAGAAAAACGTGATGCGCCTGACCCAGGCCGCCATCGGCGGAGTGGTAAACATCGCCGTAGATTTCGGAATAGGGCGTTCCGTCGGCAAGGAAGGCAAGGGTGGCGGGATGCAGAGGAGTGTTCACGGGAAGGCGAGGATGCTTGCATGGTCCTGGAAAGATGTGCAGCAAAGAACATTCATATTGATGTCGTTCCTTTGTTTGCAAAGCGGTTTCACCAAAATGTCCA
>JAITCV010000104.1 GCA_031282905.1 Azoarcus sp. | reverse complement strand
TGGCGTTCGCTATTCAAGCGGGCGCGGCTGACGTCGCGGTGTCGGGGATCTTCGGCAAGAAAGCGGTGCTGGTCGTCGGCGATGCCGCGCCGCGCACGGTCGCGGTGGGGCAAAGCACGCCGGAAGGGGTAAAAGTGCTGGAAATCAGCGGCGATACGGTGATGGTCGAGGTCGATGGCCGCCAGGAGAGATTGCGCATCGGCGAGCAGGTGGTCAGCCGTTCAAAGAATGAAGAAGTCTGGATCGAGGGCGATCGCTGGGGGCAATTTTACGTGGATGGCCACATCAACGGCGATTCGGCGCAGTTCGTGGTCGACACCGGCGCTACGTGGGTATCAATGGGCCGGTCAGATGCCCGCCGCCTGGGCCTTGATCTAACCAAGGCGCAGCGGGGCAGGCTCGCCGGCGGATCGAGCATGTTTTGGTTGGTGAAGCTGGATCGCGTGAAAGTGGGGGGAATCGAACTGACTGGCGTGGATGCAATGGTGCTTGAAAATTACATGCCGCCTTACATGTTGCTGGGCATGAGTTTCCTCAAACGCATGGAGATGGTGTATGACGGCAGCCATTTGCGGCTGAAGAAAAGGTATTGAGCCGCGAGTTGGCGGATGAATCCGGCAAACTGCTTTCACGAGCGCGGGAGAAACGGATGGGCAAGAGACTATTCTGGTGGCTGGCTTTGTCGGGATGGGCGTTCGCTATTCAAGCGGGCGCGGCGGTCGCGGTGTCGGGGATTTTCGGCAAGAAAGCGGTGCTGATCATTGGCGATGCCGCGCCGCGCACGGTCGCGGTGGGGCAAAGCACGCCGGACGGGGTAAAGGTGCTGGAAATCAGCGGCGATACGGTGGTGGTCGAGGTCGATGGCCGTCAGGAAAGACTGCGCATCGGCGAGCAGGTGGTGAGCCGTGAAGGCTCGGGGGAAGAGGTCTGGATCAAGGGCGATCACAGGGGGAATTTTTACGTGAATGGCCGCATCAACGGCGGTTCGACGCGATTCATTGTCGACACCGGCGCTGCGCAGGTATCAATAGGCCGTTCGGAGGCCCGCCGCCTGGGCCTTGATCTGACCAAGGCGCGACGTGCCAAAACCCGGACCGCCACTGAGCAGGGCATCATGGTTTGGTTGGTAAAGCTGGATCGCGTGAAAGTGGGGGGAATCGAACTTGTCGATGTGGATGCACAGGTGTTTGAAAATGATCGATGGCCTTACACGTTGTTGGGCATGAGTTTCCTCAGGCACGTGGAGATGGTGTATGACGGAAAGTATTTGCGGCTGAGGAAAAGGCTCTGAGCCGCGAGTTGGCGGATGAATCCGGCAAACTGCGTTCACGAGACGTGCGGCACGGGAGAAACGAATGGGCAAGACACTATTTTGCTGGCTGGCTTTGCCAGGACTGATATTCGCTATTCAAGCGGGCGCGGCGGGGGTCGCGGTGTCGGGGATATTCGGCAAGAAAGCGGTGCTGGTCGTTGGTGATGCCGCGCCGCGCACGGTCGCGGTAGGGCAAAGCACGCCGGAAGGAGTGAAGGTGCTGGAAATCAGCGGCGATACGGTGATGGTCGAGGTCGATGGCCGCCAGGAAAGACTGCGCATCGGCGAGCAGGTGGTCAGCCGTGAAGGCTTGAGGCGTGAAGGTTCGAGCCGTGAAGGTTCGAGCGGTGAAGATATCTGGATCGAGGAGAGTAGCGGGCGTTTTTACGTGGATGGCCACATCAACAGCCGTCCGGCGCGATTCAAGATCGACACTGGCGCTTCGCGGGTGTTGATAGGCCGCTCGGACGCCCGCCGCTTGGGGCTCAATCTGGCCACGGCGCAACGGGGCCGTAACCAGAGCGCCAGCGGACCGGGCATGGTTTGGTTCGTGAAGCTGAATCGCGTGAAAGTGGGGGGAATCGAACGGACCAACGTGGATGCGAGCGTGCTTGAAAACGACATGCCTTACATATTGCTGGGCATGGGCTTCCTCAGGCACGTGGAGATGATGTATGACGGTAGCCGTTTGAGGCTGAGGAAAATCCGCTTTCCCGCCAACGGCGCTACGCGCATCGGCAAGCATTCGAGGAGTGAAGATGTCTGGATCGAAATGAGTAGCGGAGGACGTTTTTATGTGGAAGGCCACATCAACCGTGGTTCGGCGCGATTCAAGGTCGACACCGGCGCTACGCGGGTGGCGATTGGACAGTCGGATGCCCGCCGCCTGGGCCTTGATCTGACCAGGGCGCAACGAGACCAGGCCCGGACCCCCAACGGACCGAGCATGGTTTGGTTGGTGAAGCTGGATCGCGTGAAAGTGGGGGGAGTCGAACTGACCAACGTGGATGCGATGGTGCATGAAAACGATCGGCCTTACGTGTCGCTGGGTATGAGCTTTCTCAGGCACGTCGAGATAATCTATGACGGCAAGTATATGAGACTGAGGAAAAGGTCCTGAGCAAGTCATTGCGAGGGGTTCAGACCGGGTTGGTTGTGCGATGAGTTTTGCGACGAGTTTGACGATGGATTTCAAAATGAACAGTTCGGATATCGTTGTGCGTCTGCGTCATGCCTTGGCACGGGGCGTCGCGGATGCCCATGGCGGCGATTGGCCGGGGCTGGCGGGCGGGGGGGCGCACGCGGCGGCGGTGTTGGTGCCGCTGGTGCGGCGCGAAGAAGAGCCCACGGTGTTGTTGACCCGCCGTACCAGTCACTTGCGTCATCATGCTGGACAAATCGGTTTTCCCGGCGGCGGCGTCGAGGCCGGGGATGATTGCGCCGAAGCCACCGCGCTGCGCGAAACGCGGGAAGAAATCGGCTTGTCTTCCGAGCGGATCGAACTGATCGGGCGCTTGCCGGACTATCTCACCGGCACGGGTTTCCGCATCACTCCCGTGGTTGGGCTGTTGCGCCCTCCGCTGGATTTGGCCGCGCTCGTCATCGACACCTTCGAGGTGGCGGAGGTGTTCGAAGTGCCGCTTGCCTTTTTTCTCGATCCCGCCAACCACCGCCAGCA
>JAITCV010000230.1 GCA_031282905.1 Azoarcus sp. | reverse complement strand
ATGGACGACTACAACGCCCCGCCCGCGGGTGAGATGGAGTTGTCGGCGGATTATGCTGCGTTGTTGCAGATCATCGGTGGGCAGTGGGAAAACATCGGTTGAACTGCGTCTGAAACGCGTGCTTGAACTGTACGTCTGAGTGTGCAAAAACCCATGCAAACCCCATGTCCGGTTTACCGGCATGGGGTTGGTCGGGGTTGTTTCGCGGCGCGCGCCATTTTCATGTGGACGTCTTCGTCTGGTTCAGCAGGGGCAAAACGCTTGCGCCCAAATATGGACTGCCGCGCTTGCGGGAGATACTGGAACAATTGTCGCCGGAACTGCATCCGGCCTTGGTGCGCGGCCCTGCGTTCGGCCCGGCGCGCAGCGCGGCGGTCAGTTCGATCACCATGGCCGCGCCGTCTGCCGCCAGCCATCCGCGGTAATCAAATCACATGATGAAGCACGGATTGCGATCGCCCCACACTTCGTCGATCCGGTTTACCGTCGGCCAGAATTTGTTTTCCGCCACCCACGGCAGCGGAAAGACCGCTTGCTCGCGGCTGTAGGGGTGATGCCATTCGCCCGTGATGTCGGCCTGGGTATGGGGCGCGTTCCTGAGCGGATTGTCCAGGAGGTCCCATTCGCCGCGTTCGACGCGGCGAATTTCCTCGCGGATGGCGATCATCGCTTCGATGAAGCGGTCGAGTTCGGCGAGCGGCTCCGACTCGGTGGGCTCCACCATGAGCGTGCCCGCGACCGGGAAAGAGACGGTCGGGGCATGGAAACCGTAATCCATGAGCCGCTTGGCGATATCGGTTTCGCCGATGCCGCTGGCCGCCTTGAGCGGGCGAATATCGAGGATGCATTCATGCGCTACCCACCCGTTCTTGCCGGTGTAGAGCGTCGGGTAATGGGCTTCGAGGCGCTTGGCAAGATAGTTGGCGTTGAGGATGGCCAGTTCGCTCGCCCGCTTGAGCCCGTCCGCGCCCATCATGGCGATGTACATCCAGGAAATCGGCAGGATGCCGGCGGAGCCGAAAGGCGCGGCGGCGACCGCGCCTTTCTTCTCGTAGAAAGCATGCTCGCCCAAAAAATCGCCGTCGTCCGGCATGAAAAGGTGACCGGGGGCGAAAGGCGCAAGGTGAGCGGCGAGGCCGATGGGCCCCATGCCGGGGCCGCCGCCGCCGTGCGGGATGGCAAAGGTCTTGTGCAGATTGAGGTGCGAGATATCCGCGCCGATGAAGCCGGGCGAACTGAGACCGACCTGGGCATTGAGGTTGGCCCCGTCCATGTAGACCTGCCCGCCGTATGCGTGGACGATGGCGCAGATATCAAGGATGCCTTCCTCGAAAACGCCGTGCGTCGAAGGATAGGTCATCATCAGCGCCGCCAGTTCGCTGGCATGCTGGGTGGCCTTGGCCTTCAGGTCGGCGAGGTCGACGTTGCCATCGCGGTCACAGGCGACCGTCACGACCTCCATGCCCGCCATGTGCGCCGAGGCGGGATTCGTGCCGTGCGCGGATTGTGGAATCAGGCAGATGCGGCGACGCGTTTCGCCACGGCTGGCGTGATAGCGCGCGATGGCCACCAGCCCGGCGTATTCGCCTTGCGCGCCGGCGTTCGGCTGCATGCATACAGCATCAAAGCCGGTGATCGCGCGCAGCCATCCAGAGAGTTCCCCGATCATCTCCAGCGTGCCGCGCACCCGGCTGGCCGGGACGAAGGGGTGGGGTTGCGCGAAGGCTTCCCAACCGATGGGCATCATCGCGGCGGCGGGGGTGAGCTTCATCGTGCAGGAACCGAGCGGGATCATTGCGCGGTCGAGCGCCAGATCGCGGTTTTGCAGGCGCTTGAGGTAGCGCAGCATCGCATGTTCGGTGTGGTGGGCGTTGAATACCGGATGGGTGAGGATGGCGTCATTGCGCAATAACGCGGGGGGAATGAATTCCGCAGCGGCGGCGCGCCGGTCGAGCGCATCGAGCGCGCCATCGTCGAGCGTGACGTGGAAGGCGCGGAGCAGTCCGAGCAGATCGTGGCGGGTGACGGTTTCATCCAGCGAGACGCCGAGCGTGATGTGGTCGATCTTGCGCAGGTCATAGCCCGCCTCGAAAGCGGTGTTGATGGCTCGGTCTGTCAGCCCGGGGCTGCCGAGGCGAATCGCCAGCGTGTCGAAGAAAGCGTGTTCCAGCACGCTGTACCCGGCTTCGCGCAGCGCGAGGGCGAGAATCGCGGCCAGGCGGTGGATGCGCCCGGCGATGGCGGCGAGGCCGCGCGGGCCGTGCCAGACGGCATAGAACGCGGCCATGTTGGCGAGCAGTACCTGCGAGGTGCAGATGTTGGAATTGGCCTTTTCGCGCCGGATGTGCTGCTCGCGCGTTTGCAGCGCCATCCTGAGCGCGCGCTTGCCGCGCGCGTCCCGCGAGACGCCGACGATGCGCCCCGGCATCATCCGGACGTATTCCTTGCGAGTGGCGAAATAGGCCGCGTGCGGGCCACCGAAACCCATGGGGATACCGAAACGTTGTGTCGATCCGAGGGCGATGTCGGCACCGAGCGCGCCGGGGCTCTTGAGCAGCACGAGCGCCATCGGGTCGGCAGCGACCGCGACCGCCGCGCCGCGCGCCTTGAAAGCGGCGATGGCGGGCGCGAGGTCTTTTACTTCGCCGCTCGCGCCAGGGTATTGCAGCAGCGCGCCGAAGACTTCGTGTCTGTCGGCGGTCTCCGTCTTCCCCTTCACGATCTCGAAGCCCAAGCCTTGCGCGCGGGTGTGCAACACGTCGAGCGTCTGTGGCAGGCAGTCCGCGTCGACGAAAAACGCATTGACGGCGGATTTCGAGATCCGGTGCGTCATCGCCATTGCTTCGGCGGCGGCACTGGCTTCGTCGAGCAGCGAGGCATTGGCGACATCCAGCCCGGTCAGATCGACGATCATTTGCTGGAACGTGAGCAGCGCTTCGAGCCGCCCTTGCGCGATTTCGGCTTGATAGGGCGTGTAGGCGGTATACCATCCGGGATTTTCCAGCACATTGCGCTGGATGACGGCGGGCGTGTGTGTGCCGTGGTAGCCAAGACCGATGAGCGGCTTGCCCACCGTGTTTTTCGCGGCGATTTCGCGCAGGCGCGCGAGCGCGCGGCGTTCATCGAAGGGAGGAGCCAGCCGCGGCGGTGCATCCAGGCGGATCGACGGCGGCACGGTTTGCGCGATCAGGGTGTCGACATCGGGTACGCCGAGCGCGGCGCAGATACGGGCGATTTCCTCCGGCGTGGAGCCGAGGTGGCGGGAAGCGAAATCGTCGTGACGGGTGAAATCGTTCAGGAAAGGCATGGCGGTGGCAATGACGGACGAGCGGAAAGGAAGGGTTTACTCTTCGCCGATCATGCTCTGGTAGATTCCGGCGTCAAGCAGCTTCGGCAATTCGCCCGCGGGACGTAGCTTGAACAACCAGGCGGCGTAAGCATCGGTATTGACGCTTTCCGGCGTGTCGACGATCTCCTGATTGACCGCGATGACTTCGCCTGCCAGCGGCGCGTAAATGTCGGAAGCGGCTTTCACCGATTCGACGATGGCGCAGGTTTCTCCTGCCGCCAGCTTGCGGCCCGTTTCGGGCAATTCGAGGAAAACGATGTCGCCGAGCTCTTCCTGAGCATGATCGGTAATGCCGATCACGGCGGTGCCGTCGGCTTCGAAGCGAACCCATTCATGGGTCCGCGTGTATTTCAGGTCAGAGGGAATCTTGCTCATGAAAAATCTCCGGTCGAAAAGAAGGAGGAAAGGAGCGCTCCATATTCGTCATTGCGAGGGCCGAAAGGCCAATGCAGATGTGTTCCAGTAGTTTCCATCGATGTCTACAAACTGTTGAAAATACATATTTTCAACTTCTTGGCGTCTTTTGAAAACGACTGGAATCCACCCGCTGCCACGAATTTCGAGTCCATTTTCGAGGCCATCTTTACGGATGGCGCGGATTTTGGTTTGTTGCTGGCGAAACGGAATGGACGATACAACAATCCAGGCCATGATTCAACAACCTGGCCGTGCGCTCGATCTCATCGAACTCATCCGAATGTAGTCAGAACCCAGACACACGACATCGCTCCGGGGTTGCAGAATTTCATGCTATATGGGGTTTTCTCTCGAACAGCCAATGATTTTGACATCATGCGGCAAATATCGTCGCCGCGCAACGCAACGACACAATGCCGTGCGCAACGATGTCATGCTCTAGCTCGACGCTCTCTGGCGAGATGCTGGAAATCGAGGTGCGTACAGGGCGTAGTGCGTATAGGGTGTATATAGGCACGCACGCTTTCCACCGCCAGATCCGTCTCGTGGTTCATGGCGGGACGGGAAACGGGTTGCGGCATCTCAGCGGAAGGATTTCGACTTGCGTGGCCGCGCCGTGGCACGACCACTCGATGGCGCCGTCCGGGCCGACTTGCGGACGGATCATGATCAACGTGCCCAATTGTCGGCTGAATAGGGTGATCGTGCCGTCCGGCGCAACGGCCCTGTATTCGATTGCCAACGATGAAACGGTTTTTTCGGGGATATGGCTGGCCAAGGCAGGCGCGAACCGGAAGGAGGAATCGTTTTGCAACTGCTTGGCAATCTCGTTTTTCAAGGGCGCAAGCGAGGCGAGTATCTCACTGACGCGCGCCCTGCCCGTATAGTCCACATGGCTGCACAGCGAGCAAGTCGTGGCGAGGACCCCCACGGCCAGGAGCAGGATAAGGATGAATGCCAGCCGTTTTACCCGGGATTTGCTGATTTTCCAGTAGGCTTCTTCCGGAACCGTATTCATCGAGACCTCCAGACAAGTTTTGCCATCGTTTCATCATTCCGCGAAATGCGCAGACGCGCTTCTGCGGCGCGGGCTTCTTCCAGGTAATTGCGCCCAATCGTCAGGGGAACGGCCATTTTCCAGCATCTTGCGGAAAAATGGAAAACCCCGCACAAGGCGGGGTTTTCCATTGGACAGCGAACTGAACCTACGCCGTCACCGTTGCCGCCGCTGCCGTGAATGCCGGAATCTGGTCGAAACTCATGTAGCGATAGATATCGGCAGCCTTCTTGTTGACGACGTCGACTTGCGCCAGATATTCCGCCGGAGTCGGAATCCTGCCCAGCAGGGCGCACACCGCCGCCAGTTCCGCCGAACCAAGATAGACGCGGGTGTCGATCCCCAGACGGTTGGGGAAGTTGCGGGTAGAAGTCGACATCGCGGTGCTGCCTTTGCGGATCTGCGCCTGGTTGCCCATGCACAGGCTGCATCCGGGCATTTCCATGCGCGCGCCGGAGCGGCCCAGAATGCCGTAGTAGCCTTCTTCGTTGAGGATCATGGCGTCCATCTTGGTGGGCGGGGCGATCCACAGCCGCGTGGGAATGTCGGTCTTGCCGTCGAGTACCTTGCCCGCGGCGCGGAAATGGCCGATGTTGGTCATGCAGGAGCCGATGAAAACTTCGTCGATCTTGTCGCCCGCGACGTCAGAAAGCAGCTTCACGTCGTCCGGGTCGTTGGGGCAGGCGACGATGGGTTCCTTGATGTCGGCAAGGTCGATTTCGATGAGCGCTGCGTATTCGGCATCGGCGTCGGCCTTGAGCAGTTCGCCGTGGGCAATCCAGTCTTCCATCGCCTCGATACGGCGCTTGAGAGTGCGGGCATCCTGGTAGCCATTGGCGATCATCCATTTCATCAGGACGATGTTCGAATTCAGGTATTCGACGATCGGCGCTTTGTCCAGATGTACCGTGCAGCCGGCAGCGGAGCGTTCGGCGGAGGCGTCGGTGAGCTCGAACGCTTGTTCGACCTTGAGCTCGGGCAGGCCCTCGATTTCGAGGATGCGGCCGGAGAAGATGTTCTTCTTGCCTTTTTTCTCGACGGTGAGGAGCCCTTGGCGGATGGCGTAGAGCGGGATGGCGTTGACCAGGTCGCGCAAGGTGACGCCGGGCTGCATCTGGCCCTTGAAGCGCACCAGCACGGATTCCGGCATGTCGAGCGGCATGACGCCGGTCGCGGCGGCAAAGGCGACCAGGCCGGAACCCGCGGGGAAGGAGATGCCAATAGGAAAACGTGTGTGCGAGTCGCCGCCGGTGCCGACGGTGTCGGGCAGGAGCAGCCGGTTGAGCCAGGAGTGGATGACGCCATCGCCCGGCCGCAGCGCGACGCCGCCGCGCGTGCTGATGAACGCGGGCAGTTCCTGGTGCATCTTGATGTCGACGAGTTTGGGATAAGCGGCGGTGTGGCAGAAAGATTGCATCACCAGATCGGCGGAGAAGCCGAGACAGGCCAAGTCCTTGAGTTCGTCGCGCGTCATCGGGCCGGTGGTGTCTTGCGAGCCGACGGTGGTCATTTTCGGTTCGCAGTATGTGCCTGGGCGAATGCCCGGCTGGTTTCCGTTATCGGGTGACAGGCCGCAGGCGCGGCCGACGATTTTTTGCGCCAGCGAGAAGCCTTTGCCGCTGTCTTCCGGGGCTTGAGGCAGACGGAAAAGCGTCGACGGCGGCAACCCCAGCGTTTCGCGCGCGCGCGTGGTCAGTCCGCGCCCGATGATGAGCGGGATGCGGCCCCCGGCGCGTACTTCGTCGAGGATGACCGGGGTTTTCAGGACCGTCTCGGCGATCAGCGCGCCGTTTTTCTTCGCGGTGACTTTCGCCGTGGCGTGGTCGACGGCCAGTTCGATTTCGTCGCCCATTTCCATTTTGGCGACATCGATTTCCACGGGCAGCGCACCGGCGTCTTCCATGGTGTTGAAGAAGATCGGCGCGATCTTGCCGCCCAGGCAGACACCGCCGAAACGTTTGTTGGGCACGAAGGGAATGTCCTCGCCGGTAAACCACAATACGGAGTTGGTCGCCGATTTACGCGAGGAGCCCGTGCCCACGACATCGCCCACGTAGGCCACCAGATTGCCTTTGGCGCGCAGATCTTCGAGAAATTTTACTGGGCCGCGCACGCCGGGTTGTTCCGGCACGATACCGGGGCGCGGGTTCTTGAGCATGGCAAGTGCATGGAGCGGGATGTCGGGGCGCGACCAGGCGTCCGGCGCGGGGGAAAGGTCGTCGGTGTTGGTTTCGCCCGCTACTTTGAAGACGGTGAGTTTTTGCAGCGCCGGCACTTCGGGGCGCGAAGTGAACCATTCGGCATCGGCCCAGGATTGCAGCACCGCGCGGGCATTGGCATTGCCGGATTGGGCGAGTTCGGCTACGTCATGGAAGTAATCGAACACCAGCAGGGTTTTTTTCAAGGCTTCGGCGGCGATCGCGCCGACTTGCGTATCGGCGAGCAGCGCGATCAGGGGCTGGATGTTGAAGCCGCCCAGCATGGTGCCCAGCAGTTCCGTGGCCTTGGCGCGGGAGACGAGCGCACAGGAGGCTTCTCCCTTGGCGATCTGGGCAAGGAAGGCGGCTTTCACTTTGGCGGCATCGTCTACCCCGGCGGGCACGCGATAGGTAAGCAGGTCCAAAAGGAAGGTTTCTTCTCCCTTGGGCGGGTTTTTGAGCAGATCGATGAGTTCGGCGGTTTGCTGCTTCGAGAGCGGCAACGGCGGGATGCCAAGCGCGGCACGCTCGGCGACATGGGCACGGTAGGTTTCAAGCACGGCGGTCTCCTTCCAGTAGGTGTGTTGGTAAACAGGCGGGCGGGGAGTTCAGTTCCCCCATAAATCTGATTATATGTCTTTTATAATACATGAAGCACAGCTTGTCTGACCGATTTTATCACTGCGCCCGACGTGCTTGCCCGACATGCTTTCCCGGCGGCTCGGCCTGGGTGCGCAAGGCCCATTCGCCAGACCGGGCTGTTCGCGGGATGGTGGAATCCTGCATTGGGTACTGGGTAGCGGCGTTCCATGATCACTTGCGCAAATCCACAAGCGGAGGATACCATCTGGCCTCTTCATAATCTGATGATGACCTGAAACAGACGCCATGGCTCTTATCTATAAAAATTCCGGTGATGTCGTCCTGCTGAAGACCGACAGCATGAAAGAGACCGCTGCGGCGTTTTATATCAAGATCGCGGATAATCTTTACCCTCTTGGCCTTCTGGCAAAGTCTCCCGGTCTATATGCCATCGAAAATGATTTGTTCCAGGTCGAACGCATCATTTCATACAGCAACGCGGAAACGGAGCCTTCTCTTGTCATACAGGGTTCGTCTGGACAGATAGGGGAAGAAAATCTCGCCTTTTCGGCCAGTTTCTTCCTTGATAAACTGGATTTGGCAAAACAGAATATCCCGTTCTTCGCGCCATGCACTTTGCTACCCGTATACCCGAGACCAGGGCATTTGGCGGTTTTTACCCGAGCCTTCAACGAAGACATTTTCCTGAAAATCTTCATCGATCATTACAAGAAGCTCACCGACCCAGATAATATTTTCATCATCGATCATGGTTCCACCATGGTGTCGAAATATCTTCAGGACGAGAGCGGAATCCAGGTCATTCGCATTCCCAAGGGACAAACGGATGACCAGCACGCCGCCCGCTACTTCGCTTGGTTTCAGCGATTTCTATTGTCCCATTACGAATGGGTCATCAGTTCGGATTGCGATGAATTGCTCATCCATCGCGAAGGCGTCGATGGCTTGAAAACCATGTTGTCCCACCCCGGGAATATCATCAAATGTGGCCATGGTATTGGCGTCATAATGGATCCCGACTCCGAGATGGAAATCGATCTTCAACGCCCGGTCAGCCAGCAAAGACGTTTCATGTACCATGACCCCGTCTATGCCAAACCTGCCCTGGCCTCGGCCCCCACAACCTGGCATCTGGGCTTCCACCAGAATCTGGATGACCACCTCACGCGTGTTTGCGATGATCTATGGCTTGTTCATCTCAGGGATGTCTCCGTTGACGAACGTGTTCGAAGAAGCCATCTGTGGGCAGACAACATGCGGAGAGTCTGGTCTTCCTCGACGGTAGAGAAATTACGAAAAAAACAAGAAACCATTGCGCGTGAATTTCGTGATAGGATCCGTACGGAAGCCGTGCCCATTCCTGAATGGATGCGGGGCATGTTTTAATCGGAGGGGAACTTCAATGAAAAAGCTGCCTTATTTTTCGGTCATCATCCCGAATCACAATCGTCCATTCCTCGTCA
>JAITCV010000210.1 GCA_031282905.1 Azoarcus sp. | reverse complement strand
CATGGAAGACGAATTGGTGGGTGGCGTGGGCATCGCGGAAACGCACTTCGGTTTTTGCCGGGTGTACGTTGACGTCGACCAATGCCGGGTCGATTTCCAGGAACAGCACATAAGCGGGGTGACGGCTGCCGTGCAGGATGTCGGCATAGGCTTGCGAAATGGCGTGGGTGAGCAGTTTGTCGCGCACATGACGGCCGTTGACGAAGAAATATTGCGCGTCGCGGTTGCTTCTGGTGTAGGCGGGCAGGCTGGCGTAGCCATCCAGGACAAGTATGCTTTTGGCGTTAACCCGGCGCGCGTGGGTCAGGAAATCATCGCCCATCAGGGTGGCGATGCGCGCGCGGGCTTCGCCAGCGGGCAGGCGATGAATGACGCGGCCATTGTGGGCGAGCTGCATGCCGACATCGGGGCGCGCCAGCGCCACGCGGCGGAATACTTCCTCACAATGGGCATATTCGGTGGCGGCGCTCTTGAGGAATTTGCGCCGCGCGGGGGTGTTGTAATAGAGATCGGCGATATCGACCACGGTGCCGCCATTGAGCGCGGCGGGGACAGGTTCGCGCGCTTCGCCGGTGATGCGCCACGCATGCGGTTCGGTTTCGGCGCGACTGGTGAGCGTGGTGCGCGCCACCGCGGCGATCGCCGCCAGCGCTTCGCCGCGAAAGCCCATGGTGCCGACCCGTTCAAGGTCGTCGAGGTTGGCGATCTTGCTGGTGGCATGGCGCTCCAAGGCGAGCGGCAGTTCGTCCCGGCGGATGCCGCAGCCATCGTCGCTCACCCGTATCCGGCGCACGCCGCCTTCGTCGATCTGGACATCGATGCTGGCGGCGCCGGCATCGAGCGCGTTTTCCAGCACTTCTTTCAGCACCGAGGCCGGACGGTCGACGACTTCACCCGCGGCGATCTGGTTGATGAGCAGTTCGGGGAGGCGGTGAATCACGGCCATGATATTTGGCTAGATGGCGGTGGTCGGGAGGAGGCAAACCATGGGCCTTGCCGTGACAGACGGGTTTCCCGCTTCGCGCTCATCCGCATTCGGCAACGATCCTGAGTATTTCTTCGCCATAGGCTTCGAGCTTGCGGTCGCCGATGCCCGTGACGTGGGAGAGCGCGGTGAGCGTGGTGGGACGGGCAAGGGTGATTTCGCGCAGGGTGGTGTCATTGAAAATGACATAGGCAGGCACATTGCGCGCTTTGGCGGTGGCCACGCGCCATGCGCGCAGGCGGTCGTACAAGGTGGTGGGCAGGCCGTCGGGAATGTCGTGATGGGTGATTTTATGGCGGCGGCCGCGGGTTTTTTCCACGGGAACGCGCAGCAGCAGGCGGGTTTCGCCACGCAACAGCGGCCGGGCGGCTTCGGTGAGGGAGAGCGCGTTGTAACGCTCGTGGTCGATGCGGAGAAATTCACGGGCGATGAGTTGGCGAAACACCATGCGCCAGCGTTTTTCGTCCAACTCGCGGCCAATGCCGAATGTAGACAGACGGTCGTGGCCACGCTCCTTGACCTTGTCGGAGGTTTCGCCCAATAGCACGTCGATCAGGTGTCCGGCGCCATAACGCTGGCCGCTGCGATAGACGCAGGATAGGGCCTTGCGCGCCGCCTCGGTGGCGTCCCAGGTCTGCGGCGGTTCCAGGCAGTTGTCGCAGTTACCGCAAGGTTTGGATTCCTCGCCGAAATAGGCCAGCAGGCGTTGTCGGCGGCAGGAGGTGGTTTCGACCAGGCCGACCAGGGCATCGAGACGGTTGCGGGCCAGGCGTTTGAAATTTTCATCGCCTTCGGATTCGTCGATCATCCGGCGCTGGTTGACGATGTCCTGCGCGCTCCACGCCATCCATGCCCGCGCCGCCAGGCCATCGCGTCCGGCACGGCCGGTTTCCTGATAGTAGCCTTCGATCGAGCGCGGCAAGTCGAGATGGGCGACGAAACGCACATCGGGCTTGTCGATGCCCATGCCGAAGGCGATGGTGGCAACAATGACAATGCCATCATCGCGCAAGAAGCGGTTCTGATGTTCGCCGCGCATTTCGGTCGACAGTCCCGCGTGGTAGGGCAAGGCGCTGATGCCATGCTCCTGCAACCAGGCCGCGGTTTCCTCGACCTTGCGCCGCGACAGGCAATAGACGATGCCCGCCGCGCGGGGATATTCGTCACGAATGAAATTGAGCAACTGGCGGCGGCCGTCGTCCTTGTCGACGATGGTGTAGCGGATATTGGGACGGTCGAAACTGGCGACGAACTGGCGCGCGTCGCCCAGATGCAGCCGCCGCACGATTTCCTCGCGGGTCTGGCGGTCGGCGGTGGCGGTGAGCGCGATGCGCGGGATGCCCGGATAACGCTCGGGCAAGATGGAAAGTTGCAGGTATTCCGGGCGGAAATCGTGCCCCCATTGCGAGACGCAGTGCGCTTCGTCGATGGCGAACAGCGCGATCCGCCCGGTATCGCGCAGATGGTCGAGGCGGTCGAGAAACCTGGGTGTCATCAAGCGCTCGGGGGCGACATAGAGCAGATCCAGTGTGCCGTCATCCAATGCCCGTTCGACCGCATGCGCGGCGCTGAAATCCAGGCTGGAATTGAGATAGGCCGCCGCGACGCCGGCCTCGGTGAGCGCACTCACCTGATCATGCATCAAGGCGATCAGCGGCGAAACCACGATGGCCGTGCCCGGACGCATCAGCGCGGGCACCTGGAAACACAGCGATTTGCCGCCGCCCGTCGGCATCAGCACCAGCGCGTCACCCCCGCCAGCGACATGGTCGACGATGGTTTCCTGCTGACCACGAAACTCGGAATAGCCGAAAACATGTCCGAGAATGTCGCGGGCGGGATGGCCTTGAATCATGCTCGTGAAATATCAGTGTTGCGGATGCGCTCGATCAGCGAGCTTGTCGAGCGCTCGACGTCAAACGGAATGGCATGGACTTCACCGCCCCAGCCGCGCACCCTGTCCGCGCCGACGATGGCATCCGGCGCCCAATCGCCGCCTTTCACCAGGATTTCGGGGCGGGCGTCGAGGATGCGCTGGAGCGGGGTATCCTCGTCGAACCAGGTCACCAGATCGACACTGCCGAGGGCCGCCAGTATGCTTACGCGATCTTCGAGCGGATTGATCGGCCGCTCCGCGCCTTTGCCCAGCCGCCGTACCGAAGCATCGGAATTGACCGCCACCACCAGCGCCGCGCCCAGCGCCCGCGCCTGGGCGAGATAAGTAACGTGACCACGGTGGAGAATGTCGAAGCAGCCGTTGGTAAACACTCGTGGCCGGGGCAAGGTCTTGCAGCGCGCGGCGAATTCCTGTGGCGAGCAGAGTTTGGCTTCGAAATCGGGGCGAGGGTAAGGCATGATGCGCGGACTGGACAAAAGATGACAATGTTACGCTCATTTGAAGCATCACGCCCGGCAGGAGGAGGCAATCCACGCCCCGGCGCGCGCCAGGGGGAGGCGCTGGTTTCGTCGCAAGACGAAGACGAACCCGGCCCCGGCGAAGCAGGAAACCCACGGCAAATCTTGTCCATGAAAAGAATCGTTCAGATTTGGAGAGGTTTACAGAGGTTTGCTAGTGTAGTGCCTTATTCTTGATAGCTCTTTTGATCAACGATAACGTCTGTAGGGGCGCATTGCATGCGCCCGCGGGCGCGCGCAGCGCGCCCCTACAAGGCCGCACGGTTGCTATGTTTCC
>JAITCV010000183.1 GCA_031282905.1 Azoarcus sp. | reverse complement strand
CCCTGTCGAAACCGGTACATCCCCACCGAAGAACACGCACCCCGCATGCGCTTGGGTGGAGATGAGGGGAGTCGAACCCCTGTCCAGAACGCCTCCGGCTTGCCGGAATTACAACCATGCGCGAGATTATGGGGGCACGCCCGTTTTATTTCAAGACGATTCAAGACGGCCACTTCTCGCCGATGCTCCCGTTTCAAACCAGAGTCAGTTCCACGATGAAATTCCACCCCGACCTCGCCGCCAACCTCAACACCCTCACCAGCCACAGCGAAACCCATGTGACGATCAACCGGATTCGCCACGACGGCAACCTCATCGTCACCCCCGAGCGCATCGTCTCCGGCTGGGCGACGGGCGGATTCGACGGCCTCGACGCGGACGACTTCGCCGCCCTTGCCGCGCTCGGCGCGCGCATCGTGCTGCTCGGCACGGGCAAGCGCCAGCGTTTTCCCGCGCCCGGGCTGCTGCGCCCGCTGGTCGACGCCCAGATCGGCATCGAGATCATGGATTTGCCCGCCGCCTGCCGCACGTTCAATGTGCTCGCGCTCGAAGGGCGGGCCGTCGCGGCGGCGCTGCTCTTCGACTGAAGCACTGCACAAATCGTCATTACTGCAAACCCGGTTCCTCTTCTTCCGGCATTGGCCCCCTTTTCATCATTTCGGCATAAGCAATCTTCGCGGTGGCCACGACCGCCGCCCATTGCCGCAAGCCAAGCACGGCAGTCTCATTTCCCATCGATCCTGGCGTTGCATCACAAAACACATCCATTGCGACGCTCACGTCGCGGATCAGTTTCTCCTCGATCCGCGTGAAGACAGGTTCTGGAAAGTGGTTTTCGGGAAGCGGACTTGGAACAAAGTCTTCCCAGAAGTTGACAAGCGCATTCATGCCAATATCCGGGAACCTGGTTTCGCATTCGATCAGCCAATCCAGCATTTCAATGACGCGATTCCGAATTCCGAATTCGCTGGTCTACGCTACGAATCATAGTATTATCTGTATTTTTCAAAATAGATGAAGATCATCCCGGAAGGTGATATAACTTTTTTATAACGAGAATAGTCGCATTTTTCATACAAACGCACATTTTTTTCGCTTTTCAGGCTGGTGAAAAGCTCACATCGTGGTTGAGGAAATTTGTCTTCTATTGCCTGCAACAGTCGTTTGCCAAGTCCTCGATTCTGATATATCGGGTGTACCATGAGCTTGCCAATGAAGACGGTTCCATTTTCGGCGTATGCGCGCACAGAGCCGACGATCCGGCTTTCGGCAACCGCTTTCAGGATGATGTTTTTGCCATGTTCGCGCACCAGTTCATCCAGGCTTTGGGTCAGCGGTTGAATGGAAAAGTCGTTGTGAATCAATGCCTCGCTCTGATAGGCGCGATATTGCAATTCCAGTATTTCTTTCAGGTCTTCGTATTCCGCCTTTGTGATTTGAATGAAATTCATGGCGTTCTCCATGGATGGACCAACGCCGTATTATAGCACTATCCATATCGCGCTGACAATATATAGCCGGACAATTGATCGACGGCAGCAATATCTTTACCGTAACGAAAGCCAACGCTGGGCGAACATTACGACTGGCAACGCCAGCAATTGACACACGCTGCAGCATGGGCAATCTCGTCCAATGCCGATTCGCAACGCCACGTAGGGGCGACGCATGCGTCGCCCTTGAAAGGCCGTCTGCCCGGAAGTGTTTTTGGCGCAGGAAGATTGACGGCAACATCGCCGCCGGTTTTTCCGGTACGGCGATGTTTTTGCTGTCCTTATCTCCCGAAACTCAGCCCCGCCAGACGATATCGCGGATGTTGACCTTGTGCGGGATCAGTTTTTGTTCGAAAAACACGTCGGCGGTTTGTTGCTGCCCGGTCAGAATCTCCTCGGTAAACGCGGAGTGGCTCAAGGGGGCGCGGGAGAATGCGCGCTGTTGGATTGCCAGATCGAGCCCGGTGCTCTTCGCCGCCAGCACGGCGACTTCGTCGCGGTGGGTGTCGGCCCATTTGATGGTGTCGATGAAGGAATCCAGCGCCGCGCGCAGCACCGCTGGATGACGCTGGGCGAAATCCCTGTTGGCGATATAAAAGGAGGTGCCGACCAGATCCGGTATCTTTTCCGAGGCCACCAATACCCGCGCGCCGAGTTGTTCCTCGGCCAGCGCGTAATACGGGTCCCAGATCACCCAGGCGTCGATCGTGCCGCTGGCAAACGCCGCAGTGGCTTCGGCTGGTCCGAGATAGATGGGTTGGATGTCCTGATAGCTCAAGCCGTCACGCTTGAGCGCCTTGAGCAATACGCTGTGTGCGCTCGATCCCTTGCCAAAGGCAATGCGTTTGCCCTTGAGATCGGCCAGCGCGCGGGCGGGCGAATCCTTGGGCACGAGAATGCCGTGCGGGCTGTTCGGCACCGCCAGCGCGTAGAGAATGTCGCCTCCGCCTGCCTGGGCGAAAATGGGCGGCGTGTCGCCCACCGAGCCGATATCGATGGAACGGGCAGTGATGGCTTCGAGCATGGGCGGGCCGAATTGGAATTCGATCCAGTCGACCTTGTCGACGCCCGCTTTTTTCAATCCATTTTCGAGATCGTGGCGTTCCTTGGATACGATGAGGATGGCCGTGCCTTTCTGGTAGCCGACGCGAAAAGATGCGGGAAGCGGTTCCTGCGCGCGGGATAGGGACGGCAGGAGTCCGATCGATCCCAGTACCGGCACGGCGGAAAGACCAGCAAGACGAGCCAGCGCCGCGCGCTTGCCGGGATTGAAGCCATTGGATTTTTTCATTGCATTCGACTCCGGGGGATTACTGGAAAACGGCGCAAAAAGGAAATCGGAGAAAAAGCGCGCTTTTCAGTTTGACGATTGATGGAGCTGAGTATCCTAGACCGTTTTATTTCCAAGCGTTGTAAAAATATCATATATACATTGCACGTCAGTGGATGAATCCTTATGGAGAAAAAAGGAAAACCGATGACGAAACAACACGCCCGCTCGGGCAATTGGGAAGAAACAGGGGGAAAAACAGGAAAAACCAAAGGGGAAGATGCAGGCAAGCGACCGGCCAAGAGCGGCCTGGCGATACTTGAATCGAATGGCGGTTGGTCTATTGGTCGGGGAAAGAGGATTCGAACCTCCGGCCCCTGCGTCCCGAACGCAGTGCTCTACCAGGCTGAGCTATTCCCCGATTGATGACCTTGCGCCGCCAGAAGCGCCGATGATATCCAGACAACTTATCTAACGATCTCTGGCGATTGCAAAGATCGATAATTCTAGCAAGGCTTCCTTGAAAATGGAAGGGGGGAGGGTGGAAACCATCTGGCTTGCGCGTTCGGCCTCGATGCGGGCGTATCGACGGGCGGCCTCCAGCGCGTCAGTAGCCTGGATGGCTGCCAGAACGGCGGGGAAATCCTCGCGTCCGCCGGTCTCGATTGCCCGCCGCACGACCGCCGCCTGTTCGGGGCGGCCATGTTGCATGACATGAATCAGCGGCAGGGTTGGCTTGCCCTCGGCCAGATCGTCCCCCAGATGCTTGCCGGTCGCGGCCTCGTCGGCGGAGTAATCGAGCACATCGTCGATGATCTGGAACGCCGTGCCCAGATGCATGCCGAAATCGGCAAGATTCTGCGCGGTGGTCTCGTCCGCCCCGGCCAGAATGGCGCCCAGGCGGGCGGCGGCCTCGAAGAGCTTGGCGGTCTTGAAGCGGATCACGCGCAGATAGCCTTCGACGGTTACGTCGGCATCATGGCAATTGAGCAACTGCAGCACTTCGCCCTCGGCAATGACATTGGTGGTGTCGGCGAGCACTTGCATCACGCGCATGTTGTCGACATTGACCATCATCTGGAAGGCGCGGCTGTAGAGGAAATCCCCCACCAACACGGCGGCGGCGTTGCCGAACATGGCATTGGCGGTCTGGTTGCCGCGGCGCAGTTCGGACTCATCGACCACGTCGTCATGGAGCAGGGTCGAGGTGTGGATGAGTTCGACGACCGCGGCCAGCTCGTGGTGCTGGATGCCGCGATAGCCGAGCGCGTTGGCGGCAAACAGCACCAAGGCCGGACGCAGGCGCTTGCCTCCGCTCTGGATGATGTATTCCGCCACTTGCTGGATCAGTACCACTTCGGAATGCAGGCGATCGCGGATGACCGCGTCGACTGCCTTCATATCGGCGGCAATCGGCGCGAAGAGTTGCTGGGCGGACGACGCCATGAATACCTCGGCGGGAACGACGGACGACACGCGGGCTTGTTCTTTCATTTTCCGGGAGCCAGCCGCGCGACCGCGTTGTCGAGCGCGGCCTTGGTTGCCTTGTGGTCCGCCCATACCGCCGCCAGTTCCTCGTCGAGCACCTGGCGGACGGTCTCGCGGCCAACCACGGCTTGCGCGGCGGATACGCTGGTCGCCGGTTTCAGGGTCAACTGGTCGACGGCGACCTGGATGTTGTCGACATCGTTCCCCGTGTTGTCGACATCGTTCTCCGGCAAATCGCTCCGCGCCGCCAGCAGGCCGGCGCGGTTGAGCGGCAGGTAGCCCGTTTCACGCTGCCATGCCGCTTGATTTTCGGCTTGCAGCCAGAACCGGACGAAACTCGCCACCCCTTTGTATTCAATGGCCTTCTTGCCCGCGGACACCCACAGCGATGGCCCGTCGGCGAGCGTGTTCTGCGGCGCGCCGGGTAAATCGTCGTAATACGGCAGCCGGGTCACGGCGACATCGAATCCTTCCTGGCGGCGGAAATCGACCCAGCTATCGGACGGCGCGGCGATCATCGCGCATTCGCCGCTGACGAAACGCTGTTCAGCCTCGGCGCGGTTGGCGAACACATGCAGGTAGCGCGCCCGCACCCAACTCGCCATCTGTGCCACATGCCTGACCTGGAAGAAGCCGTTGAACGCGGGTTGCGCCTTCCTGTTCCGCACCAGAGCCACCGGCACGTTATGCCATGCCGACTGGTTTTCAACCATCACCCGCCCCGGTTCGGCCACCGTGTATGGACAGGTCGAACCACTGTCGGCCAGTTGGGCGAGGGTATTTTGCAAATCGCGCCAGGTCGACAGCCGCGCATGGTCGGGATCAAGCCCGGCACGACGCAGCGCGTCACGATTGACATAGAGCACTGGCGTGGACATCCCGATCGGCAGCGCCCGCAGCAGTCCTTTCGCGTCGACCGGCGTGGAACTCATCGCGGCGGACGGGCGCAGGGTTTGCAGCGCCGCTCCCGCTTCCTTCATCACCACATGCAGTGGCCTGAAACGCGGTTTGCCCGCGAGGAAAGCCTCTTCCCCGTCTCCTGAAAGAATCAGCAAATGGGGCGTTTTTTGTGCGTGCCAGTCATGTTCGACCAGCGCGACCTGATAAGCCTTGTTCTGGGCGTTGAAGCGCTCGATCAGTCCGCGCAATGCTGCAGCGCGTCTGGCGGGCAGTTGCTGGAAGATTTCGATCCGCTGCGCGATCGTCTCCTTTACCGGCGCCGGCGCGGCGAACACCGACGCCGTCAGCGCCATCGACACCACGGAACAGCACAGCCGAACCATCTTGCACATGGCAATTTCCCCAAAAACAAAACAGGCGCGCGATTATACCCACCCGCTTCCGCGATGAGCACGGCCCGCGAAGAAACGCCGCGGCATCCGTCCGCCACAAGGGGCCGGGAGGCGGAATACATTCGCCTCATATGTAGGAAATATGACGAGCCGCCATCTGGCCATGACACGTTGTAGTCATGATCAGGAAGCCCGCGCGCAACGACGATGAACGATGAACGACGGTGAATGGAAAACCCGGCAGTACCGGGTTTTCCATTCATAATGCATGCACACGAGGATGTGTTTACAGCCCCGCTTCCAGTACCTTCTGGATGGCCTTGGCGCGCGGTTCGATGTCTCCCGCGTTGGTGTAGGGCGTGAAGTTGAGCGTCAGGACGCCACTCTTGAAACTCACGCCGTCGGCATAGGCGCTGACCGGCGCGGTGGCGGAATCGTAATGGACGACGATTTTCTTGAGCTTGGCCTGCACCGCCTGCTTGCCCATGTCGTCGGCCGCAACCGTGGCCAGGGCCTGCTTGAGCGGGACGAAGAAGATATTGGTCCAGAAATCGTCTTGAGCATAATTGTCTGCCTGATCGCTCAGGGCGATGGTTTCCCACTTGACCTCGACCGGCACCGCGAAACCGGCGGCGGTCTGGATGTCTTTCAGCAAAGTGGCGTAAGCGCCTTGTTCGTAAGCGGTGATGGCGCGACGCTCGGCCAGGCCAGGATCAGCCATGGCCGGGGAAGCGACGACGCCTGCGATGGCGGCAAAGAGCAGGGAACGGACAAGGGGACGAACAAATTGGTTGCGCATCAATTTTCTCCTGTAAAAAGACGCCATATGGCGCTGGATGCAGCGCGCATTCTACCCGAAACAGCTTGTTCCGGCTTTCCGGCGGGAACGGCGTGGCGATTTGCGTTGCTCACCGACATCTTGATCAACAGGGCGCGGGTGACAACGCGAATGCTCAACATACTTTTGCAGGCAATAGGATCTTCATTGCGGCTCATTTCGTGTTGATAGGTCATGTTCTGGAGAAAATCGAATTCCTTCCAGAATCCCTATCTTGGCCGACTCACTCATCAGCGCGGAGCGGGTGGCCATTGGATGTCTCAACCCATATCCACTGCTGGCAGATCAGGGCGTGCAACACCAGCGCATCGACATAATACATCGCCATCAGAGCGAAGTGGATAAAGCGCGAAACATCAGATCGGGAGCGGCGGTGCTTCGTGGTTTGGCGGGTTTAGCTGAATAGTTAGTATACAAATCATTTTTTCATAGAACGACGTAAATTTTAGTTGTAGTAGAGTGTTTCCCTGCTTTTACTCATTTATTTGGTTAGCTTGCTAACTGTTACGACACGCTACGACGCGCTGCCCCAATGGTTTGCGGCACTGGAGAAAAACATGCCCCCCGAAAATCCCGTTCCTCCCCACAACCGCGCCCGGCGCGCTTTTTTGAAATCATCGCTCATGGCGAGCGCCGGCGTGCTGGTGGCCGCATCCGCGGCGCGGGCGGCCGATGGCAACCCGGTACCGGTTCGTATCACCCTGCCGTCACCGGGGAGCGCCGGGTCGGTTTGGCGGCCGCTGGTTGCCCGTCTCGATCCCGCGCTCAGTAGTGGACTCGATCTGCAATGGGTTACCGCCGATCCCGGCAAGATGCAGATCCAACTTGCGGCGGGGGCGCTCGATGTGGGCGTGTTTGGCGCGGTTGGCCTGGGCAATCTCGTCTTGCGCGGCCAGGACATCGTGCTTTTCGGTCCTGCGCTCAACAACCATGGCAAGTGGCTGGTGCAAAACGACAGCCCTTACCGGAAACCGGCCGATCTCATCGGCAAGCGCATCGCCACCCAGCCGGAAACGTCCGAGACCTATCAGCAGGCGCGGCTGGCCGCGTCGTTGGCCGGTATCGATTTGAAACGCGATGTCGAGGTGATTTTCGGCCCGCCCACCGCCAATCTGGCGCTGTTCGAACGTGGCGATGTCGATGCCGTGATCGTGCTCGAGCCGACCGCCACCCGCTTGGTGGCCAATGGCGTGCGCGAAATCGCCCGCGTGGCCGATATGTGGAAACAGGCCAGTGGTGGTGAAGAGGCTGGCAGCGGCGATCCTTTCCTGGTGGGCTTGGCCGCGCGGCGCGAATGGGTGGAAAACAACCGCGTGACGGCGACGCGCCTGGCCCGCTTGTTCGCCGCGGCCAACGGCGCGCTGCGCGCGGATACGAGTGTGCTGGATGTGATCTATACGGAAATCGGTTTCCGTGAACACGAACGCCATGCCCTGCCTTTTCTCAAGGAGCGCTTGCCTGCCGCCTACAGCACACGCTGGGATGAATCGGTGTGGAAGGTGATCGACCGCCAGATCGACGACGCTGTCCGGCTTGGCCTGATCGCGTCCCGTCCGCCGCGTCCGCTCTATGACGGTGTTCGACTCGATGGAGCGCGGACATGAATGGCGCTCAACAGGCCAGCTTACCGACGACGGCGCGCGGCGCGTCGGGTTGGCGTGGCGCGAGCATGCGGCTGTTGCGGATGTTCCCCGGCTGGCGTCTGTGGCGTTTCTATCCGGCATTGCTTTTCTGTGTATTGGCGGTGCTCGGCTGGGAATGCATGGCGCGCGTGCTTCACAGCGCGCTGGTGCCGGATGTCGGCACGATTGCCGGTGAAATTTCGCGCATCCTTACCAGTGGCGAAGCTTTTACCCAGATCGGCATCACCTTGTGGCGGATCGTGCTTGGCTTCGCGGCGGCTTTTATCGTTTCGGTGCTGATCGGTATCGCATGCGCGCGTCGGCCGGCGGTGCGCATTTTTTTCGAGCCGGCCATCGTGTTGGGGCTGACGGTGCCGGGCTTGGTATGGACGCTTTTGTGCGTGATCTGGTTCGGGGTCAGCCTGGCCACGCCGGTGGTCGCGATTGCGCTTGGCATTGCACCGACCCTGATCCTGACCGTGATCCAGGGGGTGAATTCGGTCGATCCCGATATCATGGAGATGGCCCGCGCCTATCGTCTGCGCCGCGTCGATGTGTTTCGCCGGATCTGGTGGCCATCGCTGATTCCCTTTCTTTTCAGTGGCGCGCGCATCGGCTTTTCCCTGGCGTGGAAAGTCATCGTGCTCGTGGAAATCTTCGGCCTCTCGGATGGTGTCGGCTACAAGCTCAATTCCGAATTCAGCCTGCAAAACGTCGAAGGCGTCATGGCGTGGACCATCGTTTTCTGGCTGGCGATGAGCGTATTGGAATACGGTGTATTCCAGAATGCCGAGCGCGCGCTGTCGCAGTGGCGCAGGGAAGCGCGGACATGAGTCGGCGCATTCGTTTCGCGGGCGTTTCCAAGGCGTATGCCCAACGCGCGGGCGGGAACCGGGATGTGTTGCGCGATTTCGATTTTGAAATCGCTGCGGGCGAGCTGGTTGCTTTCGTCGGTCCTTCCGGGGTGGGCAAAAGCACGTTGCTGCATTTGGCGGCACAACTCGACGTTCCGGATCGTGGCGCGGTGACGATCGGCGCGGACGGTGAGTATCCGGGGCGGTTGGGCATCGTCTTCCAGCAGCCGCGCCTGCTCGACTGGTTGACGGTCAGGCAGAACCTCGAATTGGTGCTCGATGGCCACGATGACGCTCGTATCGATGAATTGCTGGCGATCGTGGAGATGAAGGATTTCGTCGATGCCTGGCCGCGGACATTGTCCGGTGGCCAGCGCCAGCGCGTGGCGCTGGCCCGCGCATTCGCGGTCAAACCCGAGGTGTTGCTACTCGACGAGCCATTTTCCGCGCTCGATGAATTGACCGGCCGGCGGCTGCGTCTGCTGTTGCAACAATTGTGGCTGAAAGGCCGCCCGCCCACCGGCATCCTCGTCACCCACAACATGCAGGAAGCGGCTTTTCTGGCCGACCGTATCGTCATACTCCAGGGGCACCCGGCAAGAGCAGTCGATGTCATCGATGTCGATCTGCCGCGGCCACGCTCGCCGGAGGATGAATGCATTTTCCATATCCACCGCCGGGTGATCGCCTGCTTGTCCGGTTTTTCCCAAACGAACCGCCTTGAAGGCGTGTCTTGAGCACAACCGCTCTTTTGCCAGGATTGAAATTTTCATGAGCCTGATCAAACTGCTTCCTCCCAGCGAAACGAACGCCGCTCTCGAAGATGACAACACCATCATCATCGACGTGCGTTCTCCCGAAGCCTACTGGGCGGGGCATCTCCCCGGCGCGCGCCATCTGAACCCGGCGTTGCTCGCGCTCGCCCGTACCGATGCGGCAAGCATCGCCACGTTCAACGCCTTGCTTGCCGCGCTGCTATCCACTTTCGGCCTCGCTTGCGCGACGCGCGTGGTGATTCATGGACAGAAACTGGACACCGAGGCCGCAAAGGCGGTCTGGGCGCTGGCTTACGCGGGTCATGACCGGATCGAAATCCTGGATGGCGGACTGGACGCATTGAATGGCGCGATTGCCTTGGTCAAGGATGCGCCCGCGGTGCGCGCGACGCCTTACCGTCCCGAATTCCGCCCCGCGCTGCTGGCTACCGCCGATGGCATTCTCGCCGGACTGAAAGAAAATGCGATCCAACTCGTCGACGCGCGCGATCCCGCCGATTACCGGGGCGACACCTCCTCTGCCGCGCGCTTTGGTCGTATTCCCGGCGCGCGTCATTGGCCCGTGCAGGACGAACTCGCCCATGACGGACGGCTGGCATCTCCCGACCTGCTGCGCCAGCGGCTGCGGGAAACCGGCATCGGCACTGATCGTCCCACCGTCCTCTACTGCGGTGGCGGCGGGCGTTCGGCGCGGAGTTTTCTCGCTTTCTCCGCCGCGGGTCATCAGAACGTCGCAGTCTATCTTGCTTCATGGCGCGAATGGGGCAATCGCGACGATTTGCCGCTCGAAACCGGTATTCCTGTTCCTCTCTGAATCCGGTTTCATTTTCAACGCTTCATCCATAACCCTCCATAAGGAGTCATCATGACTGCATCATCCTTGGCATACGGTACCCGGCAAACCGACGAAAAACTGGAGCGCAATCAGCAAAAGGTTTTGTCGCTCGCCGATTACGTCGGTAAACGCGAGAATTTCGCCGATCTTTCCATCGAGCCTTACGCCCCGGTGGCCGGCGCGACCATTCGCGGTCTCAGGATTACCCGGAACGGTGAAATCGGCGCGGACGTCCGTCAATTCCTTTATCAACGCCTGTTGCGCTATGGTTTTCTCGTGTTCGAGCCGGGGACGGTGAGCGGCGAGGATTTCGGCCTTTTGGTGAATCTGTTCGGCCATGCCGAATACTCGGGCACGCCGTTTACCCCGCCACCGGCGGAAAACCCCCAGATCAATACCATCGACTCGAAAATCAAGAAAACCCGGATGAATTTTATCTGGCATATCGACCAGGGTTTTCGCGCCGTATTGCCGCGCTTCACCGCGCTTTTCGCCAAGACGGTGCCCCCGGTTGGCGGCGACACCCTGTTCTCCAACGCGGTCGCAGCCTACGATTTGCTCGATCCGCGTTTTGCCGCCTATCTCGATTCTCTGGTCGCGGTGTACGACATCGACGCCCAAGGTTATCTTTCCCTTGCTTACCAAGACCCCGCAGAACGCGAACGGCAACGCAAGAAATATCCCCCGATCGAAGCGCCGCTGATCCGCGTGCACGAAGAAACCGGCAAAAAACAGATTTACGCCAACGAAGTCTATACCCAGCGCATTCTCGGCCTGTCGCGCACCGCGAGCGACGCCCTGCTCGCCATTCTTTTCGAACAGATCAAATTGCCCGAGGTACAGGCTCGCGTTGCCTGGCATGAAGGCGCGGCGGTCATTTGGGATAACCGCATCGTCCAGCACAAGGGCGTGAGTGATTATGGCGACGGTCACCGTGTATTGCACCGCGCGATCATCGACTGATTTCTTTTCGGGTATTGCGAAAATTGCCCACTTTCGTTTTGGACCCAAGTGGGCGGTTTTCCTGTTTTCTCCTCCGCAGGAAGGAATGAAACATTGAATGAAAGCATGGATTTTCGTCCGCTGGCGATGATTGTCGGCGGGGCATTCTTCATGGAGCAACTCGACACGACGATCATTGCGCCGGCCATTCCCGCAATGGCGCTTGATCTCGGGGTCGAGCCGCTCAGGCTGAATCTGGCGCTGACCGTTTATCTATTGTGCCTGGTCGTGTTCATTCCGATCAGTGGCGCGGTGGCGGATCGTTTCGGCACCAGGACGGTTTTTTGCCGGGCGGTCGCCTGTTTCATCGCCAGTTCGGCGATATGCGGACTGGCGCAGGATATCGTCATCCTGACCCTTGCGCGCGCGGTGCAGGGCGCAAGCGGCGCCCTGATGGTACCGGTTGGGCGGATGGCGATCGTGCGCGCAGCCGGACGCGGCCAGTTGGTGAGAGCGCTCGCCTGGATGATGACGCCGGCCATGCTCGGGCCGGTACTGGGACCGCCGTTGGGAGGTTTGATCGTGACCTACGGGTCGTGGCCATGGATTTTTTACATCAACATCCCGGTCGGCCTGCTTGGCGTGTGGCTGGCGGCGCGTCATATGCCGCAGTTCCATGGCGATGGCGGACGCGGCCGTTTCGATCTCGTCGGCTGGATGCTGTTGGCGGTGTGCCTGACGCTGTGCGTGGTGGCGCTGGAATTGGTTGCCCGGCATGGCACGGCCGCATCGGTTGTGTTGAGTTCTGTTGGTGGCGTCCTGGCGGCGTTGGGCTATGGATTGCATGTCCGTCGCATCGAATGTCCATTGCTCGATTTCAGCCTGCTCGATATCCAGACTTTTCGCGCCTCGTTCATCAATGGCGCGGTCGTGCGGGTCGGTTATGGCGCGCTGCCGTTTCTGTTGCCGCTGGCGCTTCAGATCGGGCTGGGCTTTTCCGCCATGGAAAGCGGCTTCGCCCTGCTGATGAGCGCGCTGACCGTGATCGTGATGAAAACCCAGGTCGCGCCCATCCTGCGGCGTTTCGGATTTCGCCGCGTGCTGCTCTGGAACGGACTGGTTTGCGGCGTGGCGCTCGCGTGTTGCGCCTTGTTCCAGGGCTTGATGACCATTTCCATCGTCTTGCTGATCGGTGGTTTTTCGCGCTCGGTCCAGTTCAACGCCATCACCGCGATCGGTTATGCCGACATCGTTGCCGAACGTGTGGGCGCCGCCACCAGCCTGAACACCACGTTCCAACAACTCGCGGCGATGCTGGGCATTTCGCTGTCGGTGGTGATCATCGAACTCTGCGCCCTGGCGGATGGCCGCGGCGTGCCGCAAGCGGACGATTTCGCCATTGCCCTGATGATCATGGGGTTCATCGCCCTGGCCGGTTTGCCATGGTTCTGGCATTTGCCGGCGGACGCGGGCGAGGAACTGAGCGGCTATCGTCGGTCGGTCGCGCGCCGGGCCTGATTCATCTTTCCAATTGTCACTGCGAGGAGCGCAGCGACGCAATCCATGGACGGTTCAGTGACTCGAACCGCAACGTAAGAGCGAGGCATGCCTTGTCCCTGGATTGCCACGGGCCTGCGGCCCTCGCTGTTGACGAAATATGGGCATCCAGCCTCTTCGGGGGAAATTCCGACGAACGCGGTTCAAAAACAAAAAAGCCAGTCATTTGACTGGCCAAAATGCTTGATTTCATTGGTCGGGGCGGCGGGATTCGAACTCGCTACCCCTTGCACCCCATATAAGTTTTTTAGCGTTTCAAGCCGTATCATACATTATCACTACAGCGTCACAAGCCATTGAAAATTAAACGGATTTATTCTTGCATCGTCTCATGCCGTGTCATATAATGTCACTCAAGGGCTGTAAAAAGTGTCACCAAAAGTGTCACCAGTTTTTACGACATAGTCATCGTTTTTTGCGATTTTGTCATTATTTGAGGCGAAGTCATGGGAAAGCTGACGGACGTTCAATGCAAGAGGGCCAAAACCGAAGACAAGGATGTTTTCCTGCCCGATGGCGCTGGCCTGTATCTTCGCGTTCGCCCAGGCGACGGCTCGACCAAGGTTTGGTTGTGGCGGTTCAAGAGTCCGGTGACTGGTTCGACCCGCTGGTTCGACCTTGGGAGCTATCCGGTGCTATCTCTCGTGGCAGCGCGGGAGAAAGCGGCTTTGCTGGCGGCGAAGCGCCGGAACGGTATCGACCCCATCGAGGAAGAGCGGCAAGCGGATGAAGCGACCAGGGCCGAGGCCGAACGCCGGCGCAAGGAGGCAGCCGCCATAGCCGCGCGGATGACCGTCAAGGGGCTGTTCGAGCAGTGGGAGAAGCTGGAACTCAACGGACGCAAGGATCAGGGCAGGGAAGCCCGGCGCAGCTTCGAGAAGGATGTGTTTCCGTTCATTGGCGACGTGGCGGCCGAAGAGGTCAAGCGTGGCATGATCGCCGCCTGCCTGGATCGCGTCGTCGAGCGTGGTTCGCCCGTACTGGCGCGGAATCTTTTGGGCGATCTTCGCCAGATGTTCGGGTTCGGCATCAAGCGTGAGTACATCGAGAACGACCCGACGAGCCAGCTTCGGCGCGATGACTTCGGAAAGAAAACCGAGCGTGATCGTGTTCTGAATGACGATGAAATCCGGCGGTTGGTCGAAGTCCTGCCTGATTCCGGGTTGCAGGAAACGAGTCAGGCCGCCGTCTGGATCAGCCGGGATCGCGCTGGGTGCCTGTCGGCGTGTCCCGGCGCTTGAGCAGGGTCACAGGCCCCTTTTCCGTTCCGCCAGCCTGTGATATTTCCCCAGCATGTCCGTAGCGTAGTGGCCCAAAAGATTCTACGCCAGTACGGACGAACCACGTTCGACGACGCGATCCAGGCAGGCGGCGATTATGCCGTGCTTGACCTCCTCGGCCGCCACGTCGCCAATGAACGGAAACACGTCTTTCTCGAAGCTGCGCTGGGCTTCCCTGCCCTGATCCTTGCGCCCTTTGAGTTTCAGCTTTTCCCACTGCTCGAACAGCCCCTTGACGGTCATCCGCGCGGCCATGGCGGCGGCTTCCTTGCGCTGGCGTTCGGCTTCAGCCTTGGCGACCTCACCCGCTTGCCGCTCTTCCTCAAGGGGCCCTCGTCACGTTTCCTCGAAGCCGAGCGCTTCGATCGAGTCGGCGCTCGCGGGCGGCGGCCTGTTTTCCCTCGCCGCGCTGGAAGCCGAGTTTTCCGGCGCGGTATGGGGCGGCTGGCCGAGGAGCGCGTGATCCGCCGGGAAGCGCTGGCGGCGGTGGATCTACTGTGGGCGTTCGGTATGCTGATCGGCAACGCCGACATGCACGGCGGGAATTTGTCGTTCATCAGCGAGCATGGCCGTCCTTTCGACCTCGCGCCTGCCTA
>JAITCV010000156.1 GCA_031282905.1 Azoarcus sp. | reverse complement strand
CGGGCATTTTCATGGTTGAATTTATAAGGTTCGATCAGCGTGCAGCACTACATTAGACTCCTCTGACAGCGCGCCAACGGCGGAAACGATTCGTCATTGCAAAGAGCGTAGCGACGTGTAGCGGTTCAGCCGGTTCAGCCACTCGAAACGCCGGAGGCGTTGCCCTTTCAGACCAGCGTGTCGTGATGAGCCTCGTTGCGTAGGTGTGCCGGCGCCACCGCCAAGCAAAATCAAATCCATTCAGGAACAATGGACATGACATGTTTGTCGCAAACCCGACAACCCGTCCCTTTCACGACACTGCGCCTCCCCGGACAAGCCTGTGGAATCATGGCGTTGGCGCGCAAAAAAACGGGCATGGTACTTGCACGAATCCTGTACCCCCTCCCGACAGGGCAACAGGAGACACGACAATGATTACGCTCACCCCCACCGCGCTCAAGGCCGTCGGCCACTTCATCGCCACCGCATCCGATCCGGTTGCCGGATTGCGTATCCATATCCAGGGCGGCGGCTGTTCCGGCATGCAATATGGCATGAAACTCGAAAGCGAACGCGCCGAAGACGATGATGTGCTCGAAATCGACGGCGTCACCCTCTTCATCGACCCCTATTCCGCTCCGCTGCTCGATGGCGTCGTCATCGATTATGTCGATTCACTCAGCGGCACCGGTTTCAGGTTCGACAATCCCAATGCCACCGGCGGCTGCGCCTGTGGCCAATCCTTCTCTGCCTGATCCACGGAGGATATGCCATGTGGGATTATTCGGAAACCGTCAAGGATCATTTCTACAATCCGCGCAACGCCGGTCCCATGCCCAATGCCAATGCTGTTGGCGAGGTCGGTTCGATTTCCTGTGGCGACGCCCTGCGCCTGATGCTCAAGGTCGATGGCGCAAGCGACACCATCCTGGATGCCTCGTTCCAGACCTTCGGCTGCGGCTCGGCGATCGCGTCTTCCTCGGCGCTCACCGAGATGATCAAGGGCAAGACCATCGACGAGGCGCTGCATGTAAGCAATCAGGATATCGCCGATTTCCTCGGTGGCCTGCCGCCGGAAAAGATGCATTGTTCGGTGATGGGGCGCGAAGCGCTCCATGCGGCGGTGGCCAATTACCGGGGCGACGCGTGGAAGGATGAACACGAAGAGGGCGAATTGGTATGCAAGTGCTTCGCGGTCGATTCGGTGACGATCGCCAACACCATTCGCGCCAATGGCTTGTGCAGTGTCCAGCAGGTTACCAACTACACCAAGGCGGGCGGCGGCTGCTCGGCCTGCCACGAAAAGATCGAGGAGATCCTCGCCAAGGTACTCACCGAACGCGGCGAGGATTTCAAACCCGCCTCCGCATCGCCCCCGCCGGAGAAAAAGCCCCCCGGCAAACTCTCCACCCTGGAGCGCATCCGCCGCATCGAACAGGTGATTGCCCACGTCCGCCCCAATCTGCAACGCGATGGCGGCGATATCGACCTCGTCGATGTTGATGACAAAACCATCTATGTCACCACCAAAGGCGCTTGCGCGGGCTGCCACATGGAAGCGGCGACTCTGGGTGGCGTCCAGGCCCAGCTCGTCGAGGCGCTGGGCGAACTGGTCAGGGTCGTGCCCGTGCGCGCCACCGCCCGGCTGTCCCCGGAAACGCTGCCTGCCTGAATGGCATATGTCGTAAATATCATCTGTGCCGCCGCGAGCAAGCATACATCATCCGGCATATCCGCATATCAACGCCAGACTCCCTGGAGAGTACACAATGAGCATTCCTTCCATCGCCCCGATCTACCTTGACAACAACGCCACCACCCGCTGCGCGCCCGAAGCGGTGAGCGCGATGTTGCCCTATTTCACCGAGCAGTTCGGCAATCCGTCCTCGATGCACAATTTCGGTTCGCGGGTCGGCCACGCGGTGAAGAATGCGCGCGCCGCGGTGCAGAAACTGCTCGGGGCCGAGTTCGATTCCGAGATCGTGTTTACCGCGGGCGGTTCGGAATCCGATAACACCGCGATCATGTCGGCGGTCAAGGCCAATCCCGAGCGCAAGGAAATCATCACGTCCATGGTCGAGCATCACGCCATCCTGCATGTGGTCGAGGCGCTTGAAAAAGAGGGCTACACCATCCACCGCCTCAAGGTTGACGGCAAGGGACGGCTCGACATCGACGAATATGCCGCGCTGCTCTCCGACAAAGTCGCGCTGGTCACGGTAATGTGGGCCAACAATGAGACCGGCACCCTATTTCCAGTGGAAAAGATGGCGAGGCTGGCCCGCGCGGCGGGGGTCATGTTCCACACCGACGCGGTGCAAGCGGTGGGCAAGCTGCGGCTCGATCTCAAGAATTCAGCCATCGACATGCTGTCGCTCTCCGGACACAAACTCCATGGCCCCAAGGGCATCGGCGCGCTCTATCTGCGCCGGGGCACGCGCTTTCGCCCGCTGATTCGTGGCGGCGGTCAGGAGCGGGGCCGCCGCGCCGGAACCGAAAACGTGCCCGCCATCGTCGGCCTGGGCGTGGCGGCGGAACTCGCGCTGCAACACATGGAATATGAAAACACCCATGTGCGCGCGTTGCGCGACAAGCTCCAGGCCGGCATCCTCGCCGTCGTGCCGAACGCCTTTGCCACCGGCGACCTCGACAATCGCCTGCCCAATACCCTCAACATCGCTTTTGAATATGTCGAGGGCGAGGCCATCCTGATGCTGCTCAACAAGCAGGGCATCGCGGCCTCATCGGGCTCGGCGTGCACCTCGGGTTCGCTCGAACCCTCGCATGTGATGCGCGCCATGGACATTCCCTATACTGCGGCCCACGGCACCATTCGTTTTTCGCTGTCGCGCGACAACACCGAAGCCGAAATCGACCGCGTGATCGCCGCCGTGCCGCCGGTCATCGCCCAGTTGCGCAAGCTCTCGCCCTACTGGGGCGAAGACGGTCCGGCCACCGACAGGGCCTTTCAGCCAGCTTATGCCTGAAGCTTATCTCCGAGCACTGTGCTGGCGCTCATGCCTGTCCATCCTGCTCATTGACCGCGAACGCTCCCTCACCTCACCTATCACCTCTCACTTATCACCTCGACCATGTCCCCACCCTTCGTTACCCTTGATGACACCACCCTGCGCGATGGCGAACAGTCGGCGGGGGTGGCGTTTACCCGTGCCGAAAAGTGCGCCATCGCGGTCATTCTCGCCCGCCTGGGCGTACCCGAACTGGAAATCGGCATCCCGGCGATGGGCGAGGAGGAATGCGCCGACATCCGCGCCATTGCCGGCGTCGTGGCCGAATACGGTACCCGGCTGATCGTGTGGGGGCGGCTCACCGCCCATGACATCGACGCCTGTCGCGGCCTGCCGGTGCACATGCTGGAGCTTTCAGTGCCAGTCTCCGACCAGCAAATCCGTCACAAACTGGGCACGGACGGCACGGACGTGCTGGCGCGGATCGCCCGTTGTGTGCCGATGGCGCGCGAGGCGGGTTTCGAGGTTGGCATCGGCGGCGAAGACGCCTCGCGCGGCGACCCCGATTTTCTCGCCGAAGTCGTTGGCGTCGCCGAAAGTGCCGGGGCGCGGCGCTTTCGTTTCGCCGACACGCTCGGCATCCTCGACCCCTTCGCCACCTTCGATGCCATTGGCGCGCTTGCCGCGGCGACCCGGCTCGAACTGGAAATGCACGCCCACGACGATCTCGGCCTGGCCACCGCCAACACCCTGGCCGCCGTGCGCGCGGGCGCAACCCACGTCAACACCACGGTCAATGGCCTCGGCGAACGCGCGGGCAATGCCGCGCTCGAAGAAGTCGCCCTCGGCCTGCGCCAATTCCATGGCCTGCGCAACATCCTTGATTTCTCCCACCTGCTCGATGCTTCGGCGGCCGTCGCCCGCGCCTCGGGCCGCCCGGTTGGCTGGAGCAAGAGCGTGGTCGGCGAAGGCGTATTCACCCATGAAGCTGGCATCCACGTCGACGGTCTGCTGAAAGACCCCGCCAATTACCAGGGCATCGACCCCGCCCTGCTGGGGCGCAGCCATCAAGTGCTGCTTGGCAAGCCTTCGGGCAGCCGCCGCGTCGTGGCGGCCTATGAGATCGGACGAGCGTCGTGTAGGGTAAGAGTGTATCCAGAGGTGGGGGTGGGGGGGGGGGG
>JAITCV010000081.1 GCA_031282905.1 Azoarcus sp. | reverse complement strand
AGTTGCTGGCGGGCGACTTTGTCGAGACAGGCGAGATCCTTGACGATGCGGTAGCGCAGGAAAGGCCCCGGCCAGTGTTGGCCGCTGGGGCAGTCGATGAGGTAGAGCGCGGGTGGCATGCCGTCATCGACCAACAGGTTGCGCCATTTGAGGTCGTTGTGGGTGAAACGGTGGGCGTGCAAGGTTCGGGTGATGTGCGCAACTTGGCCGATGAGCGCGGCAAGCCAGGCGGGCGAGCGTAGACGGGGATCGCGCTCGCGGGCGAGTTGGGCGAGGTCGGAGACGCCGTCGAGTTCGCGGGTGATCAACGCGCCGCGGCGGAATGCGCCCCAGCGCCGTTCCAGGCCATGGCCGACGATGGCGGCGGTCGGCAGCCCCCAGGCGGCGAATGCGAGGAGGTTTTCCCATTCGGCTTCGACCCGCGGCCGTCCCAGCCAGCGCCGCAGGGGGTTCTTGCCCGCGCGGTGGTAACGCTTGACGTAATAGCGCGCGCCGTCGAGGGTGACGCGGATGACTTCGCTTTGCGGATCGCGCGAAATGCGTTCGCCGTCGAGTGCGAACACGGTGTCGAGCGAGGCGAACGCGCGCGCGGTCGTGCCGTGGTCGAAGGGCGGGAGGAGCCGCCAGCCGCTCATGATGGCTCCTTTTCGTGCCTTGGCGGCGGAGCGTATTTGCGCAGGTAGCGTTGGCGCAGACGGGCGGCTTCGCGTTCGAGGTGGGCAATGAGCGCCGCTTCGGTGCTCAGGATTTCGCGCCATGGACGGTCGAAATAGGCGGCGAGGAAACGCAGGCGGTCGCGCCGGGTCAGGCCGATATCGAGCGCGGAAAAATACAGCCCGGCCAGATCCTTGTCGCGCCAGCGACGCGGGGTGCGGGCGCGAATCTGGGCGCGATGCAGGTCGATGATGGATAGGCGCAGGTCGCCGGGCGCGGGGGCGGGATGGGTGTGGAGCAGGAAGTGGCAGAGGTAGAAGTCGCGGTGATTTACCCCGCCTTCATGCATGCGCCGCGCCATGTCGGCGACCCGGGCGATGAGCGCGCGCTTGAGCGCGGGCGGTGGCGGCGCGATGGGCCAGTCGCGGCAGAAATCTTCCAGGCTCACCGTGGGGGCCAGTTCTTCGGTTACCAGAAAGGAGTGGAGGCGGGCGGGGTTTGCGCCGCGCTGGCCGAAAGCCGCCGCGCTCGGCACGCCGACGCCGAGGGTGTCGAGGCGGGCGATGGCGCGCCATTCGTTTGCCGCGCCCAGTACCGGCAGGCGCAGGCAGGCGAGGTTCTTGAGAATTTCGCCCCACCCCACGCCGTGATGAATCTTGACGAAATAAGCCCGCCCGGCGATTTCGACACGGAAGGTGCGGCGGCCTTCGAGTTCGCGGAACACTTTTCCATGCAGGGCGTCGACCGCCGCGAAGGGGTCCTGCCCGGCCCACAGGCGCTCGAACGGCGGGCGGAGTATGGCGTCAGGCTTCATCGTGGAGCCGGTACAGGCTTGAAGCCCGCTTTGTTCTGGGGGATGTTCATGGCGATGAGTTTGCCAACAGCATCAGCAAGCGCGCTTGTTGCCTCACCTGATTCGTCACCAACGAATGGGTAAAGTTGTGTGGTTCGGCAGCCATGTCGTGTCCGGCAAATCGATAAATCGATAAAAAGGCTTGTCCATTTTTTCATCAATCATTTGACCTCGTGTCCTGCATCGATGTGATTCGGTTGTGTCTTTCAATTCATCCGGATTGTTTTTGCATTCTTGAAGTTTTGCGTTGCGTTCGTTATGTGCATAGGCTGGAACAATGCGTTTCCGCATCCTGACAGTCTGATGCTGTCTGGGAGATTCAGCGGTAAAAACAGGTTTGTCCAACAGGATGGTAACAGCGGTGCCCGGCAGCCTTTGGCTGGCCGCTGTACGCTCACGAACGGATGAAGAATTCCATCTTGACCCCGGCCACCTCGATGATGTCGTGGTTTTCGAGTCTGTGCGCCTGGGCATCCAGGGATGCGCCATTGACCTTGGGGGCGATGCGGCCTTCGACATGGGTGATGAAATAACCTTGCTCGCGGCGAGTGATGACCACGACCTGGAAGCCGGGTTTGCCCAGGGTGGTGACGGGCTTGGAGAGTTCCAATTCACGCCCGACGTTGGGGCCGCTCAATACCTGAATGACACCCAGATTTTCCAGCATGTGGCCGAGCGAGGCGGTCGAGGCGGCGTTGCGTTCGTCGGCGGAAAGTACCTGGGTGCGCGCGACGCCGCTCGATGCGACGGGCGTGGATTCGGTCTGGTTGAGCGTGTCGGCGATGAAAGGCTTGAGCGCGGCGGTGTCGATCAGTTCGGTTGCCGAGACGCCCGGCGTCGCGGTATCGACCAGGTATTTGATGCGGTATTTGCCGAGTTCGATGACGTCGTTGTTGTGCAGCACGTGTTTCTTGACCGGTTGGCCATTGACATAGGTGCCGTTGGTGCTGTTCAGGTCTTCCAGGAAGGCATCGTCGAGGATGGTGGTGATTACGGCGTGCTGGCCGCTGATGGAAAGGTTGTCTATCTGAATATCATTATTTGGCTTGCGCCCGATCAAGGTGCGCTCCTTGCTGAGCACGATTTCCTTGAGTACCAGCCCGTCCATGCTGAGGATTAACTTCGGCATTCCCTGCATCCATCCAGTCGTTTGGCGCGTCGCACACGCTGCGCGCGGTCTGTAATAATGAGCCTAGGCGGAAAACCATGCAACGATGACAGATATGTTATCGCGTCCGCCATGGGTATTGGCTGCGTCTACTAGGCTCACGGCGATTTCCGTCGGGGTGAGCAAAGCGCCGAGCAGCGCGGCTATTTCGTCTTCATCGACCATGTCGGTGAGGCCATCGGAACACAGCAGCACCCGGTCGCCAGGGGATAGGACGCATGTTCCGGTTACGGCTTCCACGTCTTCTTCTATCCCGAGTCCGCGGGTCAGGAGCCCGCGATACGGATGATTCTGCGCCATTTCGGGGGTGATCTGTCCTGAACTGACGTATTCCTGCACCAAGGTGTGGTCCTGCGTCAGTTGCGTGAGCACGCCCGCGCGCAACAGGTACAGGCGTGAATCGCCGATGTGCGCATAAACCATTTCGCCCGATGCGAGCAGCGCGCCCACGAAGGTCGACCCCATGAGATCGCCATTGGCGGCTTGACGGATCGCGGTGTTGGCATTGTCGATGCTCTTGACGAGCAAGCGGGCACGGCCTTCGACTGTCGCATATTCCGTGGGCGAGGCCTTGCGCAGGTGATCCAGCGCATGGCTGATCGCCAGCGTGGATGCCACATCTCCCGCGCTATGCCCGCCCATGCCATCGGCCAGCAACAGCCAGCCGCGTTCCCGGTCGACCCACAGAGAATCTTCGTTGCGGTTGCGAACCCGTCCGACATGCGTGTGCGCGGCACATTCGAGTGCCGCGTCCATCGACGCTTCATCGTCATTCGGCATCATTGCGTCTCTTTGTGTTCATCATAAAACCAGCCGGGTTTCGGCCATCAGCTTCCGGAAAAGGCAGGGGGCGAAGATTCACGTCCTGGCTCGGGCAAGAGCAGGGCGCCGCGTATTTTAGCCTGTTGGCAGCATATATTGTGCACCAACAGGGCCGTTCATACGTTTTGTCCCATCGTGGAAAAACTGCTTTTCGAAGCGTGGAAAATGGGGCAGGAAACGCACTTTCAGCTTTCCTGCCGCCCCCATTGCGGGTCGGCGATCAAATGGCGCAGGACGTGCTGCATCATCGCGATTACCCGCGCATGGTCGAGGTTGGGGTTGCGAATGGCCCGTACCATCAGCCCCTCGAACATGGCGGCGATGACTTCGCTCATCGCCGTCTGCAGGGCGTCGTCATCGCTCTTGCCACTGGCGCGGCGGGCGCTCCGCAAGGTTTCGACCAGGCTCGCCATGCAGCAGCAGTCCGCCGCCCGCACCACCCGCGCCACCAGCGGATTGCGCGCGGCCTCGGCAACGATTTCGAGCTTGAGCGCGGCAACATCGGCATCCAGGTTGTCGGTTACCCCCATCGCCACGCGGCCGATGATCGCTTCGCCGATATCGCGGGCCACGCGCATTTCCGCCGATATCATGAGCACGCGTTCGAGGTCACGCTGGACGATGGCGGCGATGATCGCTTCCTTGTTCGCGAAATAATGATAAATGTGTCCCGCGCTCATGCCCGCCAGTCGCGAGATGCGGGCGATGCTCGCGCCGTGGAATCCGTGGGCGCGGAAACAGGTTGCCGCCGCGTCGAGTATGCGGGCGCGTCGCGCGTCCGCACGGGCGCGCGCCCGTGAACAACAATCGGTGGTAACGACGGTATCCGGGGTGTCAAGGGCATCCATGGCGGCAAAGGTGAAACTCGTACAAACGATACATTCGCATACAAGAAAGAAAACAAGGCTGCTTGTCAGCGATTTGGACACTAACATAGAATGCTCATTCTAGAATAAACATTCGATTTCTGTCAGTTGCTTTGGCCACCTCAACAGCCCCAACCAACAGTCTTGACCGCGCTGACGACCTGCGGTCTGATTTTTACCGAGACTTCCCATGCAGATTCACCCTCGGACTTCGTCCCATCCTCTTGTCGTGGCGCTCGCCTGCGCCCTTGGCGTGTTGGTCCTCGGTGCTTGCACTCGCAAGCAAGCGCCCCCGCCGGACGAGCCGCCGCCCGTGGTCAGTGTCATCGTGGCCGCTTCCGAATCGGTGCCGCTGGTCTCCGAATTGCCGGGACGCACCACGCCATTCATGGTCGCGGAGTTGCGCCCCCAGGTCTCCGGTATCATCCAGAAGCGATTATTTACCGAAGGCGGCAACGTTCAGGCGGGGCAGATGCTCTACCAGATCGATGCCGCGGTCTACCAAGCCGCTTACGACAGCGCCGAGGCTGGCTTGGTCCGCGCCCAGGCCAGCCTCGCCAACGCACGCCTGAAAGCCCAGCGTTATGCCGATCTGGTGAAAATAAAAGCGGTGAGCCAGCAGGCCAATGACGATGCCGAGGCGGCGCTGAAACTTGCCGAGGCCGATGTCGCCGTCGCGCGCGCGGCGCTCAACAAAGCCCGGATCGATCTGGAATTCACCCGCGTACATGCGCCGATTTCGGGCCGTATCGGTCGTTCCCTGGTCACGCCCGGCGCATTGGTTACCGCCAATCAACCCGACACGCTTGCCGTCGTCCAGCAACTCGACCCGATCTACGTCGACCTCACGCAATCGAGCGCCGAGATGCAGCGCCTGCGCCGCGAAATCGCGATGGGCACGATCTCGCGCGCCGAGGATATCCCGGTGCAACTCATCCTTGAGGACGGCAGTGAATATGATCACCCCGGCAAACTCGCTTTTTCCGAGGTGTCCGTCGATCCCGCCACTGGCAGCGTCACCTTGCGCGCCAGTTTTCCCAACCCGAATGGCGCGCTGCTGCCGGGCATGTACGTGCGCGCCCGTCTGGCGCAAGGCCAGTCGGAGCAGGCCATCCTGGTGCCGCACGCGGCGGTGGGCCACGATCCGCGCGGCAATTCGCAAGTGCTGGTGGTCGATGCCGATGACAAGGTCGCGGTGCGCCGGGTGCAATTGCGTGGCGTGGCGGGCAGCCAATGGATCGTCACCGGCGGACTCGCCGTTGGCGAAAAAGTCATCGTCGAAGGGCTGCAAAAGGTGCGGACGGGACAATTCGTCCAGGCCCAGATATTCGGCGAAGAAGCACCACAGGACGTGGCGGCGCAGGCCGCTCTTCCAAACGTCAATTGAGGCGGCAAAACCATGGCACGTTTTTTCATCGATCGGCCGATTTTTGCCTGGGTGATCGCCATCATCATCATGATGGCGGGGGTGTTGTCGATCTTCAATCTGCCGGTGCAGCAATATCCGGACATCGCCCCGCCCACCGTGGTCATCAACGCCAGCTACCCGGGCGCGTCGGCCACGGCGGTGGAAGAGTCCGTCACCCAGATCATCGAGCAAAAGATGACCGGTATCGACGGCCTGCTCTACATGAGTTCCACCAGCGATTCCTATGGCCGCGCCGCGGTCACGCTGACCTTCGATGCCGGCGTGAATCCCGACATCGCCCAGGTGCAGACCCAGAACAAGCTGCAACTCGCCTTGCCCCTGCTGCCGCAGGCTGTGCAGCAACAAGGGGTACAGGTCGTCAAGTCGGCACGCAACTTCCTGATGATCGTCGGTTTCGTGTCGAACGACGACAGTTATGACAGCGCCGACCTTGCCGATTACCTCGTCGCCAACGTGCAGGACCCGCTGACCCGCGTCACCGGCGTGGGCGAAGTGCAGGTCTTCGGCTCCCAATACGCGATGCGCATTTGGCTCGACCCCGACAAACTCAACAAATACCGGCTGACGCCGGGCGATGTGCGCAACGCGCTGTTGGCGCAGAACACCCAGGTCTCCGCCGGGCAACTCGGCGGCACCCCGGCGGTGTCGGGGCAGGGCTTCACCGCGAGCATCACCGCGCAAAGCCGCCTGCAAACGGTGGAACAATTCGAAGCCGTCCTGCTGCGCAGCGCGCAGGACGGCGGCGAAGTGCGCCTGCGTGACGTTGCCCGCGCCGAAATCGGCCAGGAAAACTACGGCTTCCGCGCCCTGAACAACGGCAAATTTTCGGGCGGCATCGGCATCAAACTTGCCGCCGGGGCCAACGCGCTGGAGACCGCCGACGCGGTCAAGGCCAAGGTCACGGAACTGTCGCCGTACTTCCCGGAAGCCATCGAGGTGATCTACCCTTACGACACCACGCCCTTCATCCGCATCTCGATCGGCGAAGTGGTCTACACCCTGATCGAAGCCGTTTTCCTTGTTTTCCTGGTGATGTTCCTGTTCCTGGAAAACATCCGCGCCACCCTGATTCCGACCATCGCCGTCCCCGTGGTATTGCTGGGCACTTTCGCCATCATGGCCGCCTTCGGATTCTCGATCAACACGCTCACCATGTTCGGCCTCGTGCTCGCCATCGGTCTGCTCGTCGATGACGCCATCGTCGTGGTCGAGAATGTCGAGCGCATCATGAGCGAGGAAGGTCTGTCTCCCAAGGAAGCCACCCGCAAGTCGATGGACCAGATCACCAGCGCGCTGATCGGCATCGCCATGGTGCTGTCGGCGGTGTTTATCCCGATGGCTTTCTTCGGCGGTTCCACCGGCGTCATCTACCGCCAGTTCTCGATCACCATCGTCTCGGCGATGGCACTCTCGGTGCTGGTCGCCATCATCCTCACCCCCGCGCTGTGCGCCACCATCCTCAGACCGGTGGCGAAAGGCCACGAAGCGGGCGAAAGCAGTTGGTTCGGCGGCTTTTTCCACTGGTTCAACGGCATGTTCGCGCGCCGCACCGAACACTACGTGCAGACCGTCGGCGCCATCCTGCGCCACAAGGCATTCTTCATGCTGATCTACGGCATGATCATCGTCGCGCTCGCCGCGCTTTTCCACCGTCTGCCGACTTCCTTCCTGCCCGAGGAAGACCAGGGGCTGATGCCTACCCTCGTGACCTTGCCCGCGGGCGCCACCCAAGAGCGCACGCTGGCCGTGCTCGAAAAAGTGCGTACCTACTACAAGGAAGAAGACCCGGAAAAAGACAAGATCGACACCGTGTTTACCATCGCCGGTTTCGGCTTCGGCGGCATCGGCCAGAACATGGGCATGGGTTTCATCAAGCTCAAGCACTGGGATGAGCGCACCAAGCCCACGCAGCACGTCAATCAGTTCGCCCAGCGGGCGAGCGAGGCGCTGTCGCAGATCCGCGAAGCGCAGGTCTTCGCCATCGTGCCGCCCGCCGTGCTGGAACTGGGCACCGCCAACGGGTTCGACCTCATGCTCCAGGATCGCGGCGGACTGGGTCACGACGCCTTGGTCGCGGCGCGCAACCAGTTCCTGTTCATGGCCTCGCAAGACGAGCGGTTGGCCGGCGTGCGCCCCAACGGCATGGACGACAACCCGGAATTCACCCTCGACATCGATCACGCCAAGGCGGGCGCGCTGGGCGTGACCGTGGCCGACATCAACGACACGCTGTCCACCGCCTGGGGCGGCGTCTACGTAAACGATTTCCTCGACCGTGGCCGGATCAAGAAAGTCTATCTGCAAGCCGAAGCCGCGGCGCGGATGACACCGGAAGACCTCGACAGATGGTACGTGCGCAACAAGGAAGGGGTGATGGTGCCGTTCTCGGCCTTCACCACCACGCGCTGGACTTACGGCTCGCCCCGGCTGGAACGCTACAACGGCCAGCCCTCGCTCGAAATCCAGGGCGGTGCCGCGCCGGGCCTCTCCACGGGCGAAGCCATGGCGGCGGTCGAGGAGATCGCCACCAAACTGCCCCAGGGCATCGGTTTTTCCTGGACGGGCGTCTCCTTCGAGGAAATCCGCTCCGGCGCGCAAGCCCCGGCGCTTTATGCTCTCTCCGTACTGGTGGTATTCCTGTGCCTAGCGGCGCTCTATGAAAGCTGGTCGGTGCCTTTCGCCGTCATCATGGTCATCCCGCTCGGCGTGATCGGCGCGCTGCTCGCCGCCACGGGACGGGGACTCTCGAACGACGTCTATTTCCAGGTGGGCCTGCTCGCCACCATCGGTCTGTCGGCGAAAAACGCCATCCTGATCGTCGAATTCGCCAAGGCCGAACTGGACAGCGGCAAGGAGTTGATCGCGGCCGCCTTGTCGGCGGCGCGGCTGCGGCTGCGTCCGATCCTGATGACCTCGCTCGCCTTCGCGCTCGGCGTGCTGCCGCTGGCCAAGGCCACCGGCGCGGGCTCGGGCAGCCAGAACGCCATCGGCACCGGCGTGCTCGGCGGCACCATTTCCGCCACCGCGTTCGGCATCCTGTTCGTGCCGCTGTTCTACGTCGTGATCAAGAGCATCTTCAAGGACAAACCGGAAACGCTTTCCTTGCCCGCAACCGTGGAGGCCACCTAAGTCATGACCACGATCCGACCGCTCACCGTCGCGCTAGCCGCGGCTCTGGTCGGCGCTTGTTCACTCGCGCCCACCTATGAACGCTCTGCGGCGCCCGTGCCCGCGCAGTGGCCCATCGCCCCGGCTGCGAGCACTGCTCCGGCGGCCATCGACTTGCCCTGGCGCGATTACTTTGCCGACGCCCGCCTGCGTGAAGTCATCGAACTCGCGCTCGCCCACAACCGCGATCTGCGGGTCGCGGCGCTCAATATCGAACGCGCGCGCGCCCTCTATCGCATCCAGCGCGCCGACCTGCTGCCCACGCTCGACATCAACGGCGGACAAAATACCCAGCGCGTGCCGGAACGACTGAGCCAGAGCGGCGAGGCGCAGATCAACCGCCAGTACAGCGCGGCCTTGGCCACGTCCTGGGAACTCGATTTCTTCGGTCGGATCAACAGCCTGCGCGAGCAGGCGCTGGAGAGTTACCTCGCCACCGAAGAAGCTCGCCGCGCCGCGCAGATCAGCCTCGTCGCCGCTGTGGCCGACGCCTGGCTGACGCTGGCCGCCAATCACGAACTGCTTGACCTTGCCCAGCGCACTTTCGCCACTCAGCGTCAATCGGTCGAACTCATCCGGAAAAGCGCCGACGCGGGCGCAGCCTCCGCGCTTGATCTGGCCCAGGCCCGCACCGCGATGGAGCGCGCGCGCGCCGACAGCGCACGTTATACCGCGCAACTTACCCGTGCCCAGAACGCGCTGACGCTGCTGGTGGGCGGCGCCGTGCCTGTGCCCCTGCAAGCCGAACGCCTCACCGATGTCGTGGCCACGGTCGCCGAACTACCGCTGGGCATTCCGTCCGAAGTCCTGGTCAAGCGTCCCGATGTGTTGCAGGCCGAACACCTGTTGCAGGCCACCAACGCCAATATCGGCGCGGCGCGCGCGGCGTTTTTCCCGCGCATTTCGCTCACCGCCAGCACAGGCAGCGCCAGTGGCGATCTCGACGATCTTTTCGAGTCCGGCACGCGCATATGGACCTTCGTGCCGCAGATCACCCTGCCCATCTTCCATGCCGGCGCGCTTGCCGCCAATCTCGACCGCGCGACGATCGAGCGCGACATCGGCATTGCCCAGTACGAAAAAGCCATCCAGACCGCCTTCCGCGAAGTGGCCGATGCTCTTGCCGATCACGCCACCCTCGCCGAGCAGCTCGACGCCCGTCGCAACCTGATCGCCGCGGCCAACGAGACTTACCATCTGTCGGAAGCGCGCTACCAGCATGGCCTTGACAGCCATCTGACCCTGCTCGACGCGCAGCGCTCGCAATACGCCGCCGAACAAGAACTGATCGCCACCCGGCTCGCCGAAGTGAGCAATCGAGTGGCGTTGTACAAAGTGATGGGCGGCGGCTGGCAGTAAGAACCCGTGCATGATTTCTGCCGGTGCGTGGCATGCGAAATGTCGTTCGGTGACGCGCCGGCGGCTTGGGCAAATTCCGCAGACCGCCGATGGCGAGCATCTGATCCTGTTCCATTCCCGTTTCGTGTTGGATGACCGGCTCTCCATTGAGGCCGGTCTTTCCTGCCGGTTCATCCCCGACATCGAGGATATTTTGTCCGCAGGAGGCATAGATAAACCCGTTCCGCCGGAAGACGCGGTGGAACCGGCCATTCCCAATCCGGAGAACCTTGGCGATGCTGGTCATCGTGCTTGAAAACGCCCCGCCCCGCCTACGAGGGCGGATGGCTGTCTGGCTGCTGGAAGTCCGGGCGGGGGTCTATGTCGGCAATTACTCCCGCAAGGTACGGGAGCATATCTGGAGTCAAGTGGAAGCCGGTATCGAAGACGGCAA
>JAITCV010000079.1 GCA_031282905.1 Azoarcus sp. | reverse complement strand
TTTCTTTCAGATTCGGTCAGGTATACCTTGTATTTCTTGGCCTTCATATGCTGCTCTCCTTCATTCAATTAACAGATCGAATATTATACAATAAATTTTAGATGACGCAAGATACTAGTCTGCACATCCCTGTTAATGTGGCTCATGTACCGCGCCAGCAATCTGGCCGCCGCGCTGGCCGGGGGCGTCTCCTCTTCGGCGATCACGTTCGGCCACATGACCGGCGCTTTGGGCAGTGCCACGCGCAGCGTCAAGAACACGGGCAAGGATATGGTCAATAATACTAAAGCCGCAATGAAGGTACGAGAATGGTACAAAAATAGAAAGAAAGGTGGTGACGTCGAAGAAGCATGATCAGGAAAATGTGATGAGCACGCAACCGCAAGCCTTCTGGTGTTTTCGAAAGAACGTAATGAAAACGATGGCTGTGGCGATCGAGCGATAAAATTCACGACCTTCCTCCTTGCAGCGAAATCAGCATAGTCATATAATAAACATATCGTAACCACGATCAGGAGAACATGATGACTCAAGAGCAAGTTGACGATCTGGACAGACAAGAAGAACTGGCGCGCAGGCGCGATGCGGTCGACTTTGCCCGCGTGAACTGCGAATTGGAAGGGCTTACCATGAGCGAGGAACATCGGGCGCTTTTTGATAGCTACGCGCGTGGAGAAATAAGCCTGGAAGACCTTGGAAAGCAAGTAGATGAAATCTATGGCATATGATGAACTGACTCTCGTAGCGCGGCGTCTTGCCGAGCTACTGCGCGAAGAGCGCCGGGATGCGATCAATTATGCGCGGGCCTCGGTCGAGTTGGAGGGTTTCCATTTGAGTGAAGCAGCCCTTGAACAGGGACAACGTTTTATCAATGGTGAAATCAGCCTCGCTGAATTCGTGACAAGTTAGCCCCCATGAGCCAAGACCGGGATAAACTTGAAGCAGAAAAAAACCTGGAAGCGCGTCGCCGAGCTTCGAATGTCCCCTGTCGTGGGGGCATTCGATGTTGCGCATTTGAAAGAAATCAACCGCCGCATCTTCCAGGACTTACCGAGGTTTGGTTTCAGCGAAGTTACACCAGGAATATTCAGGCTACCCGCAATTTTCAAAGGCAGGGACTGGATAAAATCACGTCGGCTGGAAAGCGTCAACGCCACGACATGCATTGCATACTCGCAGATGGACACTTCCGCGCAAAAACGGCTGGAACAGATATTGGAACGAGCCGATCCCGTTGTACTCGGTAAACTCAAGACGGCTGAGTTCACAAAAACGCTAGGTTCGCTCTACGTAGAACTGGACTATATCCATCCATTCAAGGAAGAACTGCTTCTAAAGCAGCCAATCCGGCTGTGAAGGAAAATATAAACAGCCTGATTATTGAGACCGCAATCAAACATCCTGAGCACCCTGTTACCGTTACCAGCGAAACCCACTGCGGCAGCCGGATTTGCATGGCAAGACAAATCGTTGCGCTGGGCGCATCGGGCTGTTTTCGCTTGGGCGCGCCTGCGGTGGATCACGCCGTAGCTACATCCATTCCACGGCGATCACCCGGCAAGGCGCCTGGCTGGCGCGATCACCGTATCATGCTGTAATCATCAAATACCCATGCAAACAACGTAAGCCTGGCCTTCGTCGAGTGGTGTGGCGGCACTTATCGGGGTGAGGGCGGTGCCCGAGACCGTTCCGGCGCGCATCGAGCCGGTTTGCGGGTCGCCATCGTCGAGCGTGTCATCGAGTTGGCGCACGTATTTACCCGCAATGGCCGCCGAGCATACGACGTAAGCCCCGTTCAGGGCCAGCGGCGCGTTGGCGCCCGACTGCACGCCGAGGCGACCACCATTGCTGTTGAGCGGCAGGTAGTTGGGGTCGTCGATGGCGGTCGGTCCGGTGGCGAAATTGGCGAGGCGCACGTGCTGCCAGAAACGGACGGATTCGGTCGGGCTTGCTGCCGCTTCAGCGTTCCATGCGCCGTCGATCATGCCGTTGGCGTCACCCGGGCTCGTGCAGGCGGGGGTGGCCGTCGTGCACAGATGGGTTTCGGCGCGACCGTCGTCGCCGGGTAGGGCGTGGAATTTATCCTGGTAGGCGTAGATGAGCGTCGGGATCACGCGAAAATCCTGGGCGAGATTCTTGACCTTGGCGCTGTTGATCAATTCCTGACCCTTGAGCACGCCGCCGAGCAGCAAGCTGATGATGACCAGCACGATGGCTATTTCCGCCAGGGTGAAACCGGCTTGCCCGGTTGTGCCGTGAGTCCTGGTGCCGATACGCATGATGATTCTCCTTGTTGACAAAAGTGAGGGGGAAAGGCAAATGAATACCCATGTTGGTGCGGGATTTCCGATGATCGCCATTCACTGTTCTTGAAACATGAATGACAAATCCTCGGGTTTCCTCACAGCCGTCCGCCCTGGGCGAGGCGGGCAATGAGCAGGGGATGACCGAGCCAGCGCAGGGTGTCGTCGAAATCCGGCGTGGTTTCGCCAAGCTGGAATTCGGGCTTGCTTGCCGAATGGATTGCGTTGAGACCATCGGCATGGAGATTGGGGCCGTTCGACCACAGCACCGCGACGGCGCGCGATTCGGTAGTGGTAATCCACCCAGCATGATCCATGATCTGGATGTTTGCTTTCGGTCGGGTGTCGAGCGTGATCACAGCGTCGGTGAATGCCCGATCCGGGTAATAACGCCAGTGGCCGATCCAGGACGCGTTCGCGTTTGTCCGCGCGCTGCCCCAGGTGTCGAACGCGGGTACGCCGAGACTGCGCCAAGGCAGGTAGCCGGGAGCGGAAAAATCGCAGGGCGGCGGATGCTCGAGCCCATAGTCGGGGCTGGCCGGGTCGGCTTCGAGGCTGGGACAGGGCAGGCGACCATGGAGGAGCGCGAAACCGATGATGGCCTGTTCGATGTTGTCGAGCATGGCGGCGGTGCCCTGGCGGCGCTGGGCTTCGATGCGGGTGGCAAGCGGACCGATGAGCGCGCCAGTGAGCAGACTGAGCACGATGAGGACGACGGCCAATTCGACGAGAGTAAAGGCGCGTTGCGCGGTCATGGAATGCATCGGATGAGGTCTTCGCTGGCGGGGCGGTTGGGCGTGATGTTCAAGTGGCGATAGCCGTCATAGATACCGCTGCCCGTGGTGAAACTGTCGAGATTGCCGCCTTCCAGATATTGCGCGGGGTCGGCGCGTTCGGCTGCGGTGCGGCGGTATTGCGCCGTGGCGCCGCGCTGGCGTTCGCCGCCGAACAGCACGAGGGCGCGGCAGCGTTCGGTGGTGCGCGGGCTGGCGGGCGAATCGGCCAGATTGACTTCCAGGCAGGCACGGCCATCGATGCAGGCCACGAAGCGCGACTGGTTATGCCAATTATCATATTGGCTGCCGGGCGCAAAGCCGAGCGCTTTGGCGTCGGGCAGCAGGCCATGGGCGCGGTTGGCGTGAATCTGGCTGGCATGGGCGGCGAGAAAAGTCGCGAGCCGTTCGGCGCTGTCGAACTGGCTTTCCAGGCCCGCGGCAGCGGTGGCGAGCACTTCGTCGATGTTCGCGGGGAAATCGGGGCGGCGACGGATGGCGGCGAACAGGTCGTCGATCGTGATCCAGCTTACAATGTCATTGGCGTCGGAGCCGGGTAGGCCGGAAATGATGACGATTTCGCCGGCGATGTCGTTGGGGTAGTGGCGGTCAAGGAACAGGGGCAGGTCGAAGTCGACATTGGCGCTGCCCGCGCAGCGTTGGCTATTGGTGGAAGACGGGCGGCGTTGTCCGGGCAAGGGTTCGCCAGGTGCGATGAGCACCGCGACTGCGTCGTGTCCGGCGGTGAGCGCGTGTCCGGCGGTGTCGACGATCTTGAACTGCCCGGGGCTGTCCCAGTTGAGCGCCATGGGTTTGGGATTATTCTTGACGCTGCCCGCCAGCGCATACCAAAGGCATTGTCCTCCGCCGTCCTGCAATACGGGCAGACCCAGAGTGCGGTAGGGGAAACGGCCCAGGGCGCCATGGTCGCGGATGTGGCAGCTTCCCCAGGCCGAGCCATCGTTGCCCTGATCCGGGCAAGGCAGGTAGCCCACGCCTTGCCCCGCGTGCATTTCCGGGTAATGGGCGGCGTAACCGATGAGCGCCGCGCGTGCGCGGGCAAGCGCGGTGATGCCATGTTGTTGGGCGCGCATCTTGGTGGCATGGAGGATTTCTCCGGCGGCGAGGGCGATGCCGCTTGCGATCAGCAACACGACCAAGGCGGCAAGGAGTGCGCCGCCCCCCACGGCCTGGCGGTTCATGGCAGCATTTGTCCGGGCAGCAGGGGCTGACCGGTGGTGATGAGGCTGGGCGTGCCGTGGATCAGGCGGATTTCGGGCAGGGCGGCGGGAGCAAGCTCCTCGCGGTCGAGCCATAGGGCGATGAGCCGTCCTTCGCGCCACAGCGCGCCGTCGAAACGGCGAGGTGGGGCGGATTGGACGGGGGGCCATGTTCCTTGTTCCAGTGCTTGACGCTCGGTGGCCGTGAAGAAAATGCGCCCCGGCAGACGGTCAGCGGCGCTGGCTTCCATTGCGCCGATGAACAGCGGGAAAAGGCAGGCGGCGATGACCGGCGGCGTTTTCATGGCGGCGTTCCATCCGGGAGCCGAAGAGTCCGCCATGGCTGCTCGCGCGTGCTGCCGATGGCGATACGGGTCAGTGTCAGCCGTTGGCGGATGGGACCCAGGCAGGGACAGGTATGCGCGCGCCAACGCCTGGGCGCGGCCGGCAAGCAGAATGGAGAGAATCACGGAAACGGGGCGCATACTTCAATGTTGTCGTGCAATGTCTAAAGCATGGCCTGCGATGACGGCGAAGTCAATACGTCAAAATATTTTGTTCCCATCCGTTGGAGATATGACACACTCTCCTCGTCGTCCATCCTTGCCTGTGGGGAAAGCAAAGCCTTTTTGCCAGCAACTGCAAGGGTTTCCTGCCGAAAATTGGAAACTTCGGCACCCCACCACGATGAACCTGTTGACAGAACGGCCCGGAAGGCGTTTGCCTCGCGCCAACGCGCGGCAAACGCCTTCCGGGCATATCGTTCTCGAGAAAATCACCTTGTAGTTGGGTGCAATCCAAAGTGGAGAAACCCCGTATGATTCCCTCCAACCTCGCCATTGCGAGGCGCGAAGCGAGGTGTTTCGTAGGTTGGATAAGCCGAAGGCGTAATCCGACATGTGTTCATCACCGGCGCAAAGCGCCGCTGTTGTTTGATTTGCTTGTGCTGCGCATCGTGGGGACGAATGTCGGATTACGCTACGCTTATCCAACCTACAAAACCGGCCCCCCCGCCTTGTCATTGCGGCAAGACTTTTCCTCCACTTTGGATTGCACCTGCTGCGGCTGCGGCCATCCGGGAACATGGGGCGTCACCGTACAACGGGCGGCGGCATGTCTTCAGGCGTGTTTCTGATCCTCAATCCCGGTTCGCGCGGCGGCAAAAGCCACGCCTCTTTCACACGCATCCGCGCCGCGTTTTTCGCTGGGCCTTGCAGGGTGACATCGCGGTGGTTCCAGGCCACCCGTTCATTGTCTGTGCGACATCGGCCCTTCTGAACTGATAGATAGCACGGGCGCACTGATGTCGAGCGTTTCCTGGTGGCCGTCGGTGTGTTTCACGGTCAGCGTGAGCGGTACGGTGTCGCCTTCCTTCAGTTGGGTGTTGAGACCGATCAGCATCAGGTGGTAGCCGCCGGGCTGGAGCGCGACGGGTTTGCCCGCGGGGAGCGCCAGATTGGCGATGGCACGCATTTTCATTTGTTCGCCTTCCATCGTCATCTGGTGGATTTCGACGACTTCAGCCAATGGCGATCTGACGCTGGTCAAATGGGCGTCTGTTTTTGCGGTGATGTTCATGAAAGCACCCGTGGCCTTTTGCTGACTTACGGTGGCGCGGACCCAGGGATCGTGAACGATCGTCTCCTGGGCGAAAACATGCATGGGCAGCGACAGCACGACAGACAGGGTAAACAGGCGGATTTTCATGGCGTTTGCGCGGATGAATGGTTATGAAGCAGCATCGCCACATCGGCGGCGATATCTTCGGCGGAAGCCTGGTGGCTGATCGCCAGGCGTAATTGGCCATCGGGGTCGTAAAGGTAGGTGATCGCGGTGTGATCCAGCGTGTACGTATTGCCCGTTGGCACCTTGCGGTAATAGATACGAAAGTCCTCCGCAATGGCGCGGGTTTTTTCGGGCGTGGTGTAGAGACCGAGAAATTCGCTGCCGAATGCCGCGATGTATTCACGCAGGATTTCAGGGGTATCGCGTTCGGGGTCGAGGGTGATGAAAATCACCTGCATGCGATTTCCCTGTTCGCCCAACAGGCGGTGCACTTCCCTGGCTCGCAGCAAGGTCGTGGGACACACGTCCGGGCACTGGATGAAGCCAAAGAACACCATGACCGCCTTGCCGCGAAAATCGTCGAGGTGGCGAATTTTTCCTTCTGGATCAAGCAGTTCGAACGTGCGGCCATAAGTTGCGCCGGAAATGTCGGTATTGTGGAAAGTTGGAGCATCGCAGCCCGTCATGAGCAACATGCTGGCAAGCAAGGTAAACCACCATTTTATGCTCATGGGCTACCCCAACCATTTGCGCGCGTTGCGGAACATCCGCAGCCACGGCGAGGCGTCCGGGCTTTGGTCGATCAGCCATTGCGGCGCCCACGACATTTGCAGGCTGCGCGCCGTGCGTTCGGGGTGCGGCATCATGATGGTGAAACGCCCGTCCGGGGTGGTGAAGCCCGTCGCGCCATCGGGTGAACCGTTGGGATTGGCGGGATAGCGCAGCGCGGGCGCGCCGCGGTTGTCGATGTAGCGCAGCGCCACCGCCGCGGTTTGGCGCGTGCTTTCGTCTCTGAACACCGCCCTGCCCTCGCCATGGCTGACCACGATCGGCATGCGACTGCCCGCCATGTCCGTAAACAGGATCGACGGACTGTCGAGCACCTCCACCATCACGAAACGCGCTTCGAACTGCTCGCTGCGATTGCGCTGAAAAGTCGGCCAGTGCTGCGCGCCGGGGATGATCGACGCCAGTTGCGCCATCATCTGGCAGCCATTGCACACGCCGAGCGCGAAGGTATCCGGCCGGGCGAAAAATGCGGCGAATCGTTCACGCAGCGCCGGGTTGAACAGGATCGATTTTGCCCATCCCTGCCCTGCCCCCAGCACGTCGCCGTAGGAAAAGCCGCCGCAGGCGGCCAGCCCGGCGAAATCATCGAGGCGATGGCGGCCGGCTTGCAGATCGGTCATGTGTACATCGACTGCCTCGAACCCGGCGTGGGTGAAGGCCGCCGCCATTTCGAACTGCGAATTCACCCCCTGCTCGCGCAGGATCGCCACGCGCGCGCGCGCGCCGCGATTGATGAATGGCGCGCTCAGGTCTGCGGTGACATCGAACGAGAGCTGCACCGACAAACCGGGGTCGTCCGTCTCGGCCAGCGCATCGAATGCTTCTTGCACACAGTCGACGTCATCGCGCAGGCGGGCGATGTGGTAACCCGTTTCCGACCATGTTTGCAGCCAAACGGCGCGCGGCGCGGCCAGCACCAGTTTGGCGTTGCGCCAGAAACGGATTTCGTCCTTGTCGTTGGGTTCGCCGATGCAATGACAGGTGAGTTCAGCGGCGCGCAGGATGGCGGAAACCCGGGCGCGGTCACGGCGGCGGATTTGGATCACCGCGCCGAGTTCTTCGGCAAACAGCCCGCCGAACAGATGGTCGTCGAAACGTCCCTTGAGCAGTTCCGGGTTCTTGTCGAGGCCATCGGTGTCATTCATCGCGTTGTCGTAGCACACGGTGTCGAGCACCAATGACAGGCCGCAATGGGAGGCGAAAGCCATTTCGGTCACGGTGGCGAACAGGCCGCCGTCGCTGCGGTCGTGATAGGCGAGAATCAGGTCTTCGCGCGCAAGCTGCCGCACCGCGCCAAAGAATGCCGCCAAGAGCGCGGGAGCGATGTCGGGTGCCTGTTCGCCCACCGAGTCATATACCTGCGCCAGCACCGAGCCGCCCAGGCGATTCTTGCCCGCCCCCAGATCGAGCAGCAGCAATTCGGTCTCTTCGTCCGCGGGAAAGCGCAATTGCGGGGTCAGGGTGCGGCGGATATCGGCAACCGGGGCAAAGGCGGTCACGATCAGCGACAAGGGCGAAACCACCTGCCGCGCGCTCGCCTCCCCTGCCCCGCTTTCCGCTTCCTGCCACGCGGTGCGCATCGACAGCGAATCCTTGCCCACCGGAATCGACAATCCGGCCGCGATACAAAACCTGGAGACCGCCTCGACGGTATCGAACAGGCGGGCATCCTCGCCGCGATGTCCGGCAGCCGCCATCCAGTTGGCGGAGAGTTTGATTTCGCCGAAATGGTCGATGTCGGCGGCGGCCAGATTGGTGATCGCCTCGCCGATCGCCATCCGTCCCGAAGCGGGCGCGTCGACACAGGCCAACGGCGTGCGCTCGCCGAGGGCGAACGCCTCGCCCCGATAGCCGGTAAAGCCCATCGCCGTCACCGCCGCATCGGCCACGGGAATCTGCCACGGCCCCACCATCTGGTCGCGCGCGGTCAGTCCGCCCACCGAGCGGTCGCCAATGGTGATGAGGAAGGATTTGTTCGCCACCGCCGGATGGCGCAGTATCCGCGACGCGGTTTCCTGCAAATCCAGTCCGGTCACCTCGAATGGCGGCAGATGCACCGCGCGCCGCGACACATCGCGCTTCATCTTCGGCGGCTTGCCGAGCAGCACCCGCATCTCCATGTCGACGGGCGCGTTGCTGAAAAAACGATCGCGCACGATCAGGCGTCCATCGGCGCTGGCGATGCCGAGCACCGCGAACGGACAGCGTTCGCGCGCGCAGATCGCCCGGAACGCTTCCATGTCGGCGGGCGCGATCGCCAGCACATAACGCTCCTGCGCCTCATTGCTCCAGATCTCAAGCGGGCTCATTCCCGGCTCTTCGATCGGTATTTCACGCAATTCAAAATGCGCGCCCAATCCGGCGTGATCGGCCAATTCCGGCATCGCGTTGGACAATCCGCCCGCGCCGACATCGTGGATGGCGATGATCGGATTGGCCGCGCCGCGCTGCCAGCAAGCATCGATGACTTCCTGGCAGCGGCGCTGGATTTCCGGATTGCCGCGCTGCACCGAAGCGAAATCGAGATCGGCGGCATTCGCCCCGGTCGCCATGCTCGACGCCGCGCCCCCGCCCAAGCCGATCAACATACCGGGGCCACCAAGCTGGATCATCAGCGTACCCGGCGCAAACCCGGGCTTTTCCGCCTGCCGCGCCTGGATGTTGCCCAGCCCCCCGGCGAGCATGATCGGCTTGTGATAGCCGCGCACCTCGCCCTCGACTTCCTGCTCGAAGGCGCGGAAATAACCGGCAAGATTGGGGCGGCCAAACTCGTTGTTGAACGCCGCTCCGCCCAGCGGCCCCTCGATCATGATGTCGAGCGCCGAAGCGATGCGCCCAGGACGGCCATACGTCCGTTCCCAGGGCTGGACGAACCCCGGAATATTCAAGTTAGATACAGAGAAGCCAGTCAGCCCCGCCTTGGGACGCGCGCCACGCCCAGTTGCGCCCTCGTCGCGGATTTCCCCCCCTGCCCCGGTCGCCGCGCCCGGAAAAGGCGAAATCGCGGTCGGATGGTTGTGGGTCTCGACCTTGGCCAGCAAATGGGTCATTTCGCGGCAATAACGGAAAACGCCATCGGCATCGGGATACAAGCGGTCGATTTCCGCGCCCTCGATCACCGAGGCATTGTCGGCATAAGCCACCACCGTACCTTCGGGATGTGCTTCGTGGGTATCGCGGATCATGGCGAAAAGCGATTTCGCCGCCGGACGCCCATCGATCACCCAGTCGGCGTTGAAAATCTTGTGCCGACAATGCTCGGAATTGGCCTGGGCGAACATCATCAGTTCGACATCGGTCGGGTTGCGGCCCATGCGGATGAAATGATCGGACAAGTAGTCGATCTCATCATCGGAGAGCGCCAGCCCAAGTTCCACGTTGGCCGCGACCAGCGCCGCTCGCCCTCCCCCGCCGAGATCGATGGTTTCGAGCGGACGCGGCTTGTAATGGTGGAACAGCGCCCTGGCCTCTGCCAGACCGGTCAACACCGTTTCGGTCATGCGGTCATGCAGCGCCGCGCGAACCGCCGCCAACATATCCGCCCCATCCACGCCCTTGCCGACCAGGAAGTAAACCGTGCCGCGTTCGATGCGGGCAACATTGTCGAAACCGCATTGGCGGGCGATGTCGGTCGCCTTCGACGACCACGGCGAGATCGTGCCCAACCTGGGCGTCACCAAGTACAGGCTGCCTGCGGGCAAAGGCTCGCCCCCCAAGGTCTCGTCATACGGGCGGGCATCGAGCAACTCGCCCAGCCGCGTGTTGCCAGCCGCGTTACCCGCCGTTTTCAACTCGACGAAATACCAATGTTCCGCGCTAATGCCCCGCAGCCCCGGCATGCGCGCCGCAAGACGTCTGGACAATCGGTCGAGGCGGGAAAGCGAAAACGCGGCGCCGCCGCGAAACGTGAGAAATTGAGTCATGGAAGACAGGCACGCCGCGCCCGGAAACAAAAGCCAAAAATTATACTCGTCCCCGCAGCGCTTGCCGCTTCGGGCTACCCGGAGTTCTTCCGCTGTATCACCCGTGAATGCGCCCCCTGTGCAGCAGGCGAACGACGATGAAGCGAAGGGTTGCAAGATGCGTTTGCGAAAGGTGTGGAGCCAAGCTTCGCAGGGATCGCAACCACTCCTGAAGAGTTGCTGAACCCGTAAGTCCGGTTCCGGTCGCGTTCGTTGCTTCGTTGAAGCCACCTTCGGGTGCCTTTTTCGTAAGTGAAAACTTCTTGCGCCGGTCGTCGCCCTGATGCTATGTTGTCTTTGTGGTTACATGACAACGTGTTGAATGAGGTTCGATGTGAAGAAGATGATTGTGGCCGTTGGTGTTGCGGTTTTAATGGCAGGGTGCACAACACACCGCGTTGCTACGGAAGACGCTACTTTTGTTCCGGATGATCAAATATGGAATCGTGATTTTCTTGTCGAAGGCGAGAATACTGGGAAGGTTACCATCAAGCGTGATTCTGGAATTTTGGGGTCCGCGTTATCGGGCAGAATTTATGTTGATGGCGTAGAAATCGCTGACTTGAACCCCTCCGAGAAAATTGTGCTCTACCTTCCAGTGGGGATGCGCGTCATCGGGCTTGGTTTCAAGACACTTACTGGCGAAGCGCTCAAAGCGATCTCGGCCAATGAATGGTGGAACAGCGCCCCGGCCTCTGCCAGACGGGTCAACACCGTTTCGGTCATGCGGTCATGCAGCGCCGCGCGAACCGCCGCCAGCATATTACCCGCCGTTTTCAGCTCGACGAAATACCAATGTCCCGCGCTAATGCCCCGCAACCCCGGCATGCGCGCCGCAATGACAGCTTTCTAAATGGTGGTCTTAAAGTTTTGCACTCGTATGATGACGCTACGCCCAAGATGCAAAAAAAGACTTGAAAGATGCCCTGCTCCCTCTCACGAAAGACGGTAAAGGTAAGTCTACGGCAGGCGGGCATGTTGGGCAGTTGTTTGACTTGTTTGACGCCCTTGGGTGGGGCGAAGTTAGCAAAGATGAAAAAGCCATCACTTTCCTCCCAATTGGCAGAGAAGTATTGAGAAAACACGAAGTCGCCCACCCAAACTGTTCGTGGCTAAGGAATCTCTGAACAAATGCCATGTAGTGGTATAATGCTCCATCCATAAAGTGATGTGGAGTTGGAGATGAAGCAAGCAAGCTTTGCGTCGTTGGCGTTTGACCAGAAAAAGAAACAAAC
>JAITCV010000125.1 GCA_031282905.1 Azoarcus sp. | reverse complement strand
ACAAACCATGCAGGGAAGGAGTGTGGGAGCTTCGTATCGATGTAGGACCGTAGTCTTGCTGCTTTGCGGCGGCATCAAGCGTTCGCAGGACGCCGACATGGCGAAGGCGTGCGAATACTGGTGGGACTGGCAGCGCAACAACTTGAAACAGGAGAAAGAGCGATGAGAGATCGAGCGCATGATGACGTAATGGCCGAAGCCTTCCGCAAAGACCCGGCCTATGCGGTGGAGTTGCTGAACAGCATCCTGGAGGACGGCGATCAGGGCGAGCTTCTGATTGCCCTTCGCCAGATGACGAAAGCGTTCGGTGGCGTGTCGAAGGTGGCCGAGAAGGCGCAGATCAACGGCACGCACATCTACCGCACGCTGTCGGCCAAGGGCAACCCAGAAATTCGCAGCCTGTCGGCGATTCTCAAGGCGATGGGCCTGCGCCTCGCGGTGCAGCCGATCCAGTCCGCGTAGTGGGTTGTGTTGGGGTTCGCTTCGCTCACCCCAACCTATGCGAACTACATCATGGGGACAGCCGCAATTCCGGGTGCAAGCCGGCGCGGGTTGCCAGAGTCAGCAGCTTATCCAGACTGAAGTCTTCCACCTTGCCCTTGATGAGCCGGGACACGCGCGGTTGCGTGATGCCCAGCCGGCGCGCGGCCTCGGCCTGTGTCCAGCCCTGCGCCTTCAACTGCTGGGCGATACGGATCATCACCTCGGCACGCAGCTTCATTACTTCGGCCTCGGCGGGCTCAAAGCCCAAATCGACGAAGACGTTACCGCTGCCTTCGGTGACGCTGATGTCGTTTTCGCTCATTCAAGTGCTCCAATCAGTTTCCTGTAACGATTCATCGCCAACTCGACGTCCGGCTTCGACGTCTTCCACGTCTTCTTCTGAAAGGCGTGCAGCACATAGATCGCATCGGCGAACTTGGCGACATGGATTACCCGAAATGCACCATGGGCATCCCGATGGCAAATTTCATATACCCCTGCGCCCACGCTCGACATGGGCTTGAAGTCGCTCGGCTCGCCACCGAACTGGACGGTCATCAGTTCTATTCCCAACGCGTGTCGCGCGTCGGCGGGCATCTCGCGCAGGTCTTTCTGGCTGGAATCGACGAATCTGAGTGGCTTCATGCCGCAGGTTATATCAACACTTGTATAAATACGCAAACCTGTTTTGGGAAATTGCTACGCTTGCGCTCCTGGCGGAATGCGCCGACGCAAGCCACCGGGAAACGCGGAAACGTAGCCGGAGAGGTGGCGGTACGCGAGTTAAGAAGCTGTTTATGATCTTCCCCTGTGAGAAAGATGGGGAGCGCGGGCGTCTCGTAGGTCGGGCAAGTATGCCCGACCTACGGATCGGATCAATGCGTCACGGGCTTGAATTGCGGTTTGTCGTAGATCGTAAACAGCTTCTTACAGAAGAAGGCGCCGGAAAATCTTCATGGCACGGATCGTAAACGGCTTCTCAGGAAAAGCCGGGCAGCCAGTCGGTGTGGTGATGATGGGTCACGGGTTCGAGCGTCCCCTGGAACAGCGCCTCGATCACCGGCGTTTCCCGCCAGGCGTTGTCCATGAAGGTCAGGCCGATCTCCTCGACCAGGCGGCCGCTCCAGTAATGCTTCGAGACTTCGTTGAGCGTCGCCAGGTTCAGGCTGTGCGGAAGACGCAGGTAATCGAGCCAGCTCGCATCGTGGAACGAGACGACGTAGGAACCCCGGCTGCGGGCGGGAACGAGGTGTTTGCCGAAAACCTGCGCGGGGTGCTTGGCACGGAAATTCTCGGCGTCGACGCGCGTGGCGAAGAGCAAGAGCGCATGCAGGCGGCTGGGAAAATCCTTGTACAGACGCTGGCGGTAAAACTCCAGGTGATATTCCGCGAAATAATTCCGCACGGTGGTGAAGTTATCCTCCGGCAGGGACTGGCTGAACGGGTTGGACGAGAAAATGTCCCAGCCGGGAATCTCGGCGTCGGTATCCAGCCATGCGTACAGTTCGACCGGCGCGGAGTCGCGAATCAGGTGAGTCATGATCAACGCGGCGCGCACCGCCCCGACCAGCCGCGTGGTGGAAAAAGGTGCGACGAAACGAGCGCTTGGTTTGAGAGGAGGCTTCCATGTCGGATCATCGGTCGGCGTACTCCAGATAAACAGACCGCGTTCGCGGCCTCATTCCATTCTCGAATCGCAATGGCCTCCCTGGCGATCCACGGACGGAATCGAACAGGGGAGCCAATGTATCACCAAACACCGGATGAACAAACCTCGACGCGAAGGGAGGGCGATTAAAGGTGGAAGGAAAAACGCGCAAACGAAGCGCGGGCGCTTGCTGTCTCCTCCCACGCTCGGCGTGGGAATTCGCCGACGCCCCTTTTGGGAGTAAGCCCGTGGCGCACTGGCTCGCGGCGTAAATCGGGCAGGCATGCCCGGCCCACGAGGCGGGCGAGACGACGAGCGTTCCCCATTTTTTCACGCAAAGGCAATGAAGCGCTCGATTTCCCTCATCGTGTGGAACCAAGGCGGAACCTGTCCGGCTGTGGGGTGTTCTTGCCTCCACTCCAAAAAAGGGCGGGCTTCGCTTGCCCTTTTTTGCCATATATAACCGGCAGAAAGTAGGGGGTTACTTTTTGACGCTTCCGTACAAATAGCGCCGGGGTGCTGACCGGCGGGAAAAACTCGTCAGGAGTTCCCCTCGAGGTGATGTCCGGTCGTTTTTTGCGGAACATAAACGTCTTTTAGCCGTCGATTAAAGACATCGCGCGCGTGCGCGACGACTAAGGAGACCCGTTCATGTTCCAACCCCGCCATTGCAATTCTTGTTACACTGCCAAACGCTCGACGAAGCGCGCGAGGATGACCGGGGCAATCGTTCCACCGACGTCGCACATTGCATTGCTTTCCGGAAGCCGGGCGAAAAACGTTTTATGACCACTGTACTGCACTCATCGCACATAGCTTCTCCCGACCGTTTCATGGAGAGGCTCTATGACTGGGCGACTCCGGCCTGGGCCCTGAACACCACGATGCTGTCCATCCGCAACGGCTTTCTGGTCTGCCTGCCGCTGGTGGTGGCGGGAGCGCTGGCCGTGCTCTGCAACAACCTGCCCTTGCCCCTATTTCATGAGGCCATGCGGGCGCTGTTCGGCCCGAACTGGCGCTCGGGCCTGTTCGCCTTGATCTGGCAGGGGAGTTTCGGCGTGTTGTCGCTGCCGATGGTGGTCGGCATCAGCTATAACCTGGTGCTGGTCCACAACCGGGAAAATCCGCTCGCGCCGGTCAGCCCCGCGATGGCCAGCGTGGTGGCGCTGGGCGCCTTCGTGGTCCTGCTGCCGCCGGACGACATGCTCGGGCACATCGGCGTACAGGGCTTGTTCGTCGGCATCCTGGCCAGCGTGACGGCGGTCCGGCTCTTCCTGCGGCTGGTGGCCGTGAAAGTCCTGCAGGTGCAGATTTATTCGGAAGGCGTGGCTTCCGCGCCGCAGGCTTTCGCCTGTCTGGCCGCGGGGCTGGTGACCGTGTCCGTGTTCGCGTCGATCGGCCTCGGTTTTCGCGCGGCGTTCGGCCTGTCCGTGCAGGAATCCGTTCGCGAACTGCTGCTCTTTCCCTTCCGTTTCGACCTTTTCCGCGACATGCTGGGGAGCGGCATCGTCTATGTGTTCATCACGCATCTATGCTGGTTTTTCGGGCTGCATGGCTCGAACGTGTTCGATCCCTTGACGCACGATCTTTTCGCGGCGGCGACGCAGGCCAACCTGGTGGCGCAGGCGCAGGGCCTGCCAGCCCCCTACATCGTCACCAAGAGTTTTCTCGACATTTTCGTATTCATGGGCGGCGCGGGCAGCTCGATCTGCCTCCTTACGGCCATTCTCATCGCCAGCCACAATCACGGCAGCCGCCGGATGGCCAAGATTTCCATCGCGCCGGGATTGTTCAACATCAACGAGATCGTGCTTTTCGGCTTGCCAGTCATCCTGAATCCCGTGTTTCTCGTGCCTTTCCTGCTCGTGCCACTGACGCTCACGCTGGTGAGTTTCCTGGCCATCCGCCTGGGACTCGTGCCCTTGCCGATGGTGGCGCTGGAATGGACGACGCCGCCCATCCTGAGCGGACTGCTCGCCACGCATTCCGTGGCGGGCGGCCTCCTGCAAGTCTTCAACCTGGTCCTGGGGACCTTCATCTATTTGCCCTTCGTCAAGATTTCCGACCAGATCAAGAAGGAGCGGCAAAAGGCGGCGCAGCGCAAATTGCTGGAGATTGCCTGCAACAACACGGTCGGCCCGTCGGGCAAGAAGTGCCTCGACCGGGACGACGAAGTGGGCGCGCTGGCGCGCATTCTCGCGCATGAACTGGAAGCCGCGATGAACACGGGCGAAGGTCTGTATCTCGAATACCAGCCGCAGGTCGATGGCCGCACCGGCCGGGTGATCGGCGCGGAAGGACTGGTGCGCTGGCGGCATTCGGTGTTCGGCCCGGTGCCGGCGCCCGTGATCATCGCCATCTCCGAGGACGGCGAATTCATCCGCACGCTGGGTCTGTGGGTACTGAACGAAGCCTGCGCCGAGCGTGCGCGCTGGCACGCGGCGGGGCTGGCCTCGGATTTCAAGACCTCGGTCAACCTGTCCGCCCGGCAACTGAACGATGGCGACCTGCCGGAAAAGGTGGCGCAGTGCCGGAACGATCACCATCTATCCACGCCGATGATCGGCCTCGAAGTCACCGAATCCGTCGCGCTCGACCCGGACGCGCCGCACAACCGGCTTCTGAGCAGCCTGCACGACATGGGCTTTTCCATTTCCATCGACGATTTCGGCATGGGCCACAGTTCGCTCGTCTATCTCAAGTATTTCCCGGTCAGTTCCCTGAAAATCGACAAGGTTTTGAGTAAAGACGTGACCAGCAGCGAAATCAGCGCGGAAGTCATCGCCACCATCGTCGATCTGTGCCGCGCGCTGAGGATCAAGGTCGTGGCCGAATTCGTGGAAAACCAGGAGCAGATCGACCGCCTGCACGCGCTGGGCTGCCATCTCTTCCAGGGCTATTTCTACAGTCCGCCGCTTTCGGGCGACGACATGCTGGCCTACGCCCTGCGCATGAACGCCGCCGCCGACGCGAGGGAGCGCGCGGAACGGGCGAGGGCGACATGAGGCGCGGCAAACCGGTGGCGGGCCTGCTGGCCTCCGTCCTCTCGTGCCTCGCGTGCGCGACGCCGGCGCGGGCGGACGACGGCCCCGATACGCTCTGGCGAGCGCTGGAAAATGCCAAGGTCGGCGGCAGCGCGATGTTTTTCCAGCGCCATCGCGAGCGCTACGACGTCGAAAAAAACCGCTTCGGCAGCAATCTGCACCACCGCACCCTGCAAGGCGAAATCCACGTGAGTACGCCGTATGCCCTGGGCAACACCCTGGGACTGGAAGCGGGTCTCTTCGGCACGGCCGATCTAGCCAACGGCGCCGGGGCGCCCGATCACGAAATCAGCTTCTTCCCGTGGCAAAACCCCTGGTCGGCCGACTGGACGAAGCGGGATGCGCGTAGCGGTTTTTCGCTCTATCGCGCCCATCTCAAGGCGCAACGCGTCACCGACACGGGCCGCTGGTGGGGCAAACTCGGCTATTTCCAGCCCGAAGGCCCCGGCGTTTTGGGCGTCAACTGGTCGCT
>JAITCV010000063.1 GCA_031282905.1 Azoarcus sp. | reverse complement strand
GCCAATGTGCGTCAGTTCTTCGAGCGCCATTTCACCCCGTGGCAAACGCTCGATGCTCGTGGCGGCGAGCAGGGCCTCATCACCGGTTATTACGAACCGCTGATCCAGGGCAGCCGCGAACAATCGCCCACCGCGCCATGGCCGATCCACGCGCCGCCCGCGGACATGTTGAGCATCGAACTCGGCAGCATCTATCCCGAACTCAAGTCGCTGCGCCTGCGTGGCCGGCTCGACGGCAACCGGGTGGTGCCGTACTGGACGCGGGAAGAACTCGAACAGCAATATGACAAATTGCCCGCGCGGGTGTTGTTGTGGGCTGCCGACCCGATCGATCTCTTTTTTCTCCACGTGCAAGGCTCGGGACGGGTCGAATTGCCCGATGGCAGCCGGGTGCGCATCGGTTATGCCGACCAGAACGGTCATCCTTACCAATCCATCGGCAATTGGCTGGTCCAGCACGGCGAACTCACCGCCGCCCGCGCCTCGGTGGAGGGCATCCGTCAGTGGGTGAGGAAAAATCCACAACGCCTGGGGGAATTGCTCAACCGCAACCCGAGTTATGTGTTCTTCCGCGAGATGCCCGGCGACATGGGCGAAAGCGGCCCGATCGGCGCGCAGGGCACGCCGCTCTTTGCCGGACGCAGCATCGCCGTCGATCCCGCGCATATCCCGCTTGGCGCGCCGGTATTCCTTGCCACCACTTGGCCGAACACCCGCAAGCCGCTCGATCGCCTGGTGGTGGCCCAAGATACCGGCAGCGCGATCAAGGGCGCGGTGCGGGCCGACTTTTTCTGGGGTTTCGGCAAGGAAGCGGGCGCGCAGGCCGGAAGAATGCGTCAGCAGGGGCGGATGTGGGTGTTGTTGCCGCGCGGCATGCCTATACCTTGAAGCTCGATACCGACTCCTGCAAGCGGGCGGCGAGATTTTCCATCTCGCGCGCGGCCTCCATCGTGCGCTCGATGGCCGTGTTGTTCTCGCGCGCCATGCCGGCAATGGCATCGATACTGTCGGTCACGGACTGACTGGCGCGGCGCTGGTCATGGGTGTTGGCGGCAATCAGGTCGAGACCGCCACCGACTTCGACCACCAGCCGGTTGGCCGCATCCAGGACGTTCGACACTTGACCGGCGGCGTTGCGGCTGGATTCGAGGTGAGTCAGGCCACGCACGATCGCATCCTGTACCGAACTCGACTGCTGGCCGATGGTATGGGTGATGGTGTCGATTTGTCCCGCCGAATGCGCCGATTTCTCGGCGAGTTTGCGCACTTCGTCCGCCACCACCGCGAAGCCGCGTCCCTGCTCGCCCGCGCGGGCCGCCTCGATGGCGGCATTCAACGCGAGCAGGTTGGTCTGCTCGGCGATTTCACGCACATCCCGGGTCATGTTGTTGATTGCCTGGGTCGAGGCGACGAACGCCTTCATCGAATCCGCCATGTTCTTGACCGCGTCCCTCACCTCGTCCATTTCGCCGATGAGCTGGTCCAGGCTGACCTGGCCTTCCCGCGAGCGGGCAAGGCTGTCGTGCGAGCGCGAACGCACCGCCGCGGTATTGTCGGCAATGGAGGAAATCCGGTTGTTGAGATCATCCACGGCTTCCGCCGCCAGCGCCGAACTTTCGGTCTGGTGGCGTGAACCTTCGGCGATGAGGGTCGCGCCACGGACCAGGTCGCGCGCCTGCCCGGTCACGGCGGTGGCCGAGGCGCCGATCTGGCGCACCAATCCGGCGATGGTGCCCAACATGCGGTTGAAGGTCCCGGCGGCACGGCCGATTTCATCCTGATGGTCTGCATCCAGCCGCCGGGTCAAGTCGCCGCCGCCCTGGGCAATCTCGGACAATCCATCGGTCAGCCGGGACAGGGGCTGGATGACGAAACGGCGAATGAAGAGATAGACGAAGCCGATCAGCGGCAGCGAAACGACAATGGCGAACAGCACGCTCTCGTTGCGGAAACGGTCGACTGCGTTGTTTACATCCTGAAGGGAGATGCGCATGCTCACCGCGCCCAGCGGCACGCCTTCCTGAGCCATATGACATAGCGTGCAATCTTTGCCGAGGTAGTCCTTCGAGGACAGCGCCGGAATCACCGCGCGCAGGTGTTCGCCATATTTTTCGTCATGGATCACCTGGATGTAGGGCTTGCCGCTTGCCATCGCCTCGCGTTCGACATCATCGAGCCTTTGCCCGCTCTCGCCCGCCAGGCCCGGGCCGTAGAGTTTGCTGACCGCTTCCCCGCGGATCACGGCAAGCTCGCTGACCAGCGACAACTCCTTGATCTGGTCGAGGAACACATCGCGCTGGGCCACGGTGCCGGTGATCATCATTCCGGTCAGTCCGGCCATGGTCATTTCATTGACCGTGCGCGCGAAGCTGCGCGCCTGCTCGGTGACGATGCCGCGATTCACCTTGGTTTCCCAGATGATCATGCTGCCCCAGGCAATGATGAGCATGAGCCAGATCGCCCCCGTAAGCCGCATCCAGATCGGCGTATCCGCAAGACGGCGCATGATTTCGTCCCTTCCCTATTTGTCTGTGGTTGCTGGTGGCCTGCCGACGAGCTAGTGCGATATTACCTGTTTCGGGGACGTTTCACCCATCGCCACAACGCCATCAAGGCGAATTGCCAACACGATCAGCATGGATGCGATACGCAACATTGTCATAATACGGGTATTTTTGTTTGTGACGAAGTGTATTGCACGTTGTGTCCCGGCGTGCTGGCCGCTTATCATCACGTCCGGCAACGCCATCCATCACGAAAGGAGATCATCCGCATGAAAAAATCCACCCTCCGCGCCGCGTTCGGCATCATCGCCCTGTCCTTGGCAACGGGCGTCTGCGCCCAGGTCAAACCCGAAGACCAGATCAAGTTCCGCAAGGCGGCCTACAGTTTTGCCGCCTGGAACTCGGGCAAGATCAAGGCCAATCTCGATGGCACATATGACGCCGCCCAGGTACAGGCCGCCGCCCGGGCCATTGCCGCCGTCGCCAACTCGGGCATGAGCGCGCTCTATGGCCCGGGCACCGACAAGGCGGTCGGCGACCAGAAGACCAGCGTCAAACCCGAACTGTTTACCAACGGCGCTGAAGTCGGAAAACTCGCCGGCGACTTCGCGACCGCCGCCAATGAATTGCTCAAGGCCGCCGAGACCGGCGATGCCGCTGCGGTCAAGGTCGCCTACGGCGCGGTGGGCAAGAGCTGTAAGGCCTGTCACGACCAATTCCGCAGCCGTGACTGATCCATCGTAGAACCGCAGCAACAAGAAACGCCGATGTGTATGAACGCATCGGCGTTTTTTGTTGCAATGAACGCAGAAAAGCGCGAGGGACTCATCTTGGTTTGATTTGAAATCATGAGCGCCGGTTTCATCGTAAAAAGTCAGCATGCCCGCCGCTCCACGTGCAGTTTACCGGGACTCCAGCACCAACCGGGCGTTGGCCGTCTGCGGCGGGCGGGCATTATCTGGGTGCAAGCGGGTGAAAATCTCCAATTGCGCCGCGGACAGCGTAACGGGGGACTTCATCACCACCCAGATGACTTCTTCGGTGCATGGCGGCATGGACAAGGAACCCATGTAGAGATAATGCCCCTGTCCCGTGGGTAAAAAAGCGTCAGGCTCGATAAACGCCTCGGGCATGTATGACTCGCCTTTTTCCAGCGGCAAATGGTTGAGCAAGGTCTGCAACAGCGGGTTGGGCATGTCGCCCAGCATCAATTGCACCGCGAGGATGGCCTGCCGTCCTTCGCCGTCACGGTGGAGGAAATGCGCGCTCATTTCAGCCACGCGGCCATCAATGCGCTCCTCCGCCGGATGGTGCAGGGTGAAACTATCCAGCGCATAACGCCGACCCCGCACGGTCATGCTCAGTCCCTCATCCACCTTCACCCGCAACATGTTGCCCGTATCCGTGGTGCGAAAGCGGGTTTTGCGATAATCGAACAGCACCGGTTCGAGATCGACCGCCACCGTTGCGCCGGTCGTAAACTCGATCGGCGACTGACGTCGTCCCTCGCCGCACAAGCGCCAATCCGGACGCAGCTTGCCCCATTGTTCCGGGTTGCCATAAGACCAGCTTTCATTTCCGGTCAAGCGTGTCACGCTTTGCGCGGCAGGCTTGACGGCGCTGGCGGAACGCGCGGCGGGTCTGCGCGCTTGAGGTGGCGCGGGAAACACGACCGGCGCCGGGGCACGGGACACGGCGGTGGGTGTGCTGGCAACGCTGGGTGCGGGTTGGGGCGGAACGCGCGTTGCTGAAGGAGGTCTGGCCGCGGGAAGTGGATCAAGACGCGGCATGGGTTGCGCCGCTGGCGTGGGCGCGCTTGCGGACGTGGCACTCGTTTGCGCATTGGTTTGCGGCGTGTGACCCGGCGCGGCGCTTGCGGGCGGAGTGAGGTTCGCGGTTACGGCAACCCTGGGCGGCGGACTGGCCACGCTGACGCTGGGCGTGGCGGGTTTGATCTGCGTGACCAGGGCCATTTGCGCGGTCTTCGCGGCGCGATCGGCAGCGGCAGCGGCCCGTTCGATCTCCGCTGCGCCGTGGGAGTTGCCGCCTGCGGGTTCGGCGGACGACGTCGGACGGCACACCGCCCGCCACATGCGCTCATCGACCGAATTGCGCATCACCATCATCGGCACCTGGTCGGCAATGCTCTCCTCGCGCACGATCAGCCCGGCATCATCGAGATAGGCACGTTTGATCGTGACGAAACTGCGGTTCAAGCAGTCGTAGCGGTTGAGCGCCTTGATCGTGCGATAGCCGCTTTTTGTCATTTCCGCATCATTCAGCACCACGCGCCCCCACGCCACCTTGGTGCCATGATCGGACTCGAAAATACTGGCCGGGTCTATCTCCACCGTTCGCCCCCGATCGCCGACAATCTTTTCCCAGTCATCGGCGTGCGCGAGCGTCATCGCCATGAGCATGGCAATGAAACAGATTCGCGGCAAGAAGGAAAAGTGGGAAGGTTTCATCGGAAGCGAGAAGTGGCTAAAGAAGACTTCGGCGTGGATGAGCGAAACTTTAGATTAAACTTGGACCGTGAGCGCGCGTGAAGAAAGCAATTTTTCAGTCACCCTGGCTCTTGTTCCATGGCTTACCGTGTCCTCCGTCTCCGTCCCCTGGATTGCCACGGGCGTACCGTCCGCGGCTTGTTTCCGCGTCGGCGATGACATGAAGATGAAATCATTCCCCGGCGTCTTGCTCAGGCACGGCCGGGCAGGGCGGCCGCAGGTGGGTGAGCAGCCAGTCGGCGGCAAGCGTCGCGCTGGTGGTGAGCGCGGCAATCGAGAAATGTTCGGGTTCGCCCCCTTCGATTGTCTGCCAGTCGCGCGTGGCGGGAATCAGATCGAAAGCCTGACGCAGGATGGCCGCGCGCCCATCGTCGGCTCCAACGATGAAGCGGCTTGGCGACTTCAGCGTGCGCAGGGGCGTTTTGCCCGCGAGATCGGGACGCCCGGCGAACAGGCAAAGCGCGCCGAAGCGTTCGGGCGCGTGCGTGGCCGCGCGGATGACAGCGGCGCTGGCCGTGGAGGTGGCTAGCGCCCCCACGGCCAGTCCCGTCAGGATGGGCTGGTTGCCGATCCATTCGACGGTAGCGAGGATGCGGCTGGACAAGCGCGCAATATTGTAAAAGGCGTCGATGTCGTGCCGCGCCTCCGCATGGGGAACGAGATCGAGCGCCAGGGTGGCCAAACCGGCTTCCTGCAACACGGTGGCGACAATATGCTCGCGCTGGCGGATGAGCGGATTGTCCGCGACCCGCAACATCAGGGCGATGCCATGCGCATCGTGGGCATGGGCCAGGCGGGCAGCGAGCCAAGCGCCCTGAGTGGGCAGGCTGAGTTCGATATGTTGCAATTTCATCGTAAAACCAACTCCAACCAAAACGAAATGTAGTGTTTTACTCTTGATGGAACTTTTTATTAACGGCAACAACTGTAGGGAAACACTGAATTTTCAGCTTTCGGATGTTTTTATCCATAAAAATCAATGAGTTATATTTCGACTTATGTCTGCGCCGCCATGAGTCCGAAGGGAATGCCCGCGATGATCGCAACAACCGCGGTGAACGGAAGCGCAAAGAACACGGGCACAAGCAGCGCCAGGATTGCGGCAATCCGATGCCCGCGTGCAAAATCCCCGCAAACAAGCGAATGAAAATACCAAAAGCACGAAAAAGCCAAGAATCACGAAAAATAGAAAGACGATTACGGCTCCCATGGTGGGGTTGGAAAAGTCAGGAAAACTGAAAAGCGTACGAAACAAGTACACCCGCCACAAGCGCATGAAATTCAATCAAGCGTCAAAGCCTGGATTCTATCGCGCGCTGCGGCAATCTTCGAACCCAATTTACCCGCTTCCACTTTCCCGGATAGAATCGCATCTTTATAAAAGGGAACCTCCAGAAAGTCTTTCCTGCCCAAATCATGCTCAAACGAACAGCATTCCGAGTCAAGCTCAAACGAGACAGTAGCGATAATGACAAAGAAGTTCGTGGCCGTGTTGGATAATCTGGTAAGCATATTCGATAGTCAGTAATTTAGGGTGTATGCATTTAATATAAAATGAATACATCATTCAATTGAAATGTTTGAAGATTATTCGCGCAAGTCATGCAAAGGGTTGGCGTTCATATCGAGTATTCAGGTAGTCAGATTCAGAAATCCGTAACGCCCACACCGCGCGCGGTGTTGAAACCATTATATAAACGGGAAAAGTCTATCTACTTGTCAATGTTGTTTGCCGCCAATTCCTTGCGAGGAGCAAGAACGCCTATGCCCCCAAAACCGCGGCTAACCGTGTCGTAGGCTTTCTTTGAAACCAAAATAGGTCTTACCTTACCCCGTCTTTCCGGCTAAAGTCTTCATTTTCGTCTCTCCTTGCGACCATGCGCCTGCTTCGTCTTGCCAGAATTATCCTCGTCAGCCTGCGTTTCGGCCTCGATCGCGTGGTTCTCGACGCTGACCCCAGTGGTCGTCTCGGGCGTTGGTGGGGGTGGGTGTTTTTCTGGCGAAAATTCACCGCGCCGCGCGCGGTGCGCTTGCGCCTCGCGCTGGAATCGTTGGGGCCGATTTTCGTCAAGTTCGGGCAGATGCTGTCGACACGGCGCGATCTGCTCCCCACCGACATCGCCAACGAACTGGCATTGTTGCAGGACCGGGTGCCGCCGTTTCCGTCCGAACAGGCGCTGGCCCTGCTGGAATCGTTCTACGAACGTCCGATCGACGACGTGTTCCGCCATTTCGAGCGCACGCCGGTGGCTTCGGCCTCGGTGGCCCAGGTGCATTTTGCCGCGTTGCCCGACGGCACCGAGGTGGCGATCAAGGTCTTGCGTCCCGGTATCGAGCGGGTGATTGCCCATGATCTCGCCTTGCTCGACGCGGCGGCGGGTTTGCTGGAAAGAGTCTGGCCCGAGAGTCGGCGGCTGAAACCACGCGAAGTGGTGGCGGAATTCAGCAAATACCTGCGCGATGAACTCGATCTCATGCGCGAGGCGGCCAACAGCGCGCAGTTGCGGCGCAATTTCAAGAATTCGACGCTCCTCATGGTGCCCGAAGTGTATTGGGATTGGTGTGGCCGAAATGTGATGGTGATGGAGCGCATGTACGGAGTGCCGATTTCGCAAACCGATACGCTCGTGGCCCAGGGCATCGATCTCAAGGCACTTTCACGGGCGGGGGTGGAAATCTTCTTTACCCAGGTATTCCGCGACGGGTTTTTCCATGCCGATATGCATCCAGGCAATATTTTCATTCACCGCGATGGACGTTATATCGCGCTCGATTTCGGCATCATCGGCACCTTGAGCGAAATCGACAAGAGTTACCTTGCACAAAACTTCCTCGCCTTTTTCAAACGCGATTACCGGCGGGTTGCACTGGCGCACATCGAGGCGGGTTGGGTGCCCGCGCATACCCGGGTCGATGAATTCGAAACGGCGATCCGCACGGTGTGCGAGCCGATCTTCGATCGTCCGCTGAAGGACATCTCGTTCGGCAAGACCCTGCTGCGCCTTTTCCAAACCGCGCGCCGCTTCGAGATGGAAGTGCAGCCCCAACTGGTGATGTTGCAGAAAACCTTGCTCAACATCGAGGGGCTGGGCCGCCAACTCGATCCCGAACTGGATTTATGGACAACGGCCAAACCTTTTCTCGAACACTGGATGCAGGAACAGGTCGGCTGGCGGGCGCTGTTACGCGAAGTAAAGAACGAAATACCGAATTGGGCTTCCATGCTGCCGCGGATTCCGCGCCTTACCTATCAGGCATTGGCCGACAATCAGCAGCGGAGCATGGAGCTTCGCAAACGCCTGGATGACATCGCGCGCCGCCAGCGCCGCGACACGCGCATCATCGCCGCGCTGGTGCTGCTTGCCATGGCGCTGCTGTCGGTCGAAATCTGGCGTTCATTGGGTTGAGGCTCCATTTTCAGGTCATTCGTGACGCGAAGACGAGCCGCAGCCACGATTGGACATATGGAATCAAGCGCCAGGACTGCACCGCCTCAGGTTCAAGACTTCCGGCAGGCGGCGCACCTGGCGCATGATCCGGGCCAGGTGTACGCGGTCGCGCACTTGCAGGCCCATCTCCAGAGTGGTGCAGGGAGGCGTTTGCTCATCCACGGTCACCACGCTCTGGATGTTGCAGCCTTCACCCGCGATCGCGTTGGCGATTCTCACCAGCATGCCGTGCTCTTCGCGGCACAGGATGCGGAGGGTGACGTTGAAGAGACGCTCTCCGGTCGGCTCCCATTCGGCATCGACCCAATGCCCGGGGTTGGCGCGTATCCGTGTTGCCAAAGGGCAGGTCTGCTGATGGATTTCAAGCCCTAGTCCGCGGCGGGGAATGCCGATCACCTTGTCGCCAGGGATCGGCTGGCAACATCGGGCAAGCTGTACGATCGCGCCTTCCTTGCCGTGAATCTTGAAACACGGCATGTTGCCCCCCTGCGGCGTGGCGGTGTCCGTGGCGGTATCCGCTTCGCGTTCTTCGGCGAGCAGCAGCCGTCGCGCCACGACTACCGGCAGACGGTTGCCCAAGCCGATATCGGCAAAAATATCGCGTTCGCTCACCACCCCGTCATCGCGCAGGAACCGGTTCCAGGCAAACGAGGAGATGCTGTCCACCGTATGACCGTGGGGATGCAGCGCCAGGTTGAGCAAGCGTTTGCCCATGACCAACGCTTCGTCCTGCTGCTGGTTCTTGAGGAAATGACGAATTTTTGCCAGTGCCCGCCCGGTACGCACATGCTTCAACCAACCCGGATTGGGGCTGGGATAGGCCGAAACGACGATTTCCACCCGATCGCCACTTCTCAGTTCGGTATTGGGTGGCATATATTCGCCATTGATCAAACAGCCCACACAGCGGTGGCCGACATCGGTATGCACCGCGTAAGCGAAATCGATCGGTGTCGACCCGCGCGGCAATTCGAAAATATCTCCCTTTGGCGACAGCACGAATACCTCGGTGGGGAAAAGGTCGGCCTTGACATGCTCCAGGTATTCGCTCGCGCCATCCGAACTCATTTGTAATTCGATCTGCAGGCGCGCCCAGTCATGGGCTGTCTTCTGGAGTTCGCTGATGTTTTTGTCGTTGTCCTTGTAGAGCCAATGCGCCGCGATGCCCGATTCGGCGACATGGTGCATCTGCTGGGTACGAATCTGGATTTCGGCCAGCACCCCGCCCGCGCCGATCACGGTGGTATGCAGGCTTTGGTAGCCGTTCTTGCGCGGAATGGCAATGTAATCCTTGAAATGCTTCGGCTGCGGCTGATGGATCGAATGCAGCGCACCCAGCGCGAGATAGCACGAAGGTATATCGGATACGATGAGACGAAAGCCGTGGAGGTCATGGATGAGGGAGAGTACTTGCCGTCGCTGTTCGTGGATTTTTTCCGCCATCTTGCGGTAGATGCTGTAAAGGCTCTTTTCACGTTCCTGTATTTCGGCATGCATCCCCCATTGCTGCAAACACGCTTCGATCTCGGTCCGGAACTCGGCCAGCGCCCTGCGGTGGCTGCCGCGCTCGACATTCATCGCCCCGGTCAGCACCCGATAGCGCCACGGATATTTGTGCTTGAAGGACAAATCCTCCAACTCATGGCACAGGCTGATGATCCCAAGTTGGCTGGCGATTGGCGCATACAATTCCAGGGTTTCGCCAGCGATGCGCTTGCGCTTGTCCAGAGGCATCACGTGCAGGGTGCGCATGTTGTGCAGGCGGTCGGCGAGTTTGATCAGGATGACGCGCAAATCGCGGTTCGTCGCGATCATCAGCTTCTGGAAATTCTCGGCATCCGCTTCTTTGCGGGATTTGAACTTGAATTTGTCGATCTTGGTCAGTCCATCGACCAGTTCGGACACATCCTGGCCGAAACGTTCGGCAATCTCGGCCTTGGAAATGTAGGTGTCCTCGAGCACATCATGCAGCAGGCCCGCGCACAGGGCGTCGGCGTCGAGATGCCAGTCGGCGACAATGAGCGCGACCGCCAGCGGATGCGCGATGTAAAGATCGCCACTGACGCGCAACTGACCGCTGTGGGCCTCGGCGGCAAAGCGATAGGCAGCCTCGACGCGAATAATGTTTTCGTCATCGAGGTAGACTCCGATCCTGGTTTTGAGCAGTGCGAACAGTGGCTCGACGGGGCCCGTTTCTTCACTACCCGCCGGCCTCTCTTCCATTTGCGTCATGCCTGGCCACGATTGAGCATCTCAAGGCCGACCTTGCCGGCCTCCACTTCGCGCAACGCGATCACCGTGGGCTTGTCACGGTCGCTGTTATCGAGTTCGACCTGTGGCGTGCCGCCCACGGTGAGCTGGCGGGCGCGATAGGCCGCCACCAAGGTAAGCTGAAAACGATTGGGGATTTTCTTCAGGCAGGCTTCGACGGTAATGCGGGCCATGATTCAGTCCTGTTCAAGGAAGGCGAAATAGTGTGAATATCGCGCGTGCTGGTTGACGTAGCGCAGGCGCGACGCACGGATGATTGCCACCAAGTCGTCAAGCGCCACATGCAGGTTATCGTTGATTATAGCGTAGGCAAATTCGCCGACATGGCGCATTTCGTCCCGCGCGGCAAGCAAGCGATGGGCGATCACCGCTTCGCTGTCGGTGCCGCGTCCGCGCAGGCGTTGGTCGAGTTCTTCGATCGAAGGCGGCAGGATGAACACCCCCACGGCTTCGGGAAATACCCGGCGCACCTGTTGCGCGCCCTGCCAGTCGATCTCCAGCAAGGTGTCGCGCCCGGCGTCGAGTTGCGCCTGCAACCAGGTTTTCGACGTGCCGTAGTAATTACCGTGCACTTCGGCCCATTCGAGGAACTCACCACGGTCGCGTAATTCCTGGAAACGGTCGACATCGACGAAATGGTATTCACGCCCATCCTCTTCCCCTATCCGGGGCGCGCGGGTGGTGTAGGAGACCGACAGGTGCACCTTGGGATCACGTTCGAGCAGCCCCTTCACCAGCGTGGTCTTGCCCGCCCCCGAAGGCGCGGTGACAACGAAAAGCGTACCAGCCATCCTGGCGGTCTCCTGAAGACGCTCGGCCCAATCCATCCAACATGAGCGGGCCAGCGCAAATATCCGATCGGCGGATTGTAGCTTTCCGAGGTGGGAGAGGAAACTACAACACCCTTTGAGCGCGGGCAGCGCTGGGGATTCATTATAGCTTTCCGGGGTGGCGGAGAAAACCGCAGCCGTGACAACGCCGTTACATGGTGGCTGCGGTCGACGCCCATGGCGTTGAAATGCCGCACAGCATTGCCAACGTCGCCAATCATGCCGACGGGCGAAAACGGTATCCACCTCTTTCCGGTTTTGCCGTGCAAGCGGTAAAAGAAAATATCCATTCCATTTCCAGATCATTCGTGACGCGAAGACGAGCCGATAGTGCATCGGCGAAGTCAGGGATGATTTGGAAATGGAATCAATTCATTCCTTCAGATTGTTGCAGAGCCAGGGTCCATGCCAGTGCCTCCATATGCCAGGTCGCGCCCTGGTCGGGGGAGATGCCACACAGCGTGGCGGCAAAGATGATCGCTTCGATATCGGCGCTTTCGCATGCCTTGGCAAGCGTCAGACAGGCGGCATAGGGGCCTTGGTTCTCGAGAATGGCGGCGCTGATTTCAGGGGCGATGGCGAGTGAAGACAGGGCCTTGTCGAGGGGTTGCTGGAGAATGACGTCGATCAGCGACAACAGGCCGGTGAGGAACATGGCTTCGCGTTCGCTGGGCGGACGGTTGATGGCGGACAGTTCCATGGTGCGCGCCCGTATCAGCGCGCTCTCCAGCACGGCGGCGGAACGCGCCTGGCTGCGGTCGCTGCCGCACAGCAACAGGGTGAGCCAGCGGTAGAGCGGGTCGCGCCCCAGAAGGACAAAGGCGCGTTCGATCGAGGATACGTGTTCGGGCAGGCCATTGGCGGCCGAATTGATATAGCGCAGCAGCCGCACGGTGATGGCCGCGTCTTGTTTGAGCAGTTCGACGATTTCGCGGGTATTGGCGTCTTGGCGCAATTTGGCGAGCAGCATCGACAGACGGGCGAAATTGGGGCCGAGATTCTTGGGCTGCCATTCTTCGCGGCTGGTGATGAATGGCCCTTGGAAAAGACTGGCGCCGAGTTTGAACGCGAAGTGGAAATCTTCCATGCCCGGCAGGTCGCGCACGAGCAAGGTGGCCTTGGGGGCTTGCTTGATGATGTAACGCACCAGGCGGAGTTCTTTTTCGGCATCCAGGTTGGGCGCTCGCAGGCAAACCACGTCGACGACGGGCAGCAGGTGGGCAAGCGGGGGGGAAAAGACCGGATCTGGAATGCCGATGCGATAGCCCTGGGCACGCAGGGTGTCCACCTGGGCGCGCAGCGCTTCGGGCGAGGGCGCGCCCGGTGTGTCGTTGGTGGAACGGATGATGATGACGGTATTCGATGCCTGCAACTGGCCAAGTATCGGCTGGGTGAGAAAGGAATCCGGCAGTTCGATGAAGGCCAGCCGGGAGCCGAGCAGGGTGGCCATGTTGGTGCGCACCAGATTGTCTACCAACACCTCGGCATAAAGGTGCAGGATGCGGCGGCTGTGGGAGCGGATTTTGGCGTGGGTCGCGTCTTGCAGCAAAAACTGGTAACCGGCGATCTTTTGCTGGCGGTTGAGTACCGCTTCCCGGCAAAGGATGGTAGACGCGATGGCGGAGGAGAGTTCTTCTTGTGCCGATTCGGCGGGCGGCGGGTTGGCTGGCTGTTGGCGCAGGGGCGCTTGCTGGTTGAGTGCCTGGAACGCCGTGGGTGGTGGTGACGGTGATGGCGCGGAGGAGGCGACCGTTTTGGCGACTTTGGGCGAAGGGCGCGCGAACAACCAGCGGAAGAATCTGATCAGCATGGGTTTCAGGACGAGAATTTCCAGCCATGCACGATGGGCCTGCCCTTGATCGAGGCGATTCCAGCGCGGTAGCGGATACGGTCGAGATAAACCGAGCCATCGGGGGAGGCATGGTCACGTTGGGCATCGAACAGCGTCTCACCCAGGCATTCGAGCACGTCATGCAGCGCGCCGTGGCGATCGTTTCGTTTCTGGCACAGCGTGTCGAAGGCGGCGCGGATGCCAGGCGGCTGGTCGATCGATAGTTGCTCTTCGATCGCCAGATGCAAGGAGAGATGGAGGAAGGGGTTGATCTGACCGTTTTCCGGCGGAAATTCACGGGCGAGCGCATCGTCGACATCCGCAAGCAGCGGGTGATATTCGGGGTGTTCCAGCACGATGCCGGCGGCGATGGCCTCCATTGGGCTGAGTACGCCATGTTGCTGATGTTTGAGCCAAGCTTCGATGAAAAAACTGCGCACCTGATTACGGCTGGGAGCGAACATGCTGGGGGTTCCTGAATGCGTTGTTATCGTTGCGGTTCTGATCTCACGGGGAATTACTTGGAGACATTCACGAAATCATCGGGGCTTGTCGCGCCAGAGGCATAAATCGTACACGCAACAGCCCGAACAGTGGGGTTTGCGTGCGGTGCAGACGTAGCGCCCGTGCAGAATCAGCCAGTGATGGGCATCGAGCAGGTAGTCGGCGGGCACCTGTTTCATCAGTTCGTTTTCGACCGCGAGCACATCCTTGCCGGGTGCAAGTCCGCTGCGATTGGCAAGGCGGAAGATATGCGTATCAACCGCCATCACCGGCTGGCGAAACACGGTATTGAGCACGACATTGGCGGTTTTGCGCCCAACTCCGGGCAAGGCTTCGAGTTCCTCGCGCCTTGCGGGAACCTCGCCGCCATGGCGTTCGATCAACAATCGGGAAAGGCCAATGATGTGCTTTGCCTTGTTGCGGAACAGGCCAATGGTTTTGATATATCCAGCAACAACTTCCTCACCGAGCGCGACCATTGCCTGTGGTGTCGACGCAACAGCAAAGAGGGCGCGGGTGGCGAAATTGACGCTTTTGTCGGTGGCCTGGGCGGAGAGCACCACTGCAACCAGCAACTGGTAGGGGCTGGCGTATTCGAGTTCGGTGGTGGGATGGGGATTGCGCGCGGCCAGCCGTTGGAAAAATTCGCTGATCGCCTGGGGCTTCATCACGTCACGGCTTGCGGGCGGCCCGCGCATTGATCGCGTTGTAGGCGGCGATCATGGCGCCAAGGGCGAAAAACGCGCCCGGCGGCAAGACGGCGAGCAGGAAACCGGGGTAATCCTCGCCCAGGATGTGCAGCGCCGAGAGTTTGGGGAAAATCATCTCTATGCCCGCGAACAAGGTGCCCGTGCCGAAGAATTCGCGCAATCCTCCCAGCAGCGCCAGCACCCAGACCAGCCCCAGCCCCATCATCAGCCCATCGACGGTCGAGTCGATCACCTTGTTCTTGACGGCATAGGCTTCGACACGCGCGAGCACGATGCAGTTGGTGACGATGAGTGGAATGAAAATGCCGAGCATCAGGTAGAGATCATGGAAAAAGGCATTGAAGGCCAGATCGACCACGGTGACCAGCGCGGCGATGATCAACACGAACACCGGAATGCGAATTTCATAGGGGATGAAGCGGCGCAGGCTGGCGATGACGAAATTCACCAGCGCCATCACCAGGACGGTGGCCAGCCCCAGGCTCACCGCGTTGACCAGGTTGGTGCTGATGGCGAGGATGGGGCACAGGCCCAGCAACTGGGCGAGGCCAGTATTTTGTTTCCATAAACCGTTGTAAGTGCTCTCGCGTAGGGCGTGGATGTTCATGGTTGCCAGTTTCCTTCCGCGTCGAGCCGGGCGTCGGCGGGCGCGGCAAACAGGGCCTCGCGGTGTGCGCCAGCCCATGAAAGCGCCGCGCCGATGGCGCGGGTGACCGCGCGCGCGCTGATCGTGGCGCCGGCGCGGTAAGCAAAAACGCCGCCGTCCTTGCTCGTCGTCCATTGCGCCGGCGTGAGGGTGGCGGTTTGCACTCCGGTGAATTGGGTGATCCACGGGGTTTTCTTGTCACCATCTTTCTTGGGGTCGATGTAGTCGCCCAATCCCGGCGTTTCATGGTGCGCCGTTACCCTCGCGCCGCTCACGCTGCCATCGATGTTCAAAGCCACCACCAATTCGATCCGGCCACCGTAGCCATCGGGCGCGGAAGTCTCGAACACCAGGGCGGCCGGCTTATTCCCCAGGCGCGCGCGCCATACCCGGGAGACGGCGGCGCCCGTCACGCTGACGCCATCGTCGAGCAGTTCATTGTCATAGGTCGTGCGCGGGAGCACTTCGTCGATCAGCCGCATGCGCGTCTCCTGGATGGACGCGAGGATGCGTGGCAGCGTCATCTGGTGGGCGAAGGACATCAACGCGGTAAACACCAGGGCGTAGGCAGCGAGTATCCCACTGGCGCGCAGGGCGCCGCGGGTGGCCGAGGGCGGTTCGGGAGGCCGCGCGGCTTCGAGCGCGCGGGCTTCGGTATCGGTATTCATGGCCGTTTTCTGTCGCGGTAGCCGAAAACGGCGGGTTGGGTCTTCATGTCGATCAGCGGCACGAACAGGTTCATCAGCAGCACGGCAAAGGCAACGCCTTCGGGATAGACCCCGAACACGCGGATCAACCAGGCGAGCAGGCCGACGCAGAAAGCAAAGATGAATTTGCCCCATGGCGTGGTCGCGCCGCTGACCGGGTCGGTGACGATGAAGAAACTCGCCAGCATCGCGCCGCCGCTGGCGAGATGGAAGAGTGGAGAGGCAAAACGTTCGGGCTGGATGAGCCAGGACACGGTGGCGATCAACCCCAACCCGGCGATGAAGCCAACCGGCTGATGCCAGGTGATCGTCCGGCGAGCGAGCAGGAAAAGTCCGCCCACGAGATAAGCCAGCGCAATCCATTCCCAGCCCCGCCCCCCCACGACACCGAAGATATCGTTGTTGAGTACATTGTTTACGGTCTGGCTGTTGCGCAGCCCGGTGCGCAGGGCATCGAGCGCGGTGGCGCCGGTGACGCCGTCGATATCGCGGCTGCCGCCGAGAATCAGATGCAATTGCGGCAGGAAATCCGTGTGTCCCGCCGCCGGCCATTGCGACATCAAGGCGGGATAGGCGACGATCATCGTGCAATAGGCGGCCATCGCCGGATTGAACGGGTTCTGTCCCAATCCGCCATAGAGATGTTTGACGCCGACGATGGCGACCAGGATCGCGGTCACGGTCAGCCACCACGGCACGATGGAAGGCAGGGTCAGCGCGACCAGCCACGCCGCGACCACCGCCGAACCGTCGGTGAGCGCAACCCATACCGGTTTCGCGCGCAGCCACAGCACCCCGGCTTCGGCGACGAGGGCGACCACGGTGGCGATGGACAGGTTTACCAAAATGCCCGCGCCGACCTGATACACATAGGCGACGATGCCGGGGATGAGCGCGACAAGCACGGTCAGCATCACGCGGCGAATGCTGACGGGTTGATGGATGTAAGGGGGATTCGTCATGACTCGGGCGGCGGGGAAAGGGGCGGCGATTCGGCGGCTGCGCCATTTTGCGCCTGCGCGCGGCTCAACGCGGCGGCAATCAGCGCCTGGGCATCCGGCTGTCCATCCGGCGCGGCGGCCTGCGCCGCGCGGGTTTCGGCGGCCTTGGCGGCCAGCCGCGCGGCCTTTTCGGCTTTCTCGCGTTCGATGCGGAAACCGCGAAACTCGAAACGCGCCCGCGCCCGATCGGCCGCGCGCCGTTCCTCGTCCCTGCCGCGGATCGCATCCTTGGCATAGCGGAAATAATCGACCAGCGGGATATGGGCCGGGCACACATAGGCGCAGCATCCGCATTCCATGCAATCGAACAGATGGTAATCGGCCACGCGGTCGAGGTTGCGGGCGCGGCTGAACCAGTACAACTCGAAGGGCTGCAAGCCCGTGGGGCAGACCCGCGCGCAATTGCCGCAGCGGATGCAGGGCTGCTCGGCTTCGGCAGGCGGGAAAAGCGCCTGCGAGGTGGCGATCAGGCAATTGGTGGCCTTGACCACGGGCACCTCGGGGCGAGGCAAGGCGAAGCCCATCATCGGCCCGCCCATCAACACATGACCGGTACCGGGGCGGACGCCGCAAAGCGCGAGCAGCTCATTGGCCGGGGTGCCGAGCAGCACCTCGTAATTGCCCGGACGCTCGACATTGCCAGTCACGGTGACGATGCGTGAAGTCAACGGCTCGCCGTGATCCAGGGCGCGATGCACGGCATGGGCGGTGCCGACGTTGAAGCACTGGATGCCGAAAGCATCGCTGCGCCTGCCGTAGGGAATCTCGACGCCGGTAAGCGCGCGGATAAGCTGCCGGGCGTCCCCGGCCGGGTAACGCGCGGGCACGGAGACCACGGAGACGGATACGGCGCTCTCCGCCTCCCGTTCGACGACTTCGCGCGTGGCCTCCCGCATCGCCGCGATCGCCTGCGGCTTGTTGTCCTCTATGCCGATCAACACCCGTTGCGCGCCAGCCAAGCGAGCGAGCAAGCGCGCGCCGCTCAACACCGCACCGGACTGCTCGCGCATCAGGCGGTCGTCGCAGGTAATCCACGGTTCGCATTCGGCGCCGTTGATGACCAGGGTATCGACGCCGCCCTTGCCCAACTTGATGTGGCTGGGAAACACCGCCCCACCCAGGCCGACGATGCCGCTGTGTTGCAAGTGAGCAATGAGTTCATCGCGGCTCGCGCGCGCCGTGTCCAGGCGCAGATGTTCGATCTGGCGTTCCTCGCCATCGGGTTCGATCACCACGCACAAGGCGTCCAGCCCCGAAGGATGGGGCACCGGATAGGGGCCGATGCCGACCACCGTGCCCGAGGTCGGCGCATGGACGGCGGTGCCACGCGCTTCTTCCGGCACGCCGATGAGTTGTCCTTTCAGCGCCTTGTCGCCCACGGCGACGATGGCGCGCGCCGTACCTTGGCTATCCTGGCGCAGAGGCACGACGAGTCGGGCGGGCAGCGGCACGCGGCGAATGGCTTGTCCGGATGACTCCGTCTTGTGGTGGGCAGGCTTGATGCCGCCGCGCGCGCGCAATGGATTCGCCATCATGCGACCTTCCTGATTGCGGTCACGGGGTATTTCCATTTCCAGTTGGATACGGTCTCCGCCAACGGCTCCATGATGATGCAATCGACCGGGCAAGGCGGCAGGCACAGTTCGCAGCCCGTGCAAAGATCGCTGATCACGGTATGCATCTGCTTGGCCGAACCGACGATGGCATCCACCGGGCAAGCCTGGATGCACAGGGTGCAACCGATGCAGGTCTGCTCGTCGATCAACGCCACCGCCCTGGGTTTTTCCACCGCGTGTTCGGCCGCCAGCGGCTTGAATTCATGGCCGAGCAAATCGGCGAGCTTGCGCGCGCCCTCATCGCCGCCCGGCGGGCACAAATTGATCTCGGCCTCGCCCGCGGCAATGGCTTCAGCATAAGGGAGGCAACCCGGAAAACCGCACTGTCCGCATTGGGTCTGGGGCAGGATGGCATCGATCTGCTCGACCAGCGGGTTGCCTTCGACCTTGAAATGGACTGCGGCGTAACCCAGCGCGGCACCCAGCACGAGGGCGAGCGCGGTCATGACGATGATGGCGTTGAGCATGGGCGTGGAATACCTGTCGATATGCCTGTCAATTGAAACGATCCAGCCCGGCGAAACCCATGAACGCCAGGCTCATGAATCCGGCGGTAATCAGGGCGATCGGCATGCCACGGAAGGCGATCGGCACGTCGGCGCCATCGAGACGTTCCCGGATGCTGGCGAACAGGACCAATGCCAAGGTAAAGCCAAGCGAAGAACCGAAACCGAAAAGCAAGGATTCGAGCAAGCCGTAACCCAGGCTGACGTTGAGCAGCGGAATGCCGAGCACCGCGCAGTTGGTGGTAATCAATGGCAGATAGATGCCCAGCACCTGATGAAGCAGTGGACTGGTCTTGTGAATGACCAATTCGGTCAGTTGGACGATGGCGGCGATGACGACGATGAAGGACAAGGTGCGCAGGTAATCAAGCTCGAAAGGGGCGAGCAGGTAATGGTCGACGAGATAACTCGCGCCCGCGGCCAGGGTGAGCACAAAGGTGGTGGCCGCGCCCATGCCGACGGCGGTGGAGAGCTTCTTCGACACCCCCATGAACGGACACAGCCCGAGGATGCGGACAAAGACAACGTTATTGACCAGGACGGCGCTGAGAATAACGAAGAAATAACTCATCTGAAGAGTCACTCATGAGCCATGAGCGGAATTGGGAAGGAAGACCCGCGATTATCGTGGACGAAGCCGGAGAAGGAAAGGGCGCCGTTTGCTCGGCCGGGTCATCGATGTCTTCCGTTTCCTGAATATCCTGTGTGCATGTCAAGGCGGGACTGAATCAGAAATCATGCCGAAATGGATGCCGCCTCCCGAATTGACGATGGTGCGTGTTGGTCAATATTGGCCATTTTTCGTTCCGGTTGTCGTTTTGCGCCACGTTTCCCAATACGCGTTTTCCACGATACGCGACACAATTCAACACCAAACGTCCCGCGATTTCCGGGCGGCGCAGACTTGGCATGTCTTTTGCTGTCCGGGCGGAAGAACCCAGTTTTCCAAGAGGAGCAATGGAGATGAAGATTCAACGAGGCTTCACCCTGATCGAATTGATGATGGTCGTTGCCATCATCGGTGTCCTCGCCGCCGTTGCCCTGCCCGCCTATCAAGACTATGTCAAACGCGCCTATGTGTCGGAAGGTCTCAATCTGGCGAGCGGCGTCAAGGACGCGGTGGTCGAATACAAGGCCAGCCATAACGCATGGCCCGCCGACAATGCGGCGGCGTATCTGGCGACCCCCACTTCCATCAAGGGCAAAGCGGTCAAGAGTGTGACCGTCGCCAACGACACGGTCACTGTCGCCTTCGATCCCCAGATCATCGATGTTTCCCAGGTGCTGGTGCTGAAAGTCACCGATCATGAAGGCTCTTTTGAGTGGCAATGCAATGCCAGTGTCGGCACCACCGTGCTCACCAAGTGGCTTCCCGCCCGCTGCCGTTAGCGCAGGCTGACAATTGAACTCGTTTCAGCCACCCGAAACGCAACGGGCGTTTTTCAGGCGTGATTTTTACTCATCGCCTTCCATGCCGTTTCGCCGTGGCACCTGGGTCGGGTCGCAGGTGATCGGGCGGTAGATTTCCACCCGGTCTCCGGCTTTCAGCGGGGCGTCGAGTTTGACCACCTTGCCGAAGATGCCGACTTTCTGCGCGTCGAGGTCGATCGATGGAAACATGCCGAGCACGCCCGAGCGTTCGATCGCTTCCATAACATTGACATTGTCCGGAACGTCGATGCGCAGCCAGGTCTGCCGCACGCCATCCGAATAGGCCACGCCGATTCTCATCACGCTTCCCCCAGATTCAGCTTCGCGGGGGTTTCCCTACGATGGCGTTCGCGGGCGAACTCGATCCGCCTGCGCGCGGCGAGCAAAAAGCCGATGGCGAGAAAACCGCCCGGCGGCAGGATCATCATCAGAAAACCGTCGTAGCCGGGAATGACGGTCAGTTCAAGGAAGCGGAAGGCGTCGCCGAGCAGCAGGCTCGCGCCGGCAAACAAGGTGCCGCTGCCGAGCAGTTCGCGCACGCCGCCGAGAATGACAAGGGCAAAAGTGAAACCCAGCCCCATCGCCAGCCCGTCGACGGCGGCGGCCTTGACGGGGTTCTGGGAGGCGAAGGCTTCGGCGCGGCCGAGAATCGCGCAATTGACCACGATCAGGGCAATGAACAGGCCGAGTACCTCGTAGAGGTCGTGCAGCCAGGCGTTGAGGCTCATGTCTACCAGGGTGACCAGCGAGGCGATGAGGACGATGAAGATCGGAATGCGCACGTTCGGGCTGACCCAGTCGCGGATGGCGGCGATGATGATGTTGGAGAGAACGAGCACGGCGGTGGTGGCGATGCCCATGCCCAGTCCGTTGGTCGCGGTGCTGGTCACCGCAAGCGTGGGGCAGAGCGCGAGCATCTGGGCGAAGACCACGTTGTTGTCCCATAGTCCGTCGCGCATCAGCGTGCCGTAGCGCGGGGAGGGTTTGGCCGCAGTCTCCGTGGGGATGTTCGTGGCGGTTTCATTGCCGCCGGTCTCACTTGTGGCGCTCATGGTTCGTTTGTGATTCCTGCTTGCTCGTTTCCTGGCGCGGTTTCGTCGAGCAATGCGCCGCGATGGGCGGCGAACAGTTCCAGTCCTTCGTGTACGGCGGCGACCACGGCCCGGGGGGTGATGGTGGCGCCGGCGAATTGGTCGAACTCGCCGCCGTCTTTCTTGACCGCCCAGTGCGCGGGGTCGGCAAGCGATTTGCCCGCGAAGCCGAGTATCCACGGGTTGCGATTGGCTTCGATCTTGTCGCCCAGTCCGGGGGTTTCGGTGTGACGGATGACCCGGACGCCGGTGATGCGGCCATCGCGGTCGACGCCCATGACCAGTTCGATTGCGCCGCCGTAGCCTTTGCCGCGCATCGGGAAGACCACGCCTTGGACCAAAGCGCCTTTGCGCGCGCGATGGGCGGTGAGGCTGCGTCCGTCGACGGTGAGGATTTCCACCGTGTCATGGAGCAGGTCGTTGTCGGCGAAACCTGCGGGCAGGACTTCGGCGAGTGAAGCGGCAGTGGCGCGTTGCGCGGCTTCGGCGATCGCCGGGGCGGTGGCGCGGTAGGCGCTGGCGAGCGCGGCGCTGGCGGCCAGGACGATGGCGCCGAGCGAGAGCGCCTGGAACCAGAGCGTGTCGAGCGTGGCGGCGGAAGGTTTCATCCGTGCGGTCCGGTGGCGAGCGGACGCCCGTCGCGGCCGCGGCCGAAGATGCGCGGCCGGGTGTAGCGGTCGATCAGGGGGGTCGCGGCATTCATCAGCATCACCGCGAAGGCCACGCCTTCGGGGAATGCGCCCCAACTGCGGATGATCCAGGTGAGCAGTCCGCAGCCGAAACCAAAGATCCAGCGCCCCATGGGCGTCGTGGGCGAGGTGACGTAGTCGGTGGCGATGAAGAATGCACCGAGCATAACTCCGCCGCTCAGCAGATGGGCGAGCGGCGGCAGGTAGTGGTCAGGGGCGAGACCATGGGCGAGCGCTGCGGGGGCGGCGACGCCCAACAGAAAGGCGAGCGGGATGCGCGGGCCGATGACGCGCAGCACGATGAGAAAGAGGCCGCCGAGGACGAGCAACAGTGCGCTGGTTTCACCCAGGCTGCCGGTGCGCTTGCCGAAACCGAAATCGAGCGGATTCCAGATGTCATGAAGCGATTGGGCCAGGAGGATACCGCGCGAAGCTTCGGTCTTGACGTGACCGAGGAGCGAGGCGCTGGTGACCGCGTCCGGCATGCCCGCGCCGAATATGATGTCGAAGGCGGCCAGCAGGCTGGGCGCATTCGCGCTCAAAATGGGCTGAGGGGCAAGCCACTGGGTCATCTGCACCGGAAAGGAGATCAGCAGCATGACCCGCGCGGCCATCGCCGGGTTGAACGGATTTTGTCCCAGTCCGCCAAAGGCATGCTTGCAGACGATGACGGCGAAAAAGGCGCCGACCGCGCCCAGCCACCACGGCGCCCACGGCGGCAGGGAGAGCGCGAGCAGCCAGCCGGTCAGCAGGGTGGAACCGTCGCCGAGGCTCGCGCTCGCCCGCCGTCCGGCAAAGCGCATGCACAGCGCTTCGGCCAGCGCCGCGGCGAGCAGGGTGGTCATCCAGAGCAAGATCGCTGGCCAGCCGAATTGCCAGAATCCGGCCAAGGTGGCGGGGGTGAGCGCCAGCATCACCAGCCCCATCACTTGCCCGATCGAACGAGCGCCGTGGGCGTGGGGGGAGGAGAGCGGTTGCGCGGAAGATGGCGCGTTCATGCGGGCGTTTCCTCGGCGGGACGGGCGGGCGATAGGGGGGCTTGCGCCGCCGCCTTGGCGGCGGCTTCGGCTTTGGCGCGTTCGCGTTCGGCCTTGCGGCGGGCGGCGACTTCGGCTTTTTCGCGCGCTTCCTGTTCCATGCGCGCGGCGCGCGCGTCGACCAATTGGCGGATGGCGTCCTGGCGCAGTTTGGCGCGATCCTGGGCGGCGAGTTCGCCCTTGGCGTGATTGAAGTAATGCACCAGCGGGATGCGCGAGGGACAGACATAGGAGCAGGTGCCGCAGCCGATACAGTCGCGCAGTCCGAGCGCGAGCGCACCGAGCAGATCGTCACTGCGGATGTGCGCGGCCATCTCCAGCGGCATCAGCCCGATCGGGCAGGCGCTCGCGCAGGAGGCGCAATGGATGCACGGCCCGGCTGATCCAGGGCGGGCGGTTTCCGCGGCGGTGAGCGCGAGCAGCCCGCCGCTGCCCTTGATGATGGGAAGATCGAGCGTGTCGATCGCCAACCCCATCATCGGGCCGCCCAATACCCATCGCGCCACCGGCGCGATGGTGCCGCCGCAGAAATCGATCAGGGCGGCAAGCGGCGTGCCGATCCTCACTTCGATGTTGCGCGGGGTACGGATCGCGCCGCCGGAGACCGTGACGATGCGACGGATGAGCGCTTCGCCGTGGCGGATGGCGCGGTGGATGGCGGCGGCGGTGCCGACGTTTTGCACCACCACGCCGATGTCGGCGGGCAGGCCGCCCGCAGGAATTTCCTTGCCGGTGAGCCAGGAGACCAGTTGTTTTTCGGAGCCCATCGGGTAGCGGGCAGGCACCGGGACAATTTCGACTTCGGGAAACGCGGCTGCGGCCAAGGCGAGGGCGGCGATGGCTTCGGGCTTGTTCTTTTCCACCCCGATCAGGATGTGGCGGCCTTCGATGGCGCGCAGGATGATGCGCGCGCCGTCGATGACCTCGGCGGGACGCTCGCGCATCAGGCGGTCGTCGCAGGAGAGATAAGGCTCGCATTCGCCGCCATTGAGCACCAGGGTCGGGGTCTTGTGCTTTTGCCCGCCGCTGAGCTTGACCGCGGCGGGGAAGGTCGCGCCGCCGAGGCCAACAATGCCGGCCTCGGCCACCCGGCGGGCGATGTCGGCGGGCGCCAGCGTCCATGGGTCGGTTTCGGCCATCGTCACCGCTTCGTCGAGGCCATCGGTGTCGAGCAGGATGGCGGTGCCGCTCAAGCCGGAAGGGTGGGGAACGGGAACATCGACGATGCCCGCGATCGTGCCCGAACTGGGCGCGTGGATGGGGGCCGAGATCGGACCTTGCGCGCTGGCAAGCAACTGACCGCGCAATACCCGGGCGCCCACCTCGACCTCGGGGCGCGCGGGCGCGCCGATGTGTTGGGCGAGCGGCAAGGTGAGGCGGGGCGGCAGCGGCAGCGCGGCAACATCGGTGTTGGCCGCCGGATGTTTGTGATCGTCGGGATGCGCGCCCCAACGGTGCAGCCAGCGACCCAGACGGCTCGCCAATGGAAGATCGTTCGCGCCCATCGTGGCTTTCTCCTTCACGCCGCGACCGGCTTGGGCCAAACCCAGGTTTGCAGGGTGACCGGCACGGGATCGAGGACGATGGCGCCGGTCGGGCAGACGTTTTCGCACTTGGCGCAGCCGGTGCAGGCTTCGCGGATCACGGCATGCACCTGCTTGACCGCGCCCATGACCGCGTCGGTCGGACAGGACTTGAAGCACTTGGTGCAGCCGATGCAGATGTCTTCCCTCACCACGGCGATCATCGGCACCTGTTCGCCAAGCGCCGAGGCGTCGAGCGCCACCCCGAGCTTTTCCGCAAGGGCGAGGGCCAGCGCCTGTCCGCCGGGCGGACAGCAGCTCGGCGGCGCTTCCCCCTTGGCGAGCGCGGCCGCCGCGCCCGCGCAACCCGGATAACCGCACTGGCCGCAATTGGTGCCGGGCATCAACGGCATGATTTCGGCTTCGAGCCCAACCGTTTCGACGCGAAACAACCGGGCGGCAAGGCCCAGGACGAGGCCGAATACGACCCCCATGGAGGAAAAACTGGCGATGGCGATCAGCATGGAAACTCCAGGCTTTGTTCAGGGCAAGTTAACAGACAATCAATGATTGGCAAGACCGGCAAACCCCATGAAAGCGAGCGCAAGCAGTCCGGCGGTGATGAAACCAATGGGCGCGCCCGCGAAGGTTTTCGGCACGCGGGCGAGGACCAATCGTTCGCGCAATCCGGCGAACAGCACCAGCACCATGGTGAAACCCAGCGCCGAACCGAAACCATAAAGCACGCTGGTCACGAACCCCGCCTGTTGCTGGACATTGAGCAGCGCCACCCCGAGCACTGCGCAATTGGTGGTGATCAGCGGCAGGTAGATGCCCAGCACCTTGTAGAGATCGGGCGCGTTTTTCTTCACCGCCATCTCGACGAACTGCACGGTCGCGGCGATGACGAGGATGAAACCGAGGATGCGCAGGTAACCGATATCGAGCGGGGCAAGCAGGAAATGTTCGAGCAACCAGGTCACCGCGCTCGCCAGGGTCAGCACGAAAGTGGTCGCCATGCCCATCCCCAGGGCACTGTCGACCTTGCGCGACACGCCCATGAAGGGGCACAGCCCGAGAAATTTCACCAGCACCACGTTGTTGACCAGGGCAGTGGCCAGCAACAGCATCAACCATTCCCCCATCGCGCCTCCTCGTTTTCTCCAAAACTTCTCCAAAATACGAGTACGCTTCCGCACGATTCATGCCATGGCATCGCACGGCATAACGCCATGATTTGAAGACACTGTTGCCCGTTTGACGCCGGGACGGACTGTTCCGAATACGTCATGGCGGCACATTTTGTCGTACATGCGACAAAATACGCCGCCATCCGGAAGCGTTTTGTCGGGTTCATGGCAAACCATGAAACGCCAGGCGATACCATGATCATGCGTCGGGCGCATGCGTCTTTTATCGTTTGTTTTGTCGTGTTTGGCACAACACTTGCTGCATTGGCCTGTCAGCTCCGTCACATTAACGAGATTTTCATGACCGCATCTGCCTCCTCTTTCTCCGGCCTGCCTCCGGATCATGGCGTCTCCCTGCCCGCGGGCGTATTCCGCGATGTCGTGGAGCAATCGGCGATTGCGATTTCGCTCACCGATGCCGATGCCAATATCCTCTACGTCAACCCGGCGTTTTGCCGGATCACCGGCTACGGCCCCGACGAAGTGATCTGGCAAAGTCACTCGATCCTGTCGTACAAATCCACCCCGAAAGCGGTATACCAAGAGATGTGGCAGGCGCTGGAGCATGGGCAGGTGTGGTCGGGAAGGCTGCTCAACCGGCGACGCGATGGCTCACCCTATGTCGCCGAACTCACGGTGACGCCGCTGCACCCGGGGGCGAGCGGAGACGGGCGCGGAGCGGGCGGCGTGCGTTATCTCGGCATGCACCGTGACGTCACCGGCGAACACCGTCTTTCCCAGCAACTCGACAATCACCAGCAATTGATCGAATCGGTGATTTCGGTCGCGCCGGTCGCCGTCGCCCTGCTCGATGCCAGCGGCAAGGTGGTGCTCGACAATCCCGCCTACCGCGCCTTCGCCGCCGAAATCCAGGGCGGGGAATTCGCGGAAATGGTGCTGGCGATGCTGCGCGAAGGGCTGGGAGAAATCTTCAGGCAAGCGTTTGTGCGCCGCCACTCGCTCATCAACCAGGAACTGAGGTTCGAAACCCGCGGCGGAGACGTGCGCTGGTATTCCTGTTCGGTATCGTGGTTCGAAGAACGCCGCACCAGCCCGGACGCGTTCTACAGCGAATGCTGTTCCGACTACATCCTGCTGGTAATGCACGACATCAGCGCGGCCCGGCGTCAGCAAGAGGCGCTCAGGCTGGCGGCAATGCGGGTGATGCTCTCCGAAGGCGAACTGGACCAAAGCCTGCGCGAAGCGCTCGCGGGCGCGGCTTTCCAGTTGCAAGGGCCGGTCAACCTGATCGCCGCCGCCGCCAGCCTGCAACGCCGTCGCACCAAAGGCGCGGAAGGCGACGCGCTCACGGTTGCGCTCGCGGAAGCGCTGCGCGCCGGCGAGCAGGCCATCGCCACCTTGCAGGCGGCCATGCCGCCCGAACCGGAAGAACCCTCGGGCCGGGTCAACCTCAACGAAGTGCTCCATGACGTGTTGATGCTGGAAACCAGCGCCTTCCTTGCCGCTGGAATCGTCGTCGACTGGAAGCCCGCCATGGTGCTGCCGCCGGTGCAAGGCAATCCCATCGCCCTGCGCACCCTGTTCCGCCAGCTCGTCACCAACGCGGTCGAGGCGATGAACGGACGCGGCCGGGTCGAACGCAATCTGATGCTGACCACCGGCTGTCATGGCGATCATGTCTACGTGAGCGTCGCCGACAGCGGCCCGGGCGTACCCGAGGAATTGCGGCTCAAGGTTTTCGAACCGTTTTTCTCCACCAAACACACCCGGGCCGCCGGGCGCGGGGTTGGTTTGTCGCTCGCGCAGGAAATCGTCAGCCGTCATCGCGGTATGCTCGAAATCGATCCCGGTTACACCAACGGCTGTCGCATGGTGGCGAGTTTTCCGGCGTCGAGTCTCTCCGAAAGCCCTGAAGGAGGAGAGGCATGATCTCCACGAACGAAACCATCGACATGAACCTCGCCGAGGCGCGCGCGCCCTGGCTCGAAGCCGCGCTCGAGGCGCTCTACCGGGTGAGCCGGGTGCTGTCGCGCACACTCGAATTGCGCGAAACCCTGACCGAAATCCTGCGCGTCCTGGGCGAGGAATGCGCGATCGATCGTGCCCTGGTGGCGTTGAACGAAGCCGATGGCGAATCGATGGCAATTGCGGCCCTGTACGGCATCGAAACCCCGCTGGCCCTCGATATCCGCTGGAAAAACGGCGAAGACGTGTTCGGCACGGTGCGGGAACGCACCCACGCGCTGGTGCTGAAACGCCTCGCCGACAGCCCGAATTACCTGCCCCGCCATGGAGTGTTCGATAGCGAAGCGCCCTTTATCGGCGCGCCGATTCGCGCCGGTCACGACATCGTCGGCATACTCGCCCTGCAACCCTCCCCATCCACCCCGGCGCGCCTGGGCGACGAAGCCTATTTCGCCGATATGATCGCCAACCTGATCGGCCAGACCGTGCGCCTGTCCTGTCCCCCGGAACGCCGTGGCCAGCCGGAAGACCGCGACAACCGGCGCGCGGCGCGCGGCAATTTCAGCTTCGACAACATCGTCGGCCACACCACGACGATGCGGCGCATCTTCGAACAGGTGCGGCAAGTGGCGAAGTGGAACACCACCGTGCTCGTGCGTGGCGAAACCGGCACCGGCAAGGAATTGATCGCCCATGCGATCCACTACAACTCCCCGCGCGCCTCTGGCCCCTTCGTCAAGCTCAACTGTGCGGCGTTGCCGGAAAACCTGCTCGAATCCGAGCTTTTCGGCCACGAAAAAGGCGCATTCACCGGCGCGCTCAACCAACGCAAGGGCCGCTTCGAGACGGCGGACGGCGGCACCCTGTTCCTCGACGAAATCGGCGAAATTTCACCGATATTCCAGGCCAAGCTCCTGCGGGTCTTGCAGGAAGGCGAGCTTGAACGGGTAGGAGGCAGCAAGACGCTGAAAGTCGACGTGCGGGTCATTGCCGCCACCAACCGCGATCTCGAAGAAGAAGTCGAGGCGGGCAAATTCCGCGAGGATTTGTTCTATCGCCTCAACGTCATGCCCATCCTGATTCCGCCCCTGCGCGAGCGGGTCGAGGACATTCCCGAAATCGCCAGCTACCTCGTCGACAAGGTAGCGAAAGTGCAGGGGCGTCCACTCAGGATCACCGACGCCGCCTTGCGCATCCTGCTGCATCACGCTTGGCCGGGCAACGTGCGCGAACTGGAAAACTGTATCGAGCGCGCGGCGGTGATGAGCGAAGACGGCACGATCGACCGCGATCTGATCCTGGTCTCCGGCATCGAGGAACGGGTGATCCCCATGCGCGGCGGCGGCATCGGCAGCGGCAGCGGCGTCGTCGGCACCGGCCTCGACAACCCCGAACTCGACGAACGCGAGCGGGTCATCGCGGCATTGGAACAAGCCGGCTGGGTACAAGCCAAGGCCGCCCGGCTGCTCAACATGACGCCCAGGCAGATCGCCTATCGCATCCAGACCCTGAATATCAAGGTGAGGCAAATCTGAAACTGCACCGTTCTCTTCCGCTGAATGCATGATTCATTTTCCGATGGCCAGGTGTTTGTGGGAATGGCCGACAGGGAGAATCTGCCGGAAAACACTCGTCTGAAATCCGGATGCAACATCCGAGGGCGATTCAGGTTTCAGGATTGTGCCGCGTATGAATGAGGTGTTTCCCCAGGTCGGACAAATGCGCCGCGCCGGTGAGCGCCATGCCGATCTCCAGTTCATCGCGCAAAAGGCGAAGCACGTGCGCGACGCCCAGCGCGCCTGCGGCGGCAAGGCCGTAAATCCAGGCGCGACCAATGAGCACCGCGTTTGCGCCAAGCGCCAGCGCCTTGATGACGTCCGTGCCGCGATAAATGCCGCCATCCAAGAGGATGACGCCCTTCATCCCCATGCGCTCGACACCTGCGACGATGGCCGGAAGCGCCGCGAGACTGGCGGGCAGGGTATCCAGCGTCCGCCCGCCGTGGTTGGAGACGACGATGCCATCGGCGCCGGCGGCAAACGCTCGGCTGGCGTCTTCCGGGTGCAGGAGCCCCTTGACGATGAGCGGCAGGCGGGTGAAGGCGCGTAAATCCTCGATATCTTTCCATGCCGGCGCGTGGGCCATGAGCACATCGAACACCGGGCTTGCCGCACCCGGCACCGGGGCGGGCGCGGCCATGCCGCGCAGATTGACCGCGCCGATGCCTTCCGGCAACTGGAAGCGCGCCCGCTGCTCGCGGTTGCGAATGCCGGCAATCGGCGCGTCGACCGTCACCACCAAGGCGCTGTAGCCTGCGGCTTCGGCGCGTCGCACGAGTTCCCGGGTGAATCCGCGGTCGGGCTGGACATAGAGCTGGAACCACAATGGCGCATCGGCATGGCGGGCGATGTCTTCCAGCGTGTGACTGGCCAGGGTGCTGACGACCATGCCGGTTTCCAGGGCGGCGGCGGCCTGAACGGTCGCAAGCTCGCCATCTGGATGCGCCAGGCGCTGATAGGCAACCGGCGCCAGCAGGATGGGATGCGCGAAACGCTGCCCGAAAAGGGTCAGCGCCGTATTGCCGCCCCGCACATCGGCGAGCACGCGCGTGTTCAAGGCCAAGGCGTCGAACGCGGCGCGATTGGCGTGGAAAGTGATTTCATCCGCCGCGCCACTGGCGATATACGCCCAAGCGTTATCATCCAAGCGCTCACGGGCATAGGGCACATAATCGGCAACCGCAGCAATGGCCGAGGGAATGGAAGTCAGGCGCGGCTGGGGGACGCGATTGAAAGCAGATGATGTCATATCGATGATTTTCCAGGCGAAGCGGGTTTTTCCTGCGCCTTTTCCGGATTTTCGTATCCGCATGCGCCCTGACGGGCAGCTCGCTTTTGGCGTGTCGGTGGTTTACCTTCACAGCGCAAACAGTATAACTTCCTGTTCTCAATTTAGAAACGGCCTACGGCCCTCGCGCGTGATCTCTTTGACATCATCCATTCTTAAGGGGACCTCTAAAAACCCCGAGAACACATCGGGAAAATCCGTTTCAGCAGAAATTGAAGCTATAACATGTTGATTTGTAAAGGTGTTGTTTTTGAAACATGAGGGGCCTTCAAAC
>JAITCV010000016.1 GCA_031282905.1 Azoarcus sp. | reverse complement strand
AGGGCCACTACGACCGGGTCAGTCTGAGCGTGCGGTGAGGGGAGGTACGTCAAAAAGTAAAAACCTACTTTTTGCCGGTTTGTCTTGGGTTTGAAACCAGGCAAAGCCTGGCTTCAAACGTGTAGCCCAACGCAAAATCCATCTGGCAGTGGGGTGACCTTGCCTTTACTCCAAAAAAGGCGAGCTTTGCTTGTCTTTTTTGCTGATCGACCCGGCAAAAAGTAGGGGTTTACTTTTTGACGCTTGCTTACTTGGCTGTTTCCTGGTTCTTGTCTCCCGCCTCTTGTTGTTCTTTTGGAATTTCCGCCAGTTTCTGTTCGAGTATGGCCGCGTCGCGGAAACCGTTGATGCGGCTGCCGTCGGCGAAGAACAGGGTGGGAGTGCTGTTGATCCGCAGTTTGCGGCCCAGTTCGGTGTTGCGGTCGATGACCGAGCTGTCGCACTGGGCCGTGCCTGGCGTCCTGTTCTTGATCAGCCAGTCATTCCAGCTTTGGGCGCGATCTTCCGCGCACCAGATGTTGCGCGATTTGGTCTCGGAATCGGGGGAGAGAATGGGGTAGAGGAAAGTGTAGAGGGTGACGTCCTTTACTTTCAGCAACTCCTGCCCCAGGCGTTTGCAAAAACTGCAATTCGGGTCTTCGAAAGTGGCGATCACCCGCTTGCCATTGCCATTGACCCGCTTGACCGCGTGATCGAGCGGCAAAGCGGCAAAATCGATGATCGAAAGCTGTTCCAGCCGGACGGCGGTGACATCCGAGCGTGTCCGGGTATCGATGATGTGCCCATCGATGATGAAGCTCACCGCATCGTCGGTGTAGATCAGATCGCCCGTGCTGAGCATGACTTCGTAAAGCCCCCCCTGGGAGATGCGGCGCACGGAATCGACCGATATCGCGCCCAGCGACTGGATGCCTGCGCCGATATAGGCTTCCACACCGCTTTTTACGCTGCTTTCGTCCGCATGGACGTTACCCGCGAGCGCCAGCGGCAGCGCCAAGGCAAGAGTGCGCAGGAAACAGCGCGGGAATGATATTTTGGTCATGAAATCTCCAGGCAGGATGGTCAGAAAACGGGAAGTATATGGGTTTCATGCGGCCCTTGTGCCGCATAACGCGCAAGCAGGCGGGTGAGCGGTGGCAAGCGCGCGGTCAGGCTCAGGCCCACGTTGCGCGCGCACCCCAGCACCGGATTGCGGCTGGCGAACAGGCGATGGATGCCGTCGGTGGCATATTGCAGCATGAATGGCTCTTCGGCCCGCGCCCGCGCATGGCGGCGCAGCAAGCCGAATTCGCCGACATCCTGCCACGGTTCGGTGGCAATCAATAGTTCGGCGAGCGAACGCGCATCCTGAAAGCCAAGATTGATGCCATGTCCGGAAAGGGGATGGATGGCGTGCGCGGCATCGCCCACCAACGCCACCCGCGCCGCCACCGTGTCGGCCACGCGCATGAAACGCAGCGCAAAGGCCGCGCGCGGCGTCTCCAGCGCCAGCCCGCCCAGCCGGCATCCGCCCGCCGCCGCCACCCGCTGGCAAAACGCCTCGTCGGGCAAGGCCATCAATTCGGCAGCGATTTCATCCGGTGCCGACCATACCAGCGAAAACATGTTGCCCGGCAACGGCAGCCAGGCCACCACGCCATCTGCGCGGAACCACTGCCAAGCCACACGCCGATGGAAATGCTCACAGCGAAAATTGGCGACAACCGCCTGCTGATGATAGGGGCGGCTGTGGGTCTTGATGCCGACGGCCTGGCGCACCCAGGAATCCCGCCCGTCGGCGCCCACCAGCAACGCGGCGCTGAGACCGCGGCCATCGTCCAGAGTGAGTTCCACCGCATGCGTGCCGTGGTCGAGCCGCGCCGGCGCGGCGGGGGCGAATACGGTGACGTTGTGCTGGCGGGTGAGGCTTTCCCACAATTCGGTAAGCAGCAGATCCGCCTCGCCGATCCATGCCAGTTCAGTGAGACCGCATTCCCGGGCGGCGAAATCGAGCCGCCCGCCGCGATCGCCATGAACCTCCATGTAGTCGACCGGGCACAGCCGAGCGTGGTCCAGCCGTTCCCATACCCCGATGTCCTGCAAGAAACGGGCGCTGGCGGGCGTATAGGCATAAATGCGCGTATCCCATCCCGCCGCTTTTTGCGGGCGTGCGCCATCGACGAGCGCGATTTTCAGGCGGCTCTTGCCCAGCGCCACGGCCAACGCCGCGCCCGCCAGCCCGCCGCCGACGATGATCAGATCGAAGTCCATGGCTTGCATCCCGCCGATGTCGAAACTCTTCATTGTGCCCCATTCGGGAGCGGAAAATTATTTTCTATGCAGGCTGGGCTGGCTGGGAGCGAGGGCGTCGAGCGTAATCTGCTGGAGATCACCCCGCCGATGTATCCGGGTGAGCGGCTGATGGCGTGCCGGAATCCATCCCTGGCGTTGCGGCGTGCGCAGAAGCGAGAAGAACTGCTGGTCGCCACGGAAATCAAGCTACGCGTCGGCGCAAAGGGGCTGAGGCCATAGGTTTGGCAGTAGGCAAGGTTTGAGCTTGCGCTGAACCCGCGCAATACATCAGGCATAGAAGGAATAGTCCCCAGGTACGGAGGATATGCCATATGGCAGCTTGTTTCGGGGAGGAGGATGCCGGAGTGGGATTGCATGGGTGAGATGACTGAGGGATCGGGTATTTATAAGAGCACCGCCAACGAACTTACCCCAACTCTTCCTTTTCCCAATACTTACCTATCAAATTCCACAAATTGGCACTGAAATATATATCATTATACTCACCTATATATATAAAATATACAGTATCGTCTTTTCCCAAGAAAACAATTTGCTGTCGCATTCCTATGCTCATAACATCACACAGGGTAGAATCCATTTTCCCTTCTCCTATTATTTTACCTAGGGAATCTCTGAACAAATGCCGTGTAGTGGTATAATGCTTTATCCATAAAGTGATGTGGAGTTGGAGATGAAGCAAGCAAGCTTTGCGTCGTTGGCGTTTGACCAAAAAAAGAAACAAACTCGGCGAGAACGCTTTTTGCTGG
>JAITCV010000248.1 GCA_031282905.1 Azoarcus sp. | reverse complement strand
GGGGTCCATCTGATAGGTGTATTTGTTGCCTGTGCCGAGATTGCCCGCCGAACCGACCGCGTCACGGAACGGGCCGTAATAGCTCGAGGCGTATTTGGCCGAATAGGCGAGGATGCGCGTGTCTATGCGGCGATCACGGTCGAGTTCGGCGCGAATGCGGGCAATGCGGCCATCCATCATGTCCGAGGGCGCGACCACGTCGGCCCCGGCCTGGGCGTGGCATAGCGCTTGTCTGGCGAGCGCTTCGAGGGTTTCGTCGTTGAGCACATAGCCGCGCGGATCATTCGGGTCGATGAGGCCGTCCTGGCCGTGGCGGGTATAGGGGTCGAGCGCGACATCGGTGATGACGCCCAGTTCGGGGAAACGCGCTTTGAGCGCCGCGACCGCGCGCGGGACGAGTCCTTTGGGGTTCCAGGCTTCTTCGGCGCCGTCGCTTTTTCCCGCCGCGTCGATCACCGGGAACAGGGCGAGTGCCGGCACGCCGAGTTCGAGCGCGGTTTCGGCGCGCGCGAGCAGGCGATCGATGCCGAGGCGCTCGACTCCCGGCATCGACGGCACGGTTTCCACCGCGTCCCGCCCTTCGCGCACGAATACCGGATAGATCAGGTCGTCGGCGCTCAACACGGATTCGCGCATCAGGCGGCGCGAGAAATCGTCGCGGCGCATGCGGCGCATGCGGGTGGCGGGGAAAGCGGCATTCACGGGCATGAGGAGTTCCTCGTTTGGAAGTCAAGGTCGAGCCAGCCCGCGACCACCCGTTCGCATTCTTCGATGCCGGTCTTGGCCAGGCTGGAAAAAAGTTGCGCGCTCACTTGCGGGGCATAGGCTTTCAGCGCCGAGCGCACCTTGAGCAGACAGGCTTGCGCCGGGCCGCGCGAGAGCTTGTCGCTTTTGGTGAGCAGCACGTGGATGGGGCGCCCGGAGGGGGCAAACCAGTCGATCATCTGTTGATCGAGAGGGGTGAGGGGATGGCGGGCGTCCATCATCAGCACCAGGCCGATCAGGTTTTCGCGGGTCTTCAGGTAGTGCTCGATCAGCGCTTGCCATGAATGGCGGATTTTTTCCGGCGCCGCCGCGTAGCCATAGCCGGGCAGATCGACCACGCATGCGCCATTGGGCAGGCGGAAAAAATTGAGCAACTGGGTGCGTCCGGGCGTCTTCGACACGTAAGCGAGCCGCGTGTGTCCCGCCAAGGTATTGATCGCGCTCGATTTGCCCGCATTGGAGCGCCCGGCGAAGGCGATTTCCGCGCCTTCGCCGGGCGGCAGCGCGGCGGGCTTGGCGATGGAGGTCTCGAAACGGGCGTGACGGAAAAGGGACGGAGGCATGTTTCGGGGGGGAAAAGGTTTTCCAACCGGAGTTGGTTTCGAGGAAGGCACAAGGCGAACCGGTTGGAAAAACGCGCGATTGCCGCTCAGCCCCGCGCACCATGAGCATCTGTTATAGAATATCGCGTTTTGAGACTTACGACCTACGGCTTCTCGAGGACATCATGATCAAACGTTCCCTGCTGCTGCCGCTGCTGCTTGTCGCGGGCGGCCTCCATGCCCAAGACCAGGCGCTCGACCTGGAGAAGGCGAAGCACACCGCCGAAACCCTCTGTATCGCCTGTCATCTGGCGGATGGAAATGGCATCAACGAGCTTCCCACGCAGCCCAAGCTCGCGGCTCAGCACGCCGATTACCTTCTCAAGCAGATGAAAGAGTTCAAGCGCTGGGACGGCAAGCCCCCCGTGCGCGAGAACCCCAGCATGAACGCGATGATCGACGGCCTCGATGAAGCCGATATGAAAGCGATGGCGATCTATCTGTCCAGCCAGAAATTGCAACCCGCGTTCGCCCGGGAAGCGAATGCCGAAACCGGCAAGAGAATCTGGCGCGCCGGAATTGCCGCCAAGGGCGTGCCCGCCTGTGCCGCGTGTCACGGCCCCGCCGGTCTCGGTTTGCCTGCCCAGTTTCCCGCGCTCGCCGGGCAATTCCCCGAATACCTCGAAGCCCAACTCAAGGCTTTTCGTGATGGCGTGCGCACCAACGATCCGGCGAGCATGATGCAGTCCATCGCGCTCAAGATGACCGACCCGGAAATCAAGGCCGTATCCGATTACGCCGCCGGGCTGCGCTGATACAAAAGACAGGAAAAACGGGGGACCCGTCGGATGGGCGGTAAAGTCCGACATTTGTCCCCTGGATTGCCACGCCGCTGCGCGCTCGCAATGATTTGTTGGTTGTGACTTGCTCCAGCCGGAGAAACCTTTTCTGGCTTTTCCCTGACGTTTCCCCTGTTTTCCCTTTCCTTTCCCGCCGGCAGGAATCACGATGCCCCGCAACACCCTCGTCGACCTCCTGAGTTCGATGCGTTTCGCCATCAGCCTGCTGACCGTGCTGGCGATCGCCTCGATCATTGGCACCGTGGCGCGCCAGAACGAACCCTTGAATGCCTACCTCAACCAGTTTGGCCAGTTCTGGTTTCCGGTGTTCGACAAGCTGACCTTGTATTCGGTCTATAACGCGGGCTGGTTCATCGCCATCCTCGCCTTCCTCGTGCTATCGACCACGCTCTGCCTCATTCGCCAGGCCGCGCCGATGCTGCGCGAGATGCGCGGTTTCCGCGAGCATGCGCGCGAAGAATCACTGCGCCTCTTCCATCACCAAGCAAGCCTTGCGCCCACCCTGCCCGTCGAGGCCCGCCGCGCCGTGGTGGAAACCTATCTTGCCGCCAACGGTTTCCAGTTCAAGAGCGATGAAAGAGAAAATGCCCTGCTCATCGCCGCCAAACAGGGTGGCGCGGGACGCATCGGCTATTTTTTCGCCCACGGCGCCATCGTGCTGATCTGCCTCGGGGGCCTCATGGACGGCAACTTGCCCTTGCGTATGCAGATGTTTTTCAGCGGCAAGGCTCCCACCAACGGCAATCAGTTGATCGCCGACATTCCCGAGAGCGCCCGTCTCGACGTGAACAACTGGAGCTATCGTGCCAATGTTTACATCCCCGAAGGGCGCTCATCCAGTTTCGGCGTAGTGGGCGTTGGCGACGGCATCCTGCTCCAGCCGCTGCCGTTTTCCATTGCGCTCAAGCGTTTCCACGTCGACCATTACGAAAACGGTATGCCAAGACGCTTTGCCAGCGACGTGGTGATTACCGACTCGGAAAGCGGCGAGCGTTTCGAGCACAGCATCGAAGTCAACAAACCGCTCGAATACCGCGGCGTCACCCTGTACCAGGCGAGTTTCGACGACGGCGGCTCCATCCTCCACCTCTCCGCCTTGGGCCTGGCTCCCGGCGCGCAGTCGGTGCTCGATTTCAGCGGCGAAGTCGGTTCGGGTGTGCAACTTGGTATTGGCGGACAGGATTACCGCTTGGAACTCACCGGTTTGCGCCCGCTCAATGTCGAAAACACCGGCAGCAGCGCGGCAGCGGGCGGAACCGAGGACGGAACGGGCGGGACGGACGGAACGGGTGGGCGGACGGGCGGACGGAGTTTCAGCGATTTCACGGGCAGCGGCGCGCGCGCGCCGGACAGCAAGACCCTGACCAACGTCGGTCCGAGCTACAGCTTCAAGCTGCGCGACAGTGCCGGTCAGGCGCTGGAATTCAACAATTACATGCTGCCGATCCAGCTCGAAGGGCGTTGGTACCTGTTCAGCGGCGTGCGCGCAAGTCAGGCGGAGCCGTTCCGCTATCTGCGCATCCCCCTCGACGACGCGAGCGGCGATATCTGGTTTGCCCTGCGCCGCGTCATGCTCGACCCCGTGCGTCATGCCGCGCTCGCCCGCCGTTTCGCCGAACACAACGTCAACGCCGCCACCGACAGCACCTTGCGCGAACGCATCCAGGAAGCCGCGGAACACACGCTGACCCTGTTTGCCAGCGGCGGCTTCGACGCCCTGGGCCGTTTCATCGAAGCCGCCGTACCCGAAACCGAGCGCGACAACACCGGCACCGCCTTCATCAAGATTCTCCAGGGACTGGCCTGGGAAAGCTGGATGATGGCGCGCGAAGACGCAGGGCAGCCACTCTTCGAAGCCAGCGAGGAGCACGCCCGTTTCGTGCGCGACAGCCTCACCGCGATCAATGACAGCATGACTTACGGCGCGCCGGTCTACCTGCGTCTCTCCGCTTTCGAACAGCGTCAGGCCAGCGTGCTGCAAGCCGCGCGCTCACCGGGCAAGACGCCGGTCTATCTCGGCGCGCTGTTGCTGGTGATCGGCGTCTTCACCATGCTCTACGTGCGCGAGCGGCGGCTTTTCGTCCTGCTCAACAATGATGAAGCACTACTTGCCCTGTCCTCGAACCGCAAGACCTTGGATATCGACGAGACCTTCGCCCGCCACCGCGAAGCACTGGCTGCTGCGCTGGGCGCGGGCAATAATCCATCCCGATCGGGCTTGAACGAAACGCCTGACTGAAAACCCCAGCGAGCACTCTCATGGAACTAGCCTCTTCCCCGCCCCCGGCGACGCCCCCCGCCCTGCCCTCACCCGCACCGCTGGGCAACTGGTTGAAACGGCGCACGCCCGGCGACTGGCTCTATGCGTTCGCCCTGATCGCGGGCGGAATCGCCACCTTTCTCCGTTATGGTGATCTCATGGACGGTTACGACCGGGCCATCCTCGCCATCCACGTTCCCATCCTCGCCGTCATCGGCTGCTACTGGCGGCCCTTCCGCGTCTTTCTCGCGCTGGTCACCCTGCTCGCGCTCGCGGGCGTCGGGCTGTACCAGGACGATCTGGCGCGCGCCGAACAGGTGTTCTTCCTCAAATACCTGCTCTCCAGCCAGACCGCGATCTCATGGATGAGCGCGCTGTTCTTCATCGCCACCGGCGCTTACTGGTTGGGGCTGGCCACGCGCTCGACCTTCGCCGAACACACCGGCAGCACGCTTACCTGGGCGGCGGCGGTCATGGGCACGACCGGGCTGTTCGTGCGCTGGTACGAGTCCTACCTGCTCGGACCGGAGATCGGCCATATTCCGATCAGCAATCTCTACGAAGTCTTCGTGCTCTTCAGCCTGATCACCGCGCTGCTCTACCTGTTCTACGAAGGCCGCTATGCCACCCGCAAGCTGGGCGCCTTTGTGTTGCTGATCATTTCGGCCGCGGTGCTCTTCCTGCTCTGGTACGCCTTTACCCGCGAGGCCTACCAGATCCAGCCGCTGATTCCCGCCCTGCAATCCTACTGGATGAAGGTGCACGTTCCGGCCAACTTCATCGGCTATGGCGCTTTCGCCCTCGCCGCCATGGTCGGCATTGCCCACCTGCTCGTTGCCCGCGGCATTCTCACCAGCCGCCTGCCCGCCCCCGTCGTACTCGAAGACGTGATGTACAAGGCCATCGCCATCGGCTTTGCCTTTTTCACCATCGCTACCATCCTCGGCGCGCTATGGGCCGCCGAAGCCTGGGGCACCTATTGGCAATGGGACCCCAAGGAAACCTGGGCGCTCATCGTCTGGCTGAATTACGCCGCCTGGCTGCACATGCGCCTTACCCGTGGCCTGCGCGGCGCAATCCTGGCATGGTGGGCGGTCGTCGGCCTGTTCGTCACCACTTTCGCCTTCATTGGCGTAAACATGTTTCTCTCCGGCCTGCACTCCTACGGATCGCTTTGAACCACCTGCACGCCATCGATCTTCAACTCCTGAAAACCATGAAGCGCGCCATACTGACAATAGTGACAACAAGCGCTTTCCTTGTGTGTTTTTTCGTGCTGATGCTCGCTGGCGTGGTCATGACTGATCATGGCAAACCGCAGTTCTTCTACGAGTTGATCATCGCCGCAGCAGGCGTTGTCTATTTTGGGGCACTGAGCGTACATACCTGGCGGGGCACACGGCACGTATTGAGCGAACAAGAACTGGCACACACGATTCGCGTATTTTCTCAATCGGTTATCGGAATGGTCATTCCCGTGGCCGTTGGCTCAATATTCCTTGTATGGCTCTTGTGCATACCGGTTTACTGATCGTTCTCTGAAAATGGCGGTATTTTATGATTACACTTTACTCACAAAAATATAATCACGGCTAATCCTGCCGTCCTCGTCAAGCAGCAAAACACTTGTTCCGTTCACAACGACCGCGCCGTTTGGTGCGATCATTTGCCACGACACCTTGGTCATGTCATGATTGACCGCAAAATCGACAAGCCGATTTCGCACGCCATGGCCCTGAATGTCTCGCACGTTCACATGTTTGATATTGCCAGCGATTGCTTCATGCCCATGCACGTCTATCGCTTCATCGCCGGGTTCCGCAGCATAAAATGTGGCGTTATCTGCATATAGCTTCGCCACCAACGCATCACGTTTCGCATCATCGGTCGTACTCCACGTCTCTATGTATTCTTGTACGAATGTTTCATTTGTTGCCATGCTGTTCTCCTTGCGTGAAAGTTCAGGAGGCACAATATTAGGCGATGACCCGCGGTAATGCAAGAAGAAGGAGAACGACCTCCTGCCTGTTGTCCGCCTGAATCAAATTCCGTGTGATATGGTGAACGGCCACAAGCCGGTTACCCAAAAATCATCCTGATGAATCTTGAACCTTGAATACACCCAATAACAACGTTTACCGTATTGCCGGAATCCTGCTCGGCGCGGCGGTGGGCGATGCCCTCGGTTTGCCCTGTGAAGCCATCCCGCGACGGCGCGCAAAACGCCTGTTGCCCGGAAAATTGCGCCATCGCCTGCTGTTCGGGCACGGCATGGTGAGCGACGACACCGAACATACGTTCATGGTCGCGCAAAGCCTGCTCGACGAATCGAATGATGCCGCGCGTTTTGCCAGGAAACTGGCATGGCGCTTGCGCTGGTGGTTCCTGCGCCTTCCGCCCGGCATCGGCATGGCGACGGCCAAGGCGTGTCTCAAGCTGTGTTGCGGTTTTTCGCCGCATGGCAGCGGTGTATTTTCCGCAGGCAATGGCCCGGCGATGCGCGCCGCGATTTTCGCCGTGGTAGACGGCGCGCAACAACGCGCCGCGTTTGTCCGCGCCTCGACACGTTTGACCCACACCGATCCGAAAGCGCTGACCGGCGCTCTGGCGGTGGCGAATCTCGCGGCGCTGGCAATGCAAGGTGATTCATTGCCGCCCATGGAGACGATCATCCAGACAACGTTGATACGGCAGCAAGCGATGAAGAATGGCGCGGGCAAATCGAACAGATGCGCCAATCCTGGCAAGACAATGTGTCCGTGATCGATTTTGCCGATCGCCTTGGTTTGCAAAAAGGCGTTGGCGCTTATGTGTATCACACCGTGCCGGTGGCGATTTATGCATGGTATCGGCATTTTGGCGATTTTCGGACAACGATGGAATCCGTCATTGAATGTGGCGGCGACACAGATACCGTGGCCACCATCGCCGGCGCGCTTGCCGGTGCCAGTTCCGGCGTAACGAGCATTCCACCGGAGTGGATCGACGGCATTTTCGATGCGCCGCTCAACGTGGCCTTATTGCAAAAAGTCGCGCAAAGATTGAGTCGGCTTGCGCAAACCGGACAATCGCCCGGACGGGTTTCATGGTTCTGGCCGATGGCCTTGCCGCGCAATCTGTTTTTCCTTTTCGTCGTACTGTGCCACGGTTTCCGCCGTCTTCTGCCGCCGTATTGAGCCTGTATAATGCTTCATTCTCTTACCAAAGGACGGGTCATGAAGAAGAAAATCGCGTTTTACAGCGTTGCCATTCTTTTGATCCTCGCGCAGATCGTTTTCATTGTCACAATGTATAACGGCACCAAACAGGAATTCGAACGGCTCTACAAGACATTCAGCGTCGAGCAGACGGCCTATACGAAATTCATGTTCAGTATCATGGACTGGTGGTGGATACTGCCGTTTGCCTGCGCGCTGCTCGTGGCCTGGACAATCTGGCGCTGGCCGGGAAAACTCGCCATCGTTGTTCTGCTTTTGGATATGGCCTGCCTTTGTGCCCTTGTTTGCTCTCCTTATTCCACAATTATAAAAATGGGTGCCGTGGTGTAGCAGCGCCGCACCACAGACTGAAAACCTTCGGCTCGGGCCGCATCAGCCGCCCCGAGCCGGGTCAAGATGGAAAACAGGTGAATATAATACCCATATCGAGAATGAGTGATGAAAACAGGATAATTCTTGATTTGATGAGGTACTGATTTTTATACGTGCTCTTTATATTTTCCGTAGCCAACCGAGGAATTCAGGATGAAATCAACGCATCAGCATGCGTCCGCCACGTCGACCGTGACCGCTTCCGGCCAGCGCCCCCAGCCCCGTGCTGCCATGCGCATGGCAAATCGCGCAGGCCAGTGCGTCGGCGGCATCCGCCTGGGGCGCGGCGGGCAGATCGAGCAAGCGCATCACCATGTGCTGCACCTGCTCCTTCGCCGCCTTGCCATGACCGACCACGGCCTGTTTGACTTGCAGCGCGGTGTATTCGCTCACAGGCAGATCGCTGGAGACCGCGCCGCAGATCACCGCGCCGCGCGCCTGGCCCAAAAGCAAGGTGGATTGAGGATTGACGCTGACGAAAACCTTTTCCACCGCGGCGAGGTCGGGGTGGTAACGGTCGATGACTTCGCGCACGCCGTCGAACAGGGTCTTGAGGCGGATGGGCAAGGCGCTGGCGGCGCCATCGGCGCCACGGATACAGCCACTGGCAACATAGCGCAAGCGGTTGCCCTGCATATCGATGAGGCCGAAGCCGGTAATCCTCAGCCCCGGGTCAAGACCAAGAATGCGGGTGGCGATCAAAGCCGAAGCATCGCCACCGTCTGCCATCTGGATGCGCATGGAATCTACTCTGCGCTGAACACGGCAGAGGAATAGACCTCCTGCACGTCATCGAGCGCTTCGAGCGCTTCGAGCAATCTTTGCATGCGTTCAGCATCATCGCCGGACAATTCGGTCTCGTTCTGCGCCTTCATCGTGACTTCGCCGAATTCGGCCTTGAAACCGGCTTTGCCCAACGCCTCGCGCACGGCGGTAAATTCCCATGGGCCGGTGAGCACTTCGATCGAGCCGTCATCATTGGCGAGAACATCCTCGGCGCCGGCTTCGAGCGCGGCCTCCATCAACGCGTCCTCGTCGGTGCCGGGGGCGAAGAGCAATTGCCCGCAATGCTTGAACTGGAACGCCACACAACCGTCGGTACCCATGTTGCCGCCATATTTCGAAAAGGCGTGGCGCACATCGGCAACGGTACGGATCTTGTTGTCGGTGAGGCAATCGACCATCACCGCAGCGCCCGCGATACCATAGCCCTCGTAACGGGCTTCCTCATAGACCACGCCATCGAGTTGTCCGGTGCCGCGTTTGATCGCGTTTTCGATGGTGTCCTTGGGCACCGATTCGCCCTTGGCTTTGTCGACCGCCAGCCGCAGCCGGGGGTTGGCGGTAATGTCGCTGCCGCCCATCTTGGCCGCGACGGTGATTTCCTTGATCAGCTTGGTGAAAATCTTGCCCCGTTTGGCGTCCTGACGACCCTTGCGGTGCTGGATATTGGCCCATTTCGAGTGACCAGCCATATGAACCTCTGACGCAGTGTGCGGAAAAATAAACGTGGAATTATAGCGCGGGCTCAGAGCACCTTGCCTGCCCCGGATTCGGTCAGAGCACGAGGCAAGCGGTCGCGTTTCGTTTGTTTGCGCCACTTTGAATCGCACGGCACGTCGGCGTGGGCGCGACCACGGCGAGTGTGATGCCTTCGTGCAGCCAGGCGGCAACGGGTTTGCCGTCGGCTTGCAGGGCGATCAAGGCGGTGTTGCGCAGGACGTTGCCAGCGTGCCGACGGCGGGCAGGCGGCGAAGAAAACGGGGGTTGCCGCAGCCTCGCGTACCATCATGCTCTCCTGCGAAAAAGGTGGAGCCATCGTAGACGCGGTGTGTAAACGGCGCGGAAAGGGGAAATGGGGGTTTTGTGAAGCGACGGGGTTGTAGGTTGGATTAGCCGAAGGCGTAATCCGACATTTGTTCATCATCGGCGCGCAGCGCCGCTGTTCTTTGATTTCTTTGATTTGCGATGCTGCGCATCGTGGGGACGAATGTCGGATTACGCTGCGCTAATCCAACCTACAAAACCGACGCCCCCGCCTCGTCATTGCAGCAAGACTTTTCCTTCACTTTGGATTGCCCCCCGCTTTCGTCCATCTTGCATTACCGCAGACCATCACCTAACATCGTATCCCTGAGCTTGAACGTTAGGGTTTTCAGCAATGCCGCTCTACACCTACATCGCCTCGTACAAAGGGGCCAGCCGGGTTACCCAAGGAAGTCACAGCAACTTCAAAGGTTTCATCTCTTCCTGGTGCTCAAACATTCCTGTTGATGCGCTTCCTGCTCTTACCCCGGCGCTCCACAAAAAACTTACTTCCAAGGCATACGACGGCGACTTCCTGGCGGTTCCGAATATCAAAAATGTCTGGCGAAAATCAATTGAGGTCGGCGGCAGCGAATTCAC
>JAITCV010000221.1 GCA_031282905.1 Azoarcus sp. | reverse complement strand
GGCAATGTCGTCGAGCAGATCGCGCAGGCGCGTCCGCGCCGGGGCTTCGTCATCGACGATCAGCACGCGCAAGGGGCGTGGGCTGCTCGCGGTGTTCATCGTGAGGATTTCCGCATGGGCAGCCGCACCCGCACACGGTAACGCCCATGACGGCGAAAACTGATCAGGTCGGCTTCGAGATCGTAATAGAGCATCAGGCGTTCACGGATGTTGTCCAGGGCCATTTTGTTGCCGCTATGGTGAGGGTGGGATTCGGCCACGGGGTTATCGACTTCAAGCAACAGATCATTATGGCGCACCCCGATGCGCACGATGATCTCGCCGCCGTGCAGGGTCGGCTCGATGCCATGGTATACCGCGTTTTCAAGCAGGGGCTGGAGCAGGAGCGGAGGCACTTTCACCCGTCCCAACGGTATATTCGCGCGAGTTCCGGCGACATCCCAGCGCACGCGCAACTTGTCGCCCAGGCGCAGGGTCTCCAGGTTGATATAGCGCTCGCAGAGAGCAATTTCATCGCCCAGCGGCACCAGGTCGCGTTTGTCGCGCATGAAGACGCGGAACAGATCCGCGAGTTCTTCCAGTCCCTGCTCCGCGCGCCGCGGGTCGGAGCGAATGACCCCGAGCACGGCATTGAGCGAATTGAACAGGAAATGCGGGCGGATACGGGCGGTGAGCGCCAGCAGCCTGGCTTCGGTGAGCGCGGGCGAGAACATCTGGGTGCGATATTCGAAATAGCTGAGGCAGATGGTGGTCGCGGCGACCGCCCACATCGACCATCGCCACAGGTTGTCATCGGCATTGGCGAGCACCGGCCACATCGCCAGCGTGGAGGCGAGCACCACACTGGCGAGCAAGGCGCACGCGCGCAATGCCGACAAGCGCGCAAACCACGGCGCCAGCATATAGAGCGCGCTCAGGATGACGAACAGCGGCAATTCCACCCGCGCCGCCATCATCATCATCTCGGCGGCCAGCTTCACGATATCGTCCGCGCGAATCAGCGCGGTGAGGGCCGCGAGCAGATTCACCACCAGCAACACGCGAAAAATCACCCCCATGTTGCGGAAATCCGGCAAGGAGGAGCTTCCGGGCAGGGAAGGCTTTTGTTTTATACTCGCCATCGGTCAGGCGTCCGGGCAAGCCGGCCACGCATTGGAAATCTCGAATCTCAACATTCAAACGAAGCGCCGTCAGCCACACGGACCACGCGGCGCTTTCCCGATATCGACGCATTATGACAGAAAAGAGTTCTCCTGCTCCGGCCATCGATTCAGCTTCCGCGGATTCAGCCCCCGCGGCCAAAACCTGGTCGGGGCTTTTTTCCGAACCCGTCTCCGAATTGGTCAAACGCTACACCGCCTCGGTGGATTTTGACCAGCGCATGGCGATGCAGGATATTCGCGGCTCGCTGGCCCACGCCCGCATGCTTGCCCGCCAGGGCATCATCGCCGGAACCGACCTCGCCGCCATCGAGCACGGCATGGCAACGATCAGGGGTGAGATCGAACGTGGGGAATTCGCCTGGAACCTCGACGACGAGGACGTACACCTCAACATCGAAAAGCGCCTCACCGCGCTGGTCGGCGACGCGGGCAAGCGCCTCCACACCGGGCGCAGCCGCAACGACCAGGTCGCCACCGACATCCGCCTGTGGCTGCGCGAGGCCACCGACCAGATTCTCCTCCTGATCGGCGAATTCCAACGCGCGCTGCTCGCCGTCGCCGAACAGCACGCCGCCACGCCGCTGCCGGGGTTTACCCACTTGCAGGTCGCCCAGCCGGTGACGTTCGGCCATCACCTGATGGCCTATTACGAAATGACCCGGCGCGATGCCGAACGGTTTACCGATTGCCGCCGCCGGATGAACAGCCTGCCGCTGGGCGCGGCGGCGCTCGCGGGCACCAGCTACCCGATCGACCGCGAATTCGTCGCCGCCGAACTCGGTTTCGAGGCCGTGTGCGAGAACTCGCTCGACGCAGTCTCCGATCGTGATTTCGCCATCGAATTCTGCGCCGCCTGCGCGCTGCTGATGACCCACCTCTCGCGCTTCTCGGAAGAACTGATCCTGTGGATGTCCCCACGCGTGGGCTTCATCGTCCTCCTCGACCGTTACTGCACCGGCTCGTCGATCATGCCGCAGAAGAAAAACCCCGACGTGCCCGAACTCGTGCGTGGCAAGACCGGACGGATAAACGGCCATCTGGTCGCCTTGCTCACCCTGATGAAGGGGCAGCCGTTGGCCTACAACAAGGACAATCAGGAAGACAAGGAACCCCTGTTCGATGCCGCCGATACGGTAATCGATACCTTGCGCATCTATGCCGAAATGATCGCCGGCATTCATGTCAGAGCCGACAACATGCTCGCCGCACTATCGCAAGGTCATGCCACCGCGACCGATCTCGCCGACTATCTGGTCAAGCGCGGTCTGCCTTTCCGTGACGCGCACGAAGCGGTGGCGCGGGCGGTGCGCGCGGCCAGGGAACTGGGCAAGGATCTGCCCGCGTTGACGCTCGACGAACTGAAAGCGGCGATGGCCGCCGTTCCCGGCGCGGCTTCCCGGCTGGACGGGGACGTTTTCACGGTACTGAGCATCGCCGGCTCGCTGGCGTCGCGCGCGCACATCGGCGGCACTGCGCCCGACACGGTGCGCGCGGCCATTGCGCGCGCGCGCGCACGCCTGGGCTAGACCATGTCCCTGATGAAAATCGGCAAATACGACATCCGCCGCCTGATCGGCGCGGGCGCGAGCAGCATGGTCTACCTCGCCTGGGACTCGTTCCACCAGCGCGAAGTCGCGGTGAAACATCTCGACCCCGGCATGGCGCGCACTCCCCACAACATCCGGCTCCACCGCCAGTTGCTGGTCAATGAAGCCTCGCTCGCGGGCAAACTCATCCACCCCCACATCGTGCAGATCTTCGACGCGGTGCTCGATGAAGACAATGCCTACGTGGTCATGGAATACGTCCCCGGCGGCACCCTCGAACAAATCATCCAGCCCGGCAAACTGGCGCCGTTCGAGCAGGTGATCGAGATCATCTTCAAATGCACGCGCGCGCTCGACTATGCCTTTCGCAAGGGCGTCACCCATCGTGACATCAAGCCCGCCAATATCCTGCTCGCGAGCCCCGGAGGCAGCGATATCAAGATCACCGATTTCGGCGCCGCTCTCCACAGTGCGAGCGACGCCACCCAGGTCGCCAACCTTGGCTCCCCGGCCTACATGTCGCCGCAGCAGGTGCGAGAAGCCCCGCTCGACCACCGCACCGACATTTATTCGCTTGGCGTGGTGATGTACCAGCTTCTCACCGGGCGGCTGCCGTTCGATGCCGACAACAATTACAGCCTGATATACCGCATCGCCAACGAAACCCCGCCGTCGCCGCTCACCTATCGCGCGGACATTCCCCATGCGTTCTGCGCCATCGTGAGCCGCGCGATGGAAAAGGACATCGACCACCGCTATCAAAACTGGGCCGAGTTTTCCCACGACCTCGCGCTCGCCTTCCGCAACCGCGAAATCGAACACGACGCCCAGACCCTGCCCGATACCGAAAAATTCCAATCCCTGCGCGCCATGGCGTTTTTCCGCGATTTCAACGACGCCGAATTGTGGGAAATCATCGGCTTCGCGCAATGGAACCAGGTACAGCCCGGCACGGTCATCCTCAAGGAAGGCGAATCCGGAGACCACATCTGCTTTCTCGCTGCGGGCGAAGCGCAAGTGCTGAGAAACGGCAAACTGCTCGACATCCTCACCGCGGGCGATTGTTTCGGCGAAATCGCGCTTTTCTCCGCCGGTAACGGCGTGCGCTCCGCCTCGGTCGCGGCCACCACCGTGGCCCGGGTGCTCACCATCCGCGCCGTGGCCCTGCAACATGCCTCGGACACCTGCCGAATGCATTTCTACAAAGCCTTCCTCGAAGTCCTGTCGACCCGATTGTCATTGACCAGCTCGCGGGTGGCGAACGCCTGAATGCGGATTTCCATGCCGATTTTCAGGCGACGACACCAGCATTCTTGAGCAATTGCTGCAATTCGCCGCTGCGCTGCATTTCGCGGATGATGTCGCTGCCGCCGATGAATTCCCCCTGGATATAAAGCTGTGGAATCGTCGGCCAATTGGCATGTTTCTTGATGCCCTGGCGGATATCCTCGTCGTCAAGCACATTGACCGCGAGAAAATCCTGGATACCACACGCTTTCAGCATCCGCACTGCCGTGGAAGAAAAGCCGCACTGCGGAAACTGTGGTGTGCCCTTCATGTACAGCACGACAGGGTTGGAAGTGAGTTGCGCGTGGATACGTTTTGCTATGTCCATTTCCATGGTATTGCCTCTCTCTTGGTGGGGTTGGGTCATGAACCGGAAAAAATTCTGTGCGCTTGTCCACTATCCGTCAATCGTGGTTTCCTCAATGGATATCTACCCAAATAGCGGCTCGAGCGCCATCAGGATATCATGTTACATGATTGACCTGATGTCATCTTTCACGACGGCGGGCCGTTCGGCCTTCTATTCCATCCTGGTGAAGTTCATTCCCCCGCGCGTTTGGCGGCTGATTTCACGAAGCAAAAAAATTTTCATCCGCCCCGTCCTCGATCCTCCATGACATGTATCCGCGCCCGCTGGCCGCCCCCTTTCCCTCATGATGTCCATGCGCATAGGCGCCGGGGCCCGACCTGTTTCGCCTTGCGCGTTACGTTACCATTACCGCCTTCGTTCACCAGGTTTTGCCATGATTCTCGTCATTTCGCCCGCCAAGGCGCTCGACTACGAAACCCCATTGCCGCCATTGCCATCGCCGGAGCAAGCGGATTTCCTCGATGATGCCGCTGAACTGATCGGGCTGTTGCGCCAGAAAGCGCCCGCGGAAATCGCCACGTTGATGAAGTTGTCGGATACGCTGGCCAGCCTCAATGTGGCGCGTTATGCGGCATGGTCGCGCCCTTTCACCATGGAGAATGCTCGCCCGGCATTGTTCGCGTTCGATGGCGATGTCTACGATGGCATTTCTGCGCGCACGCTTGATGCTGAAGGCATTGATTGGGCACAAGCTCATCTGCGCATCCTCTCCGGGCTTTACGGCTTGTTGCGGCCGCTCGACTTGATCCAGGCTTACCGGCTGGAAATGGGGAGCAGGCTCATCAACGCGCGCGGCAAGGACCTCTACGCTTTCTGGGGAGATCGCATCACCGCCGCGCTCGCCGCCCTGTTGCGAGAGGATGCGGAAGAATCCGGGCAAGCACGGGTGCTGGTCAATCTCGCGTCCGCTGAATATTTCAAGTCGGTTCGTTCTTCAGGACTCGGCGCGCGTGTCGTGACGCCGGTGTTCGAGGATTGGAAGGACGGACGTTACAAGATCATCAGTTTTCATGCCAAACGCGCGCGTGGGCTGATGAGTCGTTATGCCATGGACAAACGAGCGGCGTTTGTCGAGGATTTGCGCGACTTCGATGCCGAGGGTTACGCTTTCGCGCCCGAAGCCTCGGACAAGGATACCTGGATATTCCGGCGGAGACGGGCGTAGATGGCGACCGTGTGCCATCCAATGTCGTGTCGAAAGAATTGGTATGCTTTGGCCGACGTCGACACACGCAGAACCTTTCCCTTTTTCCGTTTCACGGACGATACGATGACGATCAATAGTTCCGGGCCGCCCTTGCTCGCCAAGTTGCGCGAACTCGAAACCCTGGTGCGCAATGTCGCGCGCGAGGAAATCCTGCCGCGTTACCTCAATGCCGCCCGTAGTCACAAGGCGGACGGCACGCTGTGCACCGATGCCGATCTCGCCATGCAGCATCGGCTCATCGAGGCACTGCCCCATCTGCTTCAGGGGGCAGTGCTGGGCGAGGAGATGAGCGCCGAAGAACAGGCCCGGCTATGGGGCGAAGGACGGCAGGGCTTATGGTGCATCGATCCGATCGACGGCACGACCAACTTTGCCAATGGCATCCCATTTTTCGCGGTTGCGGTCGCCTGGCTGGTCGATCATGAAACCTGCCTCGGCGTGGTGCATAACCCGATCGCCGACGAGAGTTTTTCCGCCGCCAAGGGCGAAGGCGCTTTTCTGAACGGTGAAAAATTGCCCTTGCATGGCGGCGCGATCCGTTTGCCCGATGCGGTGGCCGGGGTGGATTTCAAGCGCATCAGCGCCCATCTTGGCGATGAACTGGTGGCGCGACCGCCTTATTACTCGCAGCGCAATTTTGGCTCCAGCGCGCTCGAATGGTGCTTCGTCGCCGCTGGTCGGCTCGATGTCTATATGCACGGCGGGCAGCGTCTGTGGGATTACGCCGCCGGACAGTTGATCCTGAGTGAAGCGGGTGGACGCGCCGCATCCCTTGAAGGCGGCACCCTGCTGGCGGGGCCAGCGATCAGGCGCGCCGTGGTCGCGGCGACCAATGAGCACTTGTTCAAACAATGGCGCGCATGGCTGATGGCTCATTCATGAGCAGAGTTCTGGGCCGGGCAAGTGTTTTTTCTTTTTTCCGCCCTCCGCCCTTTGAATCCTTTGAATTGCCTCGACTTCAAACCCCACCACATTACGCGCTGATCGGCTGAATTCCACCCCGATCAGATGAATGGGCGTATTTTTTCGCCTTGATCCGCGCCAGGCTTTTCCTGGCGCTTGGGTCTCTTCCACTACCTTGAATTCAAAGAGATAGACCTGCCCATTGAATTTCACCGCCATGTCCATTCGTGAAATGTGAATACGCCCGAACGTCATTGCGGACGTAGTCGCTGCTCATACCATTCCAGTACCCGGCGGGTCGCGGCCTCGATGTCGAGCGTGTCGGTGTCCAGCAGCAGGGCATCCTTTTCCTGGCGCAGCGGCGCAAGCGCGCGTTGGCGGTCACGCGCGTCGCGCGTTTCCAGGTCGGCGAGAATGACGGCAAGATCAGCCTCCCGTCCGGCGGCGAGCAATTGGCGGTAACGCCGTTCGGCCCGCACTTCGGCACTGGCCGTGAGGAAAACCTTGAGCGTTGCCTGTGGAAAGACCACCGACCCCATGTCGCGGCCATCGCCGACGAGGCCGGGCGCGCGATGGAAAGCGCGCTGGCGGAACAGGAGCGCATTCCTGACCGCGGGGAGCGCAGCGACTTTCGATGCGCCCGCGGCGATGGCTTCTTCTCTCATTGCCGCGCCAACCGCCTTGCCGCCCAGACGGGTTTCTGCTTCACTGAATTCCACTTCCAGCCGCGCGGCAATCTCCGCCACGGCGGCTTCGTCTTCCCAATCGATGCCCGCGTCCCGCGCCGCCAACGCGGTCAGGCGGTACAGTGCCCCGGAGTCGAGGTAGTGAAAGCCGAGCGCGCGCGCGACGCGGGCGGAGACCGTGCCCTTGCCGGAGGCCGTCGGACCATCGATGGCGATCACCGGCGCGGGGCGCGCCAGACGAATGAAATGCTCGAAATAACCGGGAAAGGTCTTGGCGGTGCAGCCGGGATCGTTTATGCGCAGCGGCACGCCGAACGCGGCGAGTGAAAAACACATCGCCATGCGGTGATCGTCATAAGTATCGATGATTGCCGCATGCAAGGAATGGGCGGCGCCGGGCGGGATGATGCGCAGCCAATCCGCGCCTTCTTCCACGCGCACGCCGAGTTTGCCGAGTTCCCTCGCCATCGCGGCGATGCGGTCGGTTTCCTTGACCCGCCAACTGGCGATATTGTCGAGCCGGGTTTCGCCTTGGGCGAACAGGGCGACGATGGCCAGGGTCATGGCGGCGTCGGGAATGGCGTTGCAATCGAGCGTGATGCCGCGCAACTTGCCGGATGGCGCGCTGGCCTGGATCCAGTCCGGCCCCATTTCGATCCTCGCCCCCATTTGCGCCAGCGCGTCGGCAAAGCCCACGTCGCCCTGGATGGAATCCCGGCCCACGCCTTCCACCCGCAGGGGCTTGTCCGCTGTCGCGCCAATCGCGCCCAGCGCGAGGAAATAGGATGCGGAAGAGGCATCGCCTTCCACATGAAGTATGCCGGGAGAAACATAGCTCGTCCCGGCAATGGTGAAGGACTGCCAGCCCCGGCACGCCACGTGGACGCCGAAGCGCGCCATGAGATCGAGGGTGATCTCGACATAGGGCCGGGAGATCAGTTCGCCTTCGACTTCCACCACCGTTTCCGCCCCGGTCAGCGGCAGGGCCATCAACAGGCCGGTGAGGAACTGGCTGGAGACATCGCCGCGAATGCGCACCACATCGGGACGGATGCGGGCGGGACGGATGCGGGAACGGCTGCGGACGGGCTTCAGACGCAAGGGCGGATAGCCTTCCTTTTCCAGATATTCGATATCCGCACCGCATGTGCGCAAGGCGTCGACCAGATCGCCGATGGGCCGTTCATGCATGCGCGCCACGCCTTTCAGCACGTATTCTCCTTCCGCCAGCGCCAGGGCGGCGGTCAGCGAGCGGAACGCCGTGCCCGCGTTGCCCAGGAACAATTCCGCCCGCCGGTTCGGGAATCGCCCGCCGCAGCCATGGACACGCCAGTGGCCCGTGCCGGTTTCGACGACATCCACGCCCAGTACCTTCAATGCTTCCAGCATCCGCGCCGTATCGTCGGAAGCAAGCAGGCCGCGCACTTCGGTCGTGCCCGCGGAGAGCGCGGCCAGCAGCAGCGCCCGATTGGAGATGCTCTTGGAACCCGGCAGACGGATGCTGCCGTCCGCGGCGATCATTTGAGGAAGGTCGATGAATTCCATGCGGTGGATTTTTCCTTGTATTCAGTCTGTGAGGCTAATGTGGTGTTTCACGCTGATTGAACCTTATAAATTCAACCATGCCCGGAAACATGGCAACCATGTAGGGGCACGGCGCGCCGTGCCCCTACTGTCGTTGCCGTTGATGAAAAGTTCCATCAAGAATAAAACACTACTAGCCGCCTTGTTTCAGTATCTTGTCCGCAGGCTGTGGTTTGCCGTACAGCCAACCTTGCGCG
>JAITCV010000207.1 GCA_031282905.1 Azoarcus sp. | reverse complement strand
ATTTCCACCGAAGCCCTGATGTTCCAGTCCGGCTATTTGACCATCGCCGAGGAGAAAAAACGAGGCGAGAACATTTCGTTTGCGCTCACCTACCCCAATCATGAAGTCCGCAGCGCGTTGACAGGCAATGTCATGGGGCGCTGGGTCGACAATCCGCGCAAGGCGGAAGAAAGTCGATTCGCCCTTTACGACGCCTTGGAAATCAATGATTTCGAGCGCATACGGGAAATCTTCTTTTCGCTCTATGCCAGCATTCCCTACAACTGGTACGTCAATAACAACATCGACACATTCGAGGGCTATTACGCCAGCGTGTTCTACGCCACCTTTGCCGCGCTGGGACTGGAGATCGTCCTGGAAGACGTGAGCAATCACGGGCGGCTGGATATGGCGGTCAAATTCAATGGGCAGATTTATCTCTTTGAATTCAAGGTGGTGGAAGATGAAGCGGAAGGAAAAGCCCTGGCGCAGATCAAGGCGAAAAAATACGCCGACAAATACGATCCGCACCAGCAGCCCATTTATTTGATCGGGGTGGAATTCAGCAAGAAGACGCGCAACGTGGTGGGCTTTGAGGTTCAGAGCGCAGAGGACAGATGACAGAGAAAACAGTATGCGGGCGCTTTGCGCCCGGCGATTTTTCTGATCCCTGACATCTGTTTTGACGCTTCCTCACTCCAGTATTCTGCTTGTGGAGAAAATGCTTTCCGCCACGCGGGTCATCAGCGCGATCCGGCGCGCCAGTCAATGGCGTCCAGGGTGTTCTTGACCAGGAGCCCCAGTTCGGTGTCGCCGGTCATGGTCAGGCGGCGGGCAAAAAACAGGGTGTCCGCGTCTTCTTCGCGCCAGGCCAGGGCGAGAAAATCCCGCGCCGTGGCTGAAATGACCAGATCGGGGGGCGTGGCATGAGCGCGACAAGGACGAAAACGCTCGCCGCACAGGGTGAAATCAAGACTGAGTCCCGCGTCCAATACGCAGACCCTGAGATGTCGTCCGTCGAGCGGGGCGAGTGTGGCGCGCGGCAATACCGTTTCCGGTACTTGGTTGAGCGCGATCACCAGCGCCAGCGTCGGCGGCAATTGCGGCAGATGGGCGGAAATGCGTGCCAGGGGCGATGGCACAGTAAATGCTGGAATACGCACATGCGCCAGGCAATTGCCCAGTTTTTCACGCGCCATGCCGGGCAAGAGGGAAAGGGGGGAGTGCTGTAAAAAAGAAGGTGAGTGGTTCATAACGGACTCCAACGAAAAATCAGCGCAATAGCTCTATTCCTGCCCGGCCAAACCAAAACCCGTTGCAGGGCGCATCCGGCATCAGGGGGAGGCTTGTTTCGAAAGCGGCGCGCGGCGGGTGGCGCGTGGCCAGCGCATCACGGAAAAGCGCGGCGATTTCCAGGGTGTGCGCTCCTTGTGGACTGATGCGCAGGATTTCGGCATGACCGCTCAATGCTGGCAAATTGGCGAGCAGGTTGTATACCTTGGATGATTGGGTCTGGATGCCATTGAGCGTGAGAAAGGTTTCGCCTTCGCGAGTGCGCAGGACGAGGCCGTCTTCTACGCCGAGACAGCGAAATTCGCAGTTGTCCTTTTGCAGATTGTAGTGACGCGCGGTGAAACAGCGTGCCGACCAGGCGAGCGGCAGCCGCCCATAGGCGAAGACTTCGCTTTCGATCGGCGTCGCCAGTTCGGCGCGCAGTTCCGCGATCGCGTCCCCCGCCATTTCCGGCGTCACCACCCAGCGCGTGGCGCCCTCATCGATCAGCAAGGACAAGGTGGCGGGATTGAATACATTGAGCGTCGGTCCGGCTATCCAGTCTCGACGTCCGGCGGCGGCGAGCAGGCGTACCGCGCCCATGTCGTTGGCTTCGACCCGAAAATGGGGATCATGCACAATCCTGCGCAAGGTCTTGAGATCCGATTCCGATTCGATCAGCGCTTGGGTGGACAGCACGACTTCCTTGCCCGCGTCGGCCATGCGTGCCGCCAATTCCAGCCAGTCTTCGAGACGAAGCTCGTGACGGCGCGAACATACGGTTTCGCCCAGGTAAACACTGTCGATGACATCGCTGGCGGCAACTTCGGCGTAAAAATCGAATACCTGCTGGCGCGGCCAGTAGTAGAGCAGGGGGCCCAGGGATAGTTTCATTTCCACGGCCGGTAATAAGCGCCGAGTGTATGATTTTGACCTTCCGAGACCTTGTTGAGCTCGGTCATCCAGTTTGCTTGCACGGCAAAATGTCCGGCGTCGAGCGCCAGCATGTCGAGCGCCGCGCGCCATACCTTGGTGACCTGGGCGACGTAGGCCGGGCTGCGCTGGCGGCCTTCGATCTTGATCGCGGTCACGCCCGCGCGCGCCAGTTCGGGCAGCAGGGCCAGGGTGTTGAGGCTGGTTGGCTCTTCGATTGCATAGTAGGTCTCGCCGTTGACTTCGAAGCGGCCCTTGCACAGCGTCGGGTAGCCCGCCCGTTCGCCAGCGGCAAAACGGTCGATGAGGATACCATTCAAGCGGGCTTCCATTCCTTGCGCGCGTTCCTGCCAGCGCACGAACTTGCCCGGCGAACAGGCGCCGTGGCAGTTGGGGGATTCCCCTGTGGCATAGGCCGACAGGGCGCAGCGCCCTTCGACCATCACGCACAGGCCGCCAAACCCGAACACTTCGATTTCCACCGGGGTGTGGGCGGCAAGCTGTTCGACCTGGGCAAGCGACAGCACCCGCGGCAGCACCACGCGGCGGATGCCGAAATGTTCGTGATAGAAATTGATCGCCTCGTGGCTGGTCGCGGAGCCCTGTACCGACAAATGGAGCCTGAGTCGAGGATGCGCGCGTGTGGCATATTGCATCAAACCGGGGTCGGCCATGATAATAGCATCAACGCCGAATGTGGCGGCGCGGTCGACCGCCGTTGTCCAGTCGGCCCAGTTGCGCGCGAGGGGATAGGTGTTGAGCGCGAGCAGCACCTTGCGTCCCCGGCGATGGGCGTAGTCGATGCCGGTATGGAGCTGGGCCGCGTCGAAATTGAGCCCGGTGAAATTGCGCGCGTTGGTCGCGTCCTTGAAGCCGAGATAGACGCAATCGGCGCCGTTGTCGACCGCGGTCTTGAGTGCGGGCAGGCTGCCCGCGGGGCAGACCAGTTCGATCTTGGGTGAACTCATGCCTTGATTCCAGGTTCCGACATGCCCAGTGTACCGAGTGGCTCGTTTTTCGTCTCGAACGGCGTCGACTGTTTCGGCAACTGCTTCGCCCCCAGCAGGCTGCCGCCCAACATCCCGACCGCGCTGGCGACCAAGCCATAGAGTTGCGGTTCGATATCCCCTTCGGGCACCAGCAGTTCGCACAACACCCACACGCCCAGGCCCAGACCGATGGACAGGGTCGCGCCCAGATTGTTGGCGCACTTCCAGAACAAACCGGCGGTCAGCGGCACGAAGGCGCCGGCCAGGGTGATGCGATAGGCGTTTTCGACCATCTTGTGGATACTCGAGTGGGTGGATACGGCATACAAGGTGACGAGTATGGTAAACACCACCACCATGATTCGCGAGCACCACAGGAACTGGCGGTCGCTCATCCATGGCATGGAGCCCTTGAGCACGTTCTCGGAAAAGGTCACCGAAGGCGCCAGCAGCGTGCCCGAAGCGGTGCTCATGATCACCGACAGCAACGCGCCAAAGAAGATGACCTGGGTGGCGAAGGACATGTGATTCATGATCAAGGTCGGCAGGATCATCTGCGAATCCTTCTCCATCAACTGTTTGACCATTTCCGGATCGATGATCTGCGCGGTATACGCCAGGAACATGGGCACGGCGGCAAAGAGGATATAGATCGCCCCGCCCAGCGTCGTGCCCCACACCGCGACCCGCTCGTTGCGCGAGGAATTGACCCGCTGGAACACATCCTGCTGCGGAATCGAGCCCAGCGCCATGGTAAAGAACGCGGCGATCCAGGGCAGGATTTCCCGCGCCTCCAGGGCGGGGAAGAAATCGAGCTTGCCTTCGGCGGCAGCTCGGCCGATGACGGCGGAAAAACCTCCCGCCATGTCGCCGGCAATCCACGCGACGTAGGCAAGACCCAGCACGATCACGATCATCTGCACGAAAGTGGTGACCGCCACCGACCACATGCCGCCGAACAACGTATAGAGCAACACGACTGCCGCGCCGATGATCATGCCTTCGTTGCTGGAAATATTCCCTTGCGACAGCACGTTGAACACCAGGCCGAGCGCGGTGACCTGCGCCGCGACCCAACCCAGGTAGGAGATCACGATGCACAACGACAACGTCAGCTCGGTGCCGCGGTTATAGCGTTTCCGGAAAAAATCGCCCAAGGTGAGCATGTTCATGCGATAGAGCGGACGAGCGAAGAACAGCCCGAACAGCATCAGGCAGATCCCGGCGCCGAAGGGGTCCGAAATCAGGCCGAGCAAACCCTCTTCGAGAAAGGTCGCGGATATGCCAAGCACGGTTTCCGCGCCAAACCAGGTGGCGAACACCATGGCAAGCACGACGGCCATCGGCAGATGACGGCCGGCGGTAATGTAGTCGCGGGTGTTGTGTACCTTTGCCGCGGCAAGCAAACCGATGCCGATGGAGACGAGCAGATAAGCGACGACGAGCCAGAGCAACATGCGCGAGCCTCCCGGTACGGAAAAGCCATGTTGAGAAAATGGCGCAGTTTAACAACGAACCGTCACCATGGGGGCTGCCGCTTGACTCTCAAACTCCCCTCAAACCACCGGCACTCTCGAATGAACCGCTAGCCGTCTATTTCCGAATGGCGTGTCCGTGCGGACACAAGCACCACGGGGAACCTGGCACATTTTCATGATTCATCATTACGAGAGCCGCGGGCCGCTCGCTTTTCCTTCTCCCCCTTGCGCGGAGAACTTGACGATGCCAATTCGCATGGCGAGAGCCGCGGGTTCCGTGTCAATGCAAATAGCATTAAAGGGCGAGGGGCGTGCCTCGCCCCGCCGTGTCTCAGGTAACTGAACGAAGGCCGTTTGTTTGTCCTTTCACTCCCGCGAGGAGAAGGGACTCGTTGACTCGAAAGACCGTTGCTCGTCCGGCTGTGAGGCGGGCACCCGGTATTGCTCGCTCGCCCACGCGCCGAGGTCGATCTGCTTGCATCTTGCCGAACAGAACGGGCGAAACGGGTTGGCAGGGCTCCATTCGGCATCGCCGCCGCATTGGGGACAACGCACGTGGCGCGTCGCGGTTTTTCCGGCATTCTCGGGGGAGGTCATCAGTGCCTCACAGGCTGCAAAAAGTCAGATCGAACGACAGGTCGCGCTCGGCCAGACGCGGGCGGACAAGGGTTTCCGGCAGCATGAAACGGACACTGAGCGCATATTTGTTGGCGCTGATTTCCGGCACGGCTTCTTCCTGCCTGAGCACGCTGATGCGCGCCATCTGCGCGCTGCGCCCAGGCATGGTCATCTGGAAAATCCCGTTGCGGGCAAGCACCGTCTCCGGTCGTCCGCTGGCGCGCAGCAGCCGCAACACGATGTTGAAACCGGTCTGGATGGGCATCATGGGCAGCCCCCAGACATCGAGATCGTAACGGCGGGCGGGCGGATCGCGGTTGAGCCAGAAATGGTAGGCGGGCAGATCGAAGCGGCTGGCACCGCCAGGAATGGCGGCGCGACTGCGTATGCTCATCAGCCATTCGTTTTCGCGCAGGGATTGACCGATCTTGCCTGTCATCGCCAGCAGTCCGGCCGATGCGCGTTCGATTTCATCGAGCGTGCTGGCAAGGGCCCTTTCGGAGATTTCCGGATCGTCGCGGAAAGTGAGCAATGTCTGGCGCTGGCGTTCGAGTTCCTGGCAAAGATCCACCTTGAGATCGGCGCGGCTGGCGACTTCGAGAATCTCGAACAGGGCAAGCAAGGCGATGTGATGATCGAGAGCCGTTTCCCCATTGTGGAAATAGGCGTATTTCTGGAACAAATCCTCCAGGCGCAACAGGATACGGATGCGCTCATTGAGAGGATATTCGTAGTCGATCACACGCGCCATTCCAGGGACAGAGATGAAAACAAGATTTTCGATGGTAACACAGCTTGCCCGTGGATTTATGTCATAAAAATTACAGAAAATTACAGGTAGCGCATATGCAGGGCATCGACCTGGCGGTGGAGCGCGGCGAGCGTGGCGCTATTGTCGATGACGTCATCGGCGATGGCGAGGCGCTGTTCGCGGCTGGCCTGGGCCGCCAGGATGGCTTCGACCTCGGCGGCCCCAAGTCCGCTGCGCGCCATCACGCGCGCAATCTGCAACGCTGGCGGGCAATCGACCACGCAGATCCGGTCGCAGCGTTTACGCCAGTGTTCGCTTTCCACCAGCAGGGGAATATCGAGAATGACATAAGGACTGCTTGCAGCCTGTATGCGGGCTGCGCTTTCGAGCGCGATCAACGGATGCAGGATGGCTTCGAGACACGCGCGCTCGCCGGGGTCGGCAAACACGCGGGCACGCATGCGGGCGCGATCGAGACCGCCTTTGGCATCGATCAGCGTGGGGCCAAAGGCCGCGAGCAGCGCCGGTATCGCCTTGCCGCCGGGCGCGGTGAGTTCGCGGGAGATGGCGTCGGTGTCGACGACGGCGATACCATGATGCGCGAAGCGCGCCGCCGCCGCGCTTTTGCCGCTGCCGATGCCGCCGGTCAGACCGATGACATGGGGATGAGGCGGGCTCGATGCGTTCGCGGCATTCGTGTTCACGACTCGCAAGGATTGTACTGATTGGCGAACGGTTGTCCGGCAAGTAATTCGCTCACGCGTTCAAGATTGGCGGTCACATCTATCTGGCGTTCGAGCGTGGTGCGCGGCACGACGCCGGCCGTGCGCACCCCTTGGAAGCGCAATTGTTCGAGATGGCGTTTGGCCGCCTCCTCGGTACTGAACACACCCAGCGATATGGCATAACGGTTGGGGCCGGCCTCGCGGATGATGAAAAATTCTTCCACATACAAGGCGTGCAACTCGCGCGCGTGGCGTTCGGCGGCTTCCAGGCTGGGCTGGGGAGGAATGCGCACCCACCAGGTCGGTCGCACGCGTTCCCGCACGGTAGCGCTGATGCCGCCCGCACCGAGCAGCGCCACCAGCTTGTCGTTGTTGGCCGTGCTGAGTCCACGCCAGGTGACGCATTTCAGCGGAACGGCCGGCACGGAAGGCTCCGGTGGCGGCGCAGGAGGCTCCGGTTGTGGCGCGGGCACACCGGGGTCCGCAGGGGGATTGGCGACGAACTGGATATATTCCGGGTTGAGCTGGTTGGTGAGGCGTTCGGGTTCGGTATCGTCGTAACGCAGGTCGAAACCAAGCCAGCCCTTGATCGCGGCAAAAGCCAGTCCATTGAGCAACAAAAAAAGAATGAACAGGAAACGCATCATGTCGTCCAGGTTTCGCGGGCAATTCGATATAAACCGTCGAGGACAAGGTTGTCGACCCGTTGCAGGGGAATGTCAAGCAGTGGCGCAATTTCGCCCGCGCCGCCGCCACTCAGCAGGCAGCGCGCGTGCGCATCCTTGACCCGGCGAAACATGCGTTCCACCGCTCCTGCCTGGGCATCGAGGCAACCCGAAACGATAGCGTCGGTGGTGGTGCGCGGCAAGTCGCGGTAATGCCCGGCCAACGGCGGCAAGCGCGCGGTACCCGCGTCGAGCGCCTGCCGCATCAATCCCACGCCGGGCAGGATCAACCCGCCGGCGAACTGTCCGTTGGCATAGAGCACATCCACGGTCATGGCGGTGCCGGCCATCACCACCAAGGCGGTATGGGGATGAAGCGCGCGCGCGCCGATCAGCGCCGCCCATCTGTCCGTGCCAAGCTGGGCCGGATGCTCATAAAGATTGCGCACCCCGCAACACTGCGCGCTGGACGTGATCCATTCCAGCGTCACCCCCTGGCGCGCCGCCAGGGCATCCAGTGCCTCGGCGCGTTCGTGACGGGCCACATTGCTGCCCAGCACGCGGCGGATGGCAGGGTTTTCCAGGCAAACCACCAGTGGCTCCACGGCATCGTGGGTGCATATTCCCGCCGATCGCACCTTACCGCCATGGCTGATGAGGCGCCATTTGATCCGGCTGTTACCCACATCGATGAGCAAGATCATGGCGCGGCCCGCAGTGAAATCTCGCCCGAAAACACGCGCCGCGCTTCATCCCCCACGCGCAGGAGCAAGGCGCCGTCCTCATCCACGCCCTGGCAGATGCCACGCAATTCATCGCTTTCGCCCACGATGCGCACCGGCAGACCGGCGAAGGCATTGCGCTGTTGCCAGGCTGGACGCAAAACGGCGAAACCACCATGCGAATAGATGGCGAGCAGCGGATGCAATTCCGCCAGCACGCTCCCGAGCAGCGCTTCCCGCGTGGGAGGATGCGCCAGTTCGCTCGCCAGATCGGTGACCGCCTGATCGGGAATGACGGCATCGGCAGGCAAGGTCAGATTGACGCCGATGCCAATCACCGCCGCCGTGCGTCCTCCGCTCGACGACAGTTCCACCAGCACCCCGGCCAGTTTGCGGCCTCCGACCAGGACGTCGTTCGGCCACTTGAGCGCCAATCCGCTTACCCCCAGCTTCTCCAGCGCCAGCGCCAGCGCCAGCCCCACCACCAGCGACAGCCCGACCGGGGCCGGGGTCTGCGGCCCAAAACGCCACAGCACGGAAAAGGTCAGGCTCGCCCCCGGCCACGACTGCCACCTCCGTCCCCGTCGTCCCCGTCCCGCGGTTTGCCGGGTAGCGGCCAGCACCTGCACACGACCGTCATCGGCGGGCAAGGCATCCATCAGCACGGAATTGGTCGAAGTCACGCACGCCAGCCAGCGAATGTCGAAAACGGGCGCAAGCGCGCCGAGCGCGGCGGCGGTCGCGGATAGATCCGGTGGCGGAAAATCATCGGACAAGGCATTCATCGCAAGTGTGCGTCAAAAAGCAAATCCTGCTTTTGCCGGGTTGATTTGGGGTTTGATGGCACAGGCAACGCCTGTGCCATCAAACCACGTAAAAACAACGAAAAACCAGCCCGGTTTTCGTCGCTTTTGCTGTCTTTTTGCGGTCTGAACCAGGGTTTTGACGACCTTTCGATTTTGAAGCAAGGGCGGCTTCCAGCCGCCCTCTCAACCGACTGAAAGCCGCCCTCGGAGTCCCCGGCCCACACTTGTTACCGGTTGCCGACAAGCCCTGTGCTTATTTCACGCGGTTACGGTATTCATCGCTACGGGTATCGATTTCGATTTTGTCGCCGATTTCGACGAAAGCGGGCACCTGCAATTCGAACCCGGTACTGATCTTCGCCGGCTTGAGCACCTTGCCGGAAGTGTCGCCCTTGACCGCGGGCTCGGTGTAGACGACTTCGCGCACCACGGAATTGGGCAATTCCACCGAGATGGCCTTGCCGTTGTAGAACACCACTTCACAGGCAAGGCCGTCTTCCAGATACTTGAGCGCGTCGGTCATGTTCTCGGCTTCGACTTCGTACTGGTTGTACTCGGCGTCCATGAACACGTACATCGGGTCAGCGAAATAGGAATAGGACACTTCCTTGCGGTCGAGCACCACCAGTTCGAACTTGTCGTCGGCCTTGTAGACCGATTCGGTCGGCGTGCCGGTGAGCAGGTTCTTGAGCTTCATCTTCACTACTGCGGCATTGCGACCGGACTTGTTGTATTCGGCCTTCTGCACCACCAGCGGATCGACGCCGACCATGATGACATTGCCCGAACGCAGTTCCTGTGCTGTTTTCATCTGTAACCCCGACCGATGCGAGCGCATCGTTCCCAAAAATTAAAGGGCGCGATCATACCTGAAAAACCGCGTGCGGGGCAAGGCGGGCGGGGAAATCGCACCAGAAGTCGACGGGGAGTGTGCAAAACCCCATGCCCGATTTGCCGGGCATGGGCGCGACATTCCCGTATTCCTGTATAAGAAATAAGACATTTTTCCACAGACAAGCTGTTTGACTTTGCCAGCATGTGCCCCTAGTATTGCCGAAAATTTTTCAACGGTCCGCGATGCGGGGGGGACGATGCGCAAGGCCGTGTTGCTACAGTTGGGCGCAGCCCTGCTGGCAGTGGTCATCTCGGCGGTCTTCTTCGGCGCGGGTGGTGCGCTTTCCGCCTTGTGCGGAGGATTGGCCTGCGTATTGCCGAACGGTTTTTTTGCCTGGCGCCTGCGGCTGGCGTGTAGCTGCGGCGCCCAGGCGACAGTGAGCGCTTTCGTCGCCGGAGAGTTGGTCAAGCTCATCCTGGTCGTGGGCTTGCTGATGTTGACGATGGCGCTGTACCGGGACGTTCATGGATGGGCGCTCCTCATCGGTTTGGCGCTGGCGTTGAAAGCGAATTTATTTGCATTTTTGGTGAAGACCTGAACATGGCTACTGAACACGCGGCAAACGGCCCCAGCCCGGGCGACTACATTGTCCACCACCTCACTCACTTCAACAGCAGCGGCCAGAAACAAACGGAAATCATCGCCGGGGTCGTCAATTACGACACCCTGTTCTATTCCGTCACCTTGGGCGTGCTCGCCGTGTTCCTGTTGTGGCTGGCGGCGCGCAAGGCGACTTCCGGCGTGCCGGGGCGTTTCCAGAGCAGCGTCGAGATACTCGTCGAGATGGTCGCCGATCAGGCCAAGGGCATCATCCACAGCGCCGAATCGCGCCGTTTCGTTGCGCCACTGGCGCTGACCGTGTTCGTGTGGATCTTCCTCATGAACGCGATGGACCTGCTGCCGGTCGATCTGCTGCCCACGATCTGGCAGACGGCCACGCATGACTCGCACGCTTTCATGCGCGTGGTGCCGACCGCCGATCTTTCCGCCACGCTGGGCATGTCGGTCGGCGTGCTGCTGCTCTGTCTTTACTACAACATCAAGATCAAGGGATTGTCGGGCTGGGCGCATGAATTATTTACCGCGCCCTTTGGCGCGCACCCGCTGTTGTGGCCGGTGAATTTCGCCATGCAGATCATCGAATTCCTGTCCAAGACCCTCTCCCACGGCATGCGGCTGTTCGGCAACATGTATGCGGGCGAACTGGTGTTCATGCTGATCGCGCTGATGGGCGGCGCGTGGGCAATGTCTACCACCGGCATTCTGCTCGCCATCGGCCACGTGGTGGCCGGCACGATATGGGCCATCTTTCACATCCTGATCATTTTGCTCCAGGCATTCATCTTCATGATGTTGACCCTGGTCTACATCGGTCAGGCTCACGAAAGCCACTGATTCACTGCTCAAGCTTTTCGAGTTTCAGTCTCAACCCCCCACGTTTTATCTCTAAGGAGTCGTCATGGAAGCAAATGTTCTGGGTTTTGTCGCGCTGGCCGCCGGTCTGATCATCGGTTTGGGCGCGGTCGGCGCATGTATCGGTATCGGTATCATGGGGTCGAAATATCTCGAAGCTTCGGCTCGTCAACCCGAGTTGATGAATGCCCTGCAAACCAAGATGTTCCTGCTGGCTGGCCTGATCGATGCCGCGTTCCTGATCGGCGTCAGTATCGCAATGATATTCGCCTTCGCCAACCCGTTCGTCAGCTGATCGGTTCGAGTTCCTCTTAACGTTTTTGAGGATCAAGAACGATGAATCTGAACGCAACCCTGTATCTCCAGCTCCTGGTGTTTTTCATCTTGGCGCTGTTTACGATGAAATTCGTGTGGCCGCCCATCGTGAAGGCACTCGACGAACGCGCGAAGAAAATTGCCGACGGGCTCGCCGCGGCGGACAAGGCAAAGTCCGACTTGGCCCTGGCCGAAAAAAGGGTGGTCGAGGAAATGCGCAAGGCGCGTGAATCCGCGGGGGATGTGCGCGCTTCCGCCGAACGCCAGTCGAGCCAGTTGGTCGACGAAGCCCGTGCCGAAGCCGCGCGCATCATTGCCCAGGCCCGCGAGGCCGCCCAGGCCGAAGCCGGGGTCGCCGCGCAACGCGCCAAGGAAGCGCTGTGTGACCAGGTCGCGCAACTGGCCGTGGCGGGCGCCGAGAAGATCCTGCGCCGTGAAATCAATACCCAGGTGCACGCCGAACTGCTTGCCAACCTGAAACAGGAACTGCAATAAGTCATGGCCGAAAACGTCACCATCGCGCGCCCCTATGCCGATGCAGCCTTCGAGTTGGCCCGTGGGGAGGGCGCGCTGGGGCCTTGGTCGGAAGCACTGGACCGGCTTGCCACGGTTGCAGCCGACCCAACCATGCAGGCATGCATCGCCGATCCCAAGCTGTCCGCCGGGCAAATCGGTACGCTCGTGCTGGATGTCGCCGGAAAACTGTCCGCCGAACAGCAGAACTTCGTCCACGTCCTCATAGACAGCGAACGTCTGCAAGTGCTTCCCGAGATTCGCGACCTGTTCGTTGCGCTGAAGAACGAACATGAAGGCGTTCTGGAAGCCAGGATCGCCTCTGCCTTCCCGCTCGACGATGCCTCGCTCGCCTCACTGAAAACCGACCTCGAAGCCCGCTTCAAGGCCCGCATCGACGTGACGGTCAGCATCGATCCTTCCCTCATCGGCGGGGTGCGCATCGCCGTCGGTGACGAAGTCATCGACGCCTCGGTACGCGGCAAGCTCGCAAACATGGCCGCTGCGCTCAAGAACTAGGAGTTATCGCAATGCAACTCAACCCCTCTGAAATCAGCGACCTGATCAAGAGCCGGATCCAGAACCTGCAACTCGCCGCGACCTCGCGCAACGAAGGCACCGTGGTATCCGTCACCGACGGCATCTGTCGCGTCCACGGTCTCGCGGACGTGATGCAGGGCGAAATGCTGGAATTTCCCGACAACACTTTCGGCCTGGCGCTCAACCTCGAACGCGACTCGGTCGGCGCGGTCGTGCTCGGCGAATACGAGCACATCACTGAAGGCGACACCGTCAAGGCGACGGGTCGCATCCTTGAAGTACCCATCGGCCCCGAACTGATCGGCCGCGTGGTCAACGCCCTCGGCCAGCCGATCGACGGCAAGGGCCCGATCGAAGCCAAGCTCACCGACAAGATCGAGAAAGTCGCACCCGGCGTCATCTCCCGCCAATCCGTGTCGCAGCCCGTGCAGACCGGCCTGAAGTCGATCGACGCAATGGTGCCCATCGGACGCGGCCAGCGCGAACTCATCATCGGCGACCGCCAGACCGGCAAGACGGCGGTCGCGGTCGACACCATCATCAACCAGAAAGGGCAGGACGTCTTCTGCGTCTATGTGGCGATCGGCCAGAAAGCCTCGACCGTCGCCAACGTGGTGAGGAAGCTCCAGGAACACGGCGCGATGGAATACACCATCGTCGTCGCGGCCACGGCGTCGGAATCCGCCGCCATGCAATACCTCGCGGCCTACGCCGGTTGCACGATGGGCGAATACTTCCGCGATCGCGGCCAGGACGCCCTCATCGTCTACGACGACCTCACCAAGCAGGCATGGGCCTATCGCCAGGTTTCGCTGCTGCTGCGCCGTCCGCCGGGCCGCGAAGCCTATCCCGGCGACGTGTTCTACCTTCACTCCCGCCTGCTGGAACGCGCGGCGCGGGTCAATGCCGCCTACGTCGAAAAATTCACCAACGGCGAAGTCAAGGGCAAGACCGGCTCGCTCACCGCGCTGCCGATCATCGAAACCCAGGCCGGCGACGTGTCCGCCTTCGTGCCGACCAACGTCATCTCCATTACCGACGGGCAGATCTTCCTCGAAACCGACCTCTTCAATGCCGGCATCCGCCCCGCGATCAACGCGGGCATCTCGGTGTCCCGCGTCGGCGGCGCGGCTCAGACCAAGGTCATCAAGAAGCTCTCCGGCGGCATCCGTACCGACCTCGCGCAGTACCGCGAACTGGCCGCCTTCGCGCAGTTCGCCTCCGACCTCGACGACGCCACCCGCAAGCAGCTCGAACGTGGCCGCCGCGTCACCGAACTGATGAAGCAGGCCCAATACTCGCCGATGTCGATTGCCGAAATGGGCATCGTCCTCTACGCAGTCAACAACGGCTACTTCGACGACATTGAAGTCTCCCGCATCCTCGGCTTTGAGACCGCGCTGCTGCAATACATCAAGACCCAGCAAGCTGCGTTGATCAGTTCGATTCTCGAAAAACGTGAACTCGACGCCGACGCCGAAAAAACCTTGGCTACCACGATTGCCGAGTTCAAGAAAAGCTGGGCTTGATGGCGGAGACGGAAAATGGCTAGCGGGAAGGAAATCCGTACCAAGATCAAGAGCGTGCAGAACACGCGCAAGATCACCAAGGCCATGGAGATGGTGGCCGCATCCAAGATGCGCAAGGCGCAGGACCGGATGCGCGCCGCCCGTCCCTATGCCGAAAAAATCCGTCGGCTCGCCGCGCATTTGTCCCAGGCCAATGTCACCGATTACAAGCATTCGTTCCTGATCCACAAGGATCAGATCAAACGGGTGGGTCTCATCCTGGTGACGACCGACAAGGGCCTGTGCGGTGGCCTCAACACCAACGTGCAACGCGTCGCGCTGAATGCACTCAAATCCTGGGAAGATGCTGGCGTCACCGAAATTCGCGCCTGCTGCGTCGGCAACAAGGGGCTGGGCTTCATGCAGCGCCTCGGCGTCAACGTCGTCTCCCATGCCGTTCATCTGGGCGACAAACCCGCACTCGAAAAATTGATCGGACCGGTAAAAGTGCTGCTCGACGCCTTCCAGCAAGGCAAACTCGACGCCATCCACATCGCCTATACCCGCTTCATCAACACGATGAAACAGGAGCCGGTGCTCGAACAGCTCCTGCCGCTCACCGGCGACAAGCTGGGGACGCCCGACACCTCATGGGATTACCTCTACGAGCCCGATCCCCAAGTGGTGATCGACGAACTGCTGGTGCGCTACGTCGAAACGCTGGTCTACCAGACGGTGGCCGAAAACATGGCATCTGAGCAAAGCGCGCGGATGGTGGCGATGAAAGCGGCCTCCGACAACGCCAAGAACGTCATCGGCGAACTGCAACTGGTCTACAACAAGACCCGCCAGGCCGCCATCACCAAGGAACTCTCGGAAATCGTCAGCGGCGCCGCTGCGGTCTAACGGATTGTATTGACAAGGAAAAACGATGAGCAACGGTACTATCGTTCAATGTATCGGCGCGGTGGTGGACATCCAGTTCCCGCGCGACGCGATGCCCAGGGTGTATGAAGCCCTAAAACTCGAGGACGCCGTCGGCTCTTTTGCCGAACAGGGGCTGACCTTCGAGGTGCAGCAGGAACTCGGCGACGGCGTGGTGCGCACCATCGCGCTCGGCTCCTCCGACGGCCTGCGCCGCGGCATGAAAGTTGCCAACACCGGCGGCCCGATCGCGGTGCCCGTCGGTCCCGCGACACTGGGCCGCATCATGGACGTGTTGGGCCGTCCGATCGACGACGCCGGCGACATCGGCACCGACGAGCGCCGCGCCATCCACCAGAAAGCGCCGAAATTCGACGAACTCTCGCCCTCGGTCGAACTGCTGGAAACCGGCATCAAGGTCATCGACCTCATCTGCCCGTTTGCCAAGGGCGGCAAGGTCGGCCTCTTCGGCGGCGCGGGCGTGGGCAAGACCGTCAACATGATGGAGCTGATCAACAACATCGCCAAGCAACACAGCGGTCTATCGGTGTTTGCCGGCGTGGGCGAACGCACTCGTGAGGGCAACGATTTCTATCACGAGATGAAAGACTCGAACGTGCTCGACAAGGTGGCGATGGTGTTCGGCCAGATGAACGAGCCGCCGGGCAACCGCCTGCGCGTGGCGCTCACCGGCCTCACCATGGCCGAGCGTTTCCGCGACGAAGGCCGCGACATCCTTTTCTTTGTCGACAACATCTACCGCTACACCCTGGCGGGCACCGAAGTTTCCGCCCTGCTGGGCCGCATGCCTTCCGCCGTGGGCTACCAGCCGACGCTGGCCGAAGAAATGGGCCGCCTGCAAGAGCGCATCACCTCCACCAAGGTCGGTTCGATTACCTCGATCCAGGCCGTCTACGTCCCGGCGGATGACTTGACCGACCCTTCGCCCGCCACCACCTTCCTGCATCTGGATTCCACCGTGGTGCTTTCGCGTGACATCGCCGCGCTCGGCATCTACCCGGCGGTCGATCCGCTCGACTCCACCAGCCGCCAGCTCGATCCGCTGGTCGTCGGCGAAGAGCACTACAACGTCGCGCGCGCCGTGCAGCAGACCCTGCAAAAGTACAAGGAATTGCGCGACATCATCGCCATCCTGGGCATGGACGAACTCTCTCCCGAAGACAAGCTCACCGTGGCGCGCGCGCGGAAGATCCAAAAATTCCTGTCGCAACCCTTCCATGTCGCCGAAGTCTTTACCGGCTCGCCCGGCAAATACGTGTCACTCAAGGACACCATCGCTGGATTCAAGGCCATCGTAAACGGCGAATACGACAGTCTGCCCGAACAGGCGTTCTACATGGTCGGCAGCATCGAAGAAGCAGTGGAGCAAGCGCGCAAGTTCCAGTAATCCCGTCCATCCGTGCAGATGCCCTGGCGGCACTGCACGGTCATTGAGAGGAGACAAGCATGGCAATGACGGTACACGTAGACATCGTCAGCGCGGAAGAGCAGATTTTTTCCGGGCTGGCGGAATTCGTCGCCCTGCCTGGTGAATCGGGTGAACTTGGCATCCTGCCTGGCCACATGCCGCTGATGACCCGGATCAAACCGGGCGCGGTGCGAGTCAAGACGCCACAGTCAAGCGAGGAAGAACTGGTTTTCGTCGCCGGCGGCCTGCTCGAAATCCAGCCGGGCTTGGTGACAGTGCTCGCCGATACCGCCATCCGCGGCAAGGATCTTGACGAAGCCAAGGCATTGGAAGCCAAGCGCAAGGCCGAAGAAGCCTTGGCTACCAAAAGTGCCCAGATCGATTACGCCAAGGCGCAAGCCGAACTGGTCGAAGCAATCGCGCAAATTTCCGCGATCCAGCGTTTTCGCAAGGCGAACAACATCCACTGAA
>JAITCV010000195.1 GCA_031282905.1 Azoarcus sp. | reverse complement strand
AATGGAGTTATATGACATAGGGCGTATGAGAAACTCTGGCATTACGCAATCAGTGCGAGAAATATTGTTGTTGGGGCAACTGTGCAATAGCCGCCATGAATAATCCGGCGGTAGTTTTTCTGGGTTTTATCTCGGGTTTTATACATCCACATTGCATAGATTTGTAAATTTTGTCAGGCCATGCCTATTTTCCGGTCAATTTTCTCCTTTCTGGTTGAAGAAGACGCGCAGAAGACGCACGTTTCCATTGTCTTTTGTGCACCCTCCTTGTGTGATTGTTTTCCCTCATCTTCGTCGCCAACAGATTCCGCTCATCTCGTCTATCCCGAAATGGATGAAGACCGGATTCTGGAACGCTGTCTTGTACGGATTGATGTTGTGCCACGCCTCATCGGGCGTTGCGCCATTCAGCTTGTCAAGATAAGCGTTCCCATAAAGAAAAATACGCACAAATAAAGCAGAAAAATTCGCTTCCTCTCCGCGAGCCCGTCTCCGATACTTGTGACATTCACGAAAAATCGGTTTCGTCATTTACCATTCACCATGTTGGATATCTTGATCGTGCCCGGCCTCAATGGCAGCGGCCCCGAACATTGGCAAAGCTGGGTTGAAACCCGCTTGCCGGAAACTCGCCGCGTCATCCAGGATGACTGGAATACCCCCGATCTGCCGCGCTGGCGTCAACGGGTGCAGAAATATCTCGCCCATTCGCGCCACCCGGTCATCCTGATTGCCCACAGCTTCGGTTGCCTGGCGAGCATGGCCGCCGCGCGCTACCACAGCCGCCGCATCGCCGGTGCCTTGCTGGTGGCGCCCGCCGATCCGCGCAAATTCGGTGTGGGCCGCCATCTGCCTGCCACGCCAGCCGCTTTTCCCTCCATCGTGGTGGCCAGCGCCAATGATCCATGGGTATCGATTTCCACCGCGCGGCGTTGGGCACGGCGTTGGGGCAGTCATTTCATCAACCTGGGCCGCCACGGGCATATCAATATCGAGTCCGGTTTCGGTCCCTGGCCAGAAGGTTTTGCCTTGTATGAAACATTGCGCGCCCGCATTCTCCCCCGTGGCTGAATCATCAGATGACGGAAGAGACAGCAAGGCGAAGTCGACAAAGTCACGGATGATCTGGAAATGGAATGATTCCGGGAATGACTCCGTCGACATCCGGCATGGGCAAGCAAAACGCCGCCTTTTCTTTGTTTGACCAAAGTCCTGTCAAATCGATATCGACAAGGTGCTTCTTCACAGCGGTTTCTCTCGATTGGATGAATATATGGGCATGCTGCGACACGGCAACAACGCCCATCATTCAGCGGAATTTCACGTACCAGGGGAAATCAGCGCCACATCGTTGGACTTGAACGCGGCGATGACTTCGGCGCCCACTTCCAGGGCGTGCTCGCGCAGATTGCGCACGGTCACCGTGGAGATCAGCTTTTCACGATGACCCGCCTTGTCGGTGATTTCCAGCTCGACTTCGGCGAGGACTTCGCCCAAGCGGATCGCGCTCACCCGGCCCCGGATCTGGTTGCGCTGGTTGAGCGCCTGCACGGTCAGCAGGCGGTCGAGCACCCGTCCTTCCAAGCTGGCGAAGGTCGCATCGCCACGGACGCGCGGACGTGGGAGCGCCACGTCCTGATCGAGCGCGATGCGCCCATCTTCGATCAGCAGGATACGGTCACCCAGCACGACCGCTTCGCTTACATCGTGCGTAACCAGCACGGCGGTGAAACGATGTTCTTGCCATATCCGCTCGATCAGGCGATGCATTTCGATCCGGGTCAGCGCGTCGAGCGCGCCCAGCGGTTCATCGAGCAGCAGCAGGCGCGGGCGATGTACCAGCGCGCGCGCCAGAGCCACGCGTTGACGCTGACCGCCCGACAGCTTGCCCGGCCACTCGCCCGCGCGGTCGGCCAGTCCGACCTGGGCCAGCGCTTCCAGCGCCAGCGCGCGCACCTTCTCCCGTTTGCCCGCCAGCCCGAGCGCGACGTTATCCACCACGCTTTTCCAGGGCAGCAGACGCGCATCCTGATACATGATACGTATATCGTCGGCCGCCCCGCCTTTTCCAGCGTTCAGTGTTCCGCCGTCGATTTCGATACGCCCATCCTGCGCGGCATCCAGGCCCGCGAGCAGGCGCAGCAAGGTGCTCTTGCCGCAGCCGCTGCGTCCCACCACCACGACGAATTGCCCCGCCTCGATGCTCACCGACAATTGGTCGATTACCCGCCGTTCGTCGAAGCGGCGCTGCACGCGCTCCAGCCGCAGTGTCAGGCCATTGCTACCGTTGTGGGCGCTACTCATGTTTCAATCCATGCTGGCCGACGAAACCGCGTGACATTTCGGTTTCCAGACGGAGTCTGGAGTCGGCGTTTGTCGGGCATATCCATTCTTGATAATGCGTCCCGGTGTGTGCATGACAGATACGCATCATGTCTCGATCTCTCATTGTGAGGCCGGATATTTTCCTGTTTCCTGGACATGTTGTTCCCTGATATTCCTGACCTAAACCGCCTGGAAACCGCTGTTCCAGCGCAGCCAGCGCCGCTCCAGCACGCGCACCACCACGTCGACGAGTTTGCCCAACAAGGCGTAGAGCAGGATCGCCAGCACCACCACGTCGGTTTGCAGGAATTCGCGCGCGTTCATCGCCATGTAGCCGATGCCGCTGTCGGCGGCAATGGTTTCGGCCACGATCAGGGTCAGCCAGGTAAACCCCAGCGCATAACGCACCCCGACCAGGATATTGGGCAAGGCGCCCGGCAGGATGACCTGGCGGAACAATTCGCCGCCGTTCAGCCCATAGGAGCGCCCCATTTCCACCAGGGCGGGGTCTACACTGCGGATGCCATGGAAGGTATTGATGTAGATCGGGAAAAACACCCCGAGCGCGACCAGGAAAAGCTTGCCTTCCTCGCCGATGCCGAACCACAGGATGAGCAGTGGAATCAACGCCAGATGAGGCACGTTGCGTACCATTTGCAAGGTGGTATCGAACAGATCCTCGGCCAATCTATATCCGCCATTGATCAGTCCGAAGAAAAAACCGATGCCGCCGCCGATGGCAAATCCGGCCGCGGCGCGAGCCGAACTTGCGCCGAGATGTTTCAGCAATTCGCCGGACAGTAGCAATTCATAGCCCGCGACCAGCACCGCCCAGGGCGCGGGCAGGATACGGGTCGACAACCAGCCGGATTGTGCGGCGATCTGCCACACCGCGACGATGGAGACCGGCACCACCCAGGCCAACAGCCCGCGGGCGCGCAACTGGTCGAGAAAATGGCGAAACCATCCTGTCTTGCCGACGACGCCGCGCCCGCCATGCGAATTGGTTTGTGAGTTGATTTGCTCGTCGCTTGTTTTCGACACCATGTTGCCTCAAACCTTGGCAATTGCCACTTCGGTGGATTTGACCAAGGCGATGACTTCGCTGCCGACCTGCAAACCCAGTTCCTGCACCGAACGGGTGGTGATCACCGAGGTGACGATGCCATGCGGCGTTTCGACATCGATTTCCGAAACCACGGAACCGCGGATGATTTCCTTGATCCTGCCGCGGAACTGGTTGCGAACGTTGATGGACTGGATGCTCATGCATGCTCCTGACCGAGTATTTTCGAACTGCCGACTATGCAGGAACGCGCCGCATCGCCCAAACAATGATTTTTGCATTCCTTATATCAAACCGGAGAGCAATGCTTATCATCAGGACGGAAGATTAATGCCAATCAGTTAGGGCCGATGGAGATCACAGCAACCCAATGCCAATCTTCTGGTTCTGAATGCCACCCTGTATGTTGCCGAACAGGGATGCAAGTGGCGTGGTTCGCCCGATCGATCCGATGTTTCGCGCTTTTATCCATTTTGCTTTGATCGCCGATGCATTATGTTGATGAAATAACATGGACACGCCTGAATGATTCTTCTCGTTTGCCAAATCGGGGCCGATGGAGAAAGAGGAGGGTCAGCGCGGCCAGCGTCGTTCCGGCGAGCAGGTCGATGCCGTAGTGATAGCGCAGATAGACGGTCGCCAAGATCAGGGGGGCGCAGATCGCGGCCAGGAGCAGCGCGATGAGGAGGTAGGCGCGGTTTTTGCGCAGGGCGGCGCCGGAGGCGAAGAAACCGAAAACATACAGACTGGCGCCGCAATGCAGGCTGGGGAATACGTCCATGCCGGTGACGCCTTGGGTGACCACGCTGGCCAGCGTCCGGGTGATCGCGCCGCCTTCCGGCGGATGGGGAAACAGCGCGGGAAAGGCGATGAACGGCCCGCCCGCCGGAACCAACAGGTAACCGCCAAAGCCGAAGATATAAATGATGGTCAGCCCGAAGAAGAAGCGCCGTGATTCCGGCGTTTGCCGTTTCCAGGCGAACCAGCAGACGGGCAACAGCATCACGAGATAAAACTGCGCATAGCCGAAGCTCACGATTTCGGAGAGCATGAAGTTTTCCAGACCCATCGCGCGTTCCGGCAGGCTCAGGCCGCCCCACAGGGCGCGGTCGATGCTCAACAGTTCAGTGTCGAATACGCGCGTGATCCAGAATTGGCGGATCGCTTTGAACAGTGGGAACACGAGCCAGAGACCAGCGAACAGGGTTGCGCCGCGCCAGGCAATGAAGCGTTCGCGCCTCATGGCGTGCAGGAGCCAGAAAAGGAAGGCGCAAGCCAGCGCGGCGTTCAGTTGCGGGAGCGCGTCCGTACCCTGCCAGGCGGCGGCGGCGCCCAGCGCCGTGATTGTTGTGATCAGCGCCATGGCGATCCAGCCTACCCGGATTTCCGCGCGTGTAAATGCCTGATTCATCAAAATTGATTCCGGTTGGAAATAATCGAACAGGGAAAGATGTCATCTCTTCCAGGTGGTTTTTCCCGGTCACAAGCGACCAGGCCGCGCCGCCAGCGAAACAGCACGAATCTTTCAGCCATGGCGACGGTTTGTCGTCGGGGAAATGGCGCTTGCCTGCTGCGAGGTGGCGAGCAATGTATGGGTCACGCCAATGACGATGAGAATCCCTGCGGGAATACGGAAGATGAGTTGCCCCCAAGCGCTTACCCAGGCAATGCCCACGGTAAAACCGTTGGTCAACGTGGTCATGACAAGAACAATATAAACGGCGAAAAGAATCAGACCTGCCATGACGGACATCCTGCCAGGAATTTTTTCTGGAAGGCGTTCTTGCAGTCGTGCCATGCGGACAAAAAGAACTGCCACAATGACTGCAAAAACATAAGTGGCAAGAAGCGACAGAAAGGGGATATGTCTTGGTGACAACCAATCAGGAAAATGTCTTATGCTTCTGAATAGCAAACGCGCCAGAAAAAGATCGCCAATAGGAAACAACGAACCCAGAATAATCGCAATGCCAAGCGTGATGATTTTCATGGGAAGAGCCTTTTGTCAGCCTAATCGACTTGGAAGTAAGTAAATATCATGACCACTGCCGCCAGCCGATCCAGGCGAGCGCGGCGGCGACGCCAAGGGGCAGGGGAAAGAAGATGAACAGGACGAGCAGCAGCGGCAGCCAGAGCAG
>JAITCV010000025.1 GCA_031282905.1 Azoarcus sp. | reverse complement strand
CACCAGCACCAGCCGGTTCCAGAATGGCGGGTGTTTTTTGTCCTTGTGTTCGCGGCGGATTTCCGGCGTCTTGTGCATCGCCGAGCGCGGTTTCCAGCGCTTGAGGCAGAGCAGGACGATGGCCGCGACCACGAAACCGCCAAGCGGCGAGATCACCAGCGACAGGGCGAGATCGATCGCCTTGTTCCAATTCACGCCCTGGGCCAGCGACACGTCGGTGAGCAGGGCGTTGGCCATGCCGATGCCCAGGATCGAGCCGATCAGGGTATGGGAACTGGAAGCGGGAATGCCGAAATACCAGGTGCCCAGGTTCCAAGTAATCGCCGCCGCCAGCAGCGAGAACACCATGAGCATGCCATGCGTGCTACTCACATTGATCAGCAGTTCGACCGGCAGCAGGTGCACGATGGCATAAGCCACCCCAACTCCGCCCAGCACGACTCCAAAAAAGTTGAACAGTCCGGAGAGCATCACCGCCCGGTAAGGCGACATCGCGCGGGTATAGATGACAGTGGCAACCGCGTTGGCGGTATCGTGGAAACCGTTGATGAATTCAAATGCAAGAACAAAGGCCAGCGAGAGGACGAGGCTGACGGCGACCCAAGGGTCGAGACTGGCGAAGAATTGCAACATGCATACGCCCGGATGAGAAGTGGAAAGGGAGGCGGGACATCGGGAGGCGGGACATCGTGGCGGAAGGACGGCTCAGCCTCGTGACCCGTGGCGTCCGTAGCGCGGAGGGCGCAACACGGTATCTCTGGCGCGCGGCAGGGTGGCGGAATAGTCGCGCGAATAATGCAGCCCGCGGCTTTCGCGGCGCTGCATGGCGCAACGCACGATCAGTTCGGCGGTGAGCACCAGGTTGCGCAATTCGATCAGATCGTTGGAAATACGGAAATTCGAGTAGAAATCCTCGATTTCACGCGCCAGCAAAAGAATGCGATGCTGGGCGCGTTGCAGCCGCTTGGTGGTGCGCACGATGCCGACATAATCCCACATCGCCTGGCGCAGTTCGGCCCAGTTGTGCGCGATCACCACTTCCTCGTCGGCGTCGGTGACGCGGCTGTCATCCCAAGGGGGCAGGGTGGGCGGCGTTTCCGCCGGGTGGCTGATGATGTCCTTGGCTGCGGCTTCGCCGAACACCAAACATTCGAGCAGCGAATTGGACGCGAGGCGGTTGGCGCCGTGCAATCCGGTGCCTGCCGCTTCGCCGACCGCATAGAGGTTGGGCACGTCGGTGCGCGCGGCAAGGTCGGTGACGATGCCGCCGCAGGAATAATGCGCCGCGGGCACCACCGGGATCGGCGCGCGGGTGATGTCGATGCCCAGTTCCAGGCAATGGGCGTGGATGTTGGGGAAATGCTCGCGCAGCCAGTCCGCCGGTTTGTGGCTGATATCGAGATACACGCAATCGAGCCCATGTTTCTTCATCTCGAAATCGATGGCGCGCGCAACGATGTCACGCGGCGCAAGCTCGGCGCGCTCATCGTGCGCGGGCATGAAACGGCTGCCATCGGGCAACTTCAGCAAGCCGCCTTCGCCGCGCACCGCCTCGGAAACCAGGAAGGACTTGGCATGCGGGTGATAAAGGCACGTCGGGTGAAACTGGATGAACTCCATGTTGCGCACCCGGCAGCCCGCCCGCCACGCCATCGCCACGCCGTCGCCGGTGGCGACATCCGGGTTGGTGGTAAACAGATAGACCTTGCCTGCGCCCCCGGTGGCCAGCACCGTGCTGCGCGCGGCGAAGGTGACGATACGGTCATGGGCGATATCGAGCACATAAGCGCCGACACAACCGGATTCGGGACGTCCGACCCGTTCGCCGAGAATGAGGTCGATGGCGATATGGTGTTCGTAGATGTCGATATTCGGATGCGCGAGTACCGCCTCGCTCAAGGTCTCCTGCACCGCGCGCCCGGTGGCGTCCGCCGCGTGGATGATGCGTCGGTGTGAATGTCCGCCCTCGCGGGTCAGGTGATAGCCCAGTTCCGATTGATCTTCGCGGGTAAAGGGCACGCCGCGTTCGATCAGCCAGGCGATGGCCTCGCGGCCATGCTCGACGACGTAGCGGGTCACCACTTGATCGCACAGCCCGGCCCCGGCGGTGAGGGTATCGCGGATATGGGCTTCGATACTGTCCGTGGTATCGAGCACCGCCGCGATCCCGCCCTGGGCCAGCGCGCTCGCGCTGTCGGTGAGCGTGCGCTTGGTGACCAGCGCGACTCGCAGATGGTCGGCGAGACTGAGCGCAATCGACTGCCCCGCCGCGCCACTGCCCAGGATCAGGACATCGTACTGATATTGGTTCACGATGATTTGCGCAGAAAAAGTAAAGCGTGGAATGTAGCACGCACAGGGAAAAGCGCAGGGAAAAGTGCGAAGAACCGCTGTCGGAGTCTCGGGGCAAGCGCTCACGCAAACATCGCAAACTCCCGCCCGGCGGACCTCTGAAGGGTCATAGGAGGATGGGCCGTTGCCGCTAGCATTTCACCTGGGCGGGCGGGGCGGGGATGGTATCCAATCCCGGCATTGATGGTAATGCCCGCAAAAACACAGCACGAACTGCGAGCTGTCAATGTACCGAACCGAACTACACAGATAGAACAAGAAAAAGGCCGGAAACCTTGAATTCACTGGGTTTCCGGCCTGCGTCGGACTAAACGGACTGCATTCTCGGGGTATCTGGTCAGTCGAGGAATCGAACTTATCGCCGTAACCCGTATTAATACTGGATTTTATAAACAGCACTTCACGATGTACCATCAAAAATACCATCATAAGATGCTTGCTACCCTTCCTCGGCCAGTACCCGGCAGTGCCGTTCAGGTCGCCTGTGCGCAAACTCGCAGAACCGGAGGCGGCGACACATCACGCAATCGGCGCTGGCGCTGGCGGCGGAGATCGTGAAATGGGCACCACGAGGAAGGCCAAACAAATCCGCACCCGTGCCGGAAGCCGTTGTAGGTTTGATCGATATTCCGACAGGCGGCGCGGTTGGAAAATTTCTGGAAAACGAAGATGGCGCATTCGGTTTTCGTCCCCGGCAGGCAAGAGAGGCGCTTGACGAATACCATACTGATGCCTACAAGCAACAAAAACAAGACTTTGCTAATGCGGACGGCATTATAAATAAAGCGGGGGTGGCGCTCTCTAACCCCTCGCTGATCACGAACACGATCGTTGAATCCATTCTGCCCATGCTGGTTGGCGGTACCGGAGTCCGGGCGGCGGGGATCACCAATGGCTTAACCAATCACTTCGTAAAAAAGGCTGCCGCGCTGGGTAGTGCCGGGGTCCAGGCGGCGAAACAAAAGGGGGCCGTGCTGGCGGGGGCCATTGGCGAAGGCGCGATGATGGCGGGCGCGGCTGCGGAACAGATACGCGGCGAGAATGACGACAAATTGTTGACGCCGGGCCAATCCGCTGCCGCGCTGGGAACGGGCGCGGCGGGCACGCTCTTTGGGTATGGCGGTGGTCGTCTTGCCAATCGGCTGGGGATCAACGATATCGATACCGCTTTCGCGGGCGGTGCAACACGTGCGGCCTCCGCGGCTTCTGCGGCTTCCGCCCGGAGCCTGCCGCGCCGGGTGATCGAAGGCGCGATTCAGGAAGGATTTTTTGAGGAATTGCCGCAATCGGTCTCCGAGCAAATCCTGCAAAATCTGGCGCTCGA
>JAITCV010000124.1 GCA_031282905.1 Azoarcus sp. | reverse complement strand
AAGGTCCGGCCAGGTTTTCCGCAGCCGTTCCAGGGTCATGCACGGCAGGGGATCGACCGTGAGCACCATCAGGCCGATGACCAATTTGGGGGAGCGGATGCGCAGATCGATTTCGCGCAGCGTGAGTCCTTCCGCGAACACCGCCGTCGTAGCGGATTTCATGTCCTCGTCGCCGCGACTTCCTGCCGATTCCAGCCGGACGCCGGTGATTTCCGTCACCTTTTCCGGCGTCCAAGGGTGCGCGTTGCCCAGTTCCCGCACCAAGGCTTCCAGTTTCATGCCGTCATGCGCCCATGCCCATCTCGTCGGGATAAATACGAGGGAAAGGGAAAGCGATGCGAGGAAAAGCGCCATGGTTGCGCATCGGAACATGATTCCATCCTATTTGCCGCTGGCAAAATCGATCAGTTCCCGCGTGACGCGTTCCTTGATCGCCAGACGATCCTTGGCATCGAGGCCATAGCGTTCGCCGAGTGTTTCATAGTCTTCCTGCGTCAGGGAGACGGTGAGCCGCGGGCGCTTGGGGCGGCGGCTCACCAGAAGACCCAGGATCTTGCGAATCTGGTCGGAATTCGAGAGGTTGTTCTCGAAGGCGGCGTGCCGCACCGCTTCGAGCACGGTCGCCTCCACGTCGAAGGCGACCTGTACCGCATGCAATGCCGCATCCGACCCCAGCCAGCGCGGAGGTTTTTGCGGCGCACTCATGCCTGGACTTCTACCTTGATTGCCACGTTGGCGGAGGCGGCGCGGCGGGCGCGGATGCGCTCCATGATCTTGTCCTTGCGGTGGGCTTCATCGCCGATGCCCGCTTCGGCGAGCTTTTGCTCAAGCGCCTTGGTGCTGAATTCCTTCTCCAGCGTATCCGCCGCAACCATGCGGTCGGCCAGGTCTTCATGGCGTTTCTTGATGCGTTCGAGCGATTCCTTGGCGCTGATCAGCTTCGAGCCCGATGAACCGATATTCTCGGAGATGCTCTGCGTGGCCTTGTAGACGCTCTCGGTGGCGCGAGTCATCTGCACTTCACGCGCGTGCTCGCGGATTTTCGCTTCGGAAAGCTTGATCAGGTCCTTGAGCCGGGCGGCATGCAACGCATATTCCGCATGGGCCTGGACTTGCCGTTCGAGTTCGGCTTCCTGATCGGCGACCTTGGCTGCGACTTCTTCGGCAAGGTTTTCCTTGTCCTTGTCGAGCGCCTCGACCGCGAGGGCTTCGAGCCGGGCGATTTCGGCGCGCCCTCGTTCGATTTCGCGCGCGCTTTGCATCTCCTTCGCCATGATGCCGGTCAATTCTTCCTTGGCCTTGGCGATGGCTTCGCGCGCGTCGACGAGTTCCTGCTCGTAGATGCGCACACCGTTGGCATCAATGATGCTGTCACCCAATTCACGCGCGCTGCCGCGCAGGAGGGTCACCAGTTTTCCAATCACACTCATGATCGAACTCCTTAAAAGTTACCAAAAACTTCACCGAGCGCATCCAGAACCGCGCTGCCCGCATGGGAGGCGAGTTCCCCGATACTCCCCAGCATGCCTTCACCGTCCGGAATCGTCTGCTCGCATGCCCCGCCATCCGGCCCGGACGTATCCCCGTGGCCGAGGATGACATCGGATATGTCGAAATCCGCGTTTCCAGCCTCTTTTCCGCGGTTTTCGTCGTCAACGCCTGGCTCCGCAAAGCGGGAACGATCGGCCATTTCATCCATGATGGTTACTCCTCTGTCAAACGAGGTATTCCGACAGCGCGTTCAACGCATCCAACGCGTTGTCGCTCAAGGCCGCGACATCGTCGGCAATGTCGTCGAGCCCCGCATTGATGGAAAGCGCGCCATACAGCACGTATTGCCCTTCCACCCGGCCAAAGGCGGAGAGCGGAATCGCCGGGCTCAGATCCATCATCAGTTCGAGCAGTTCCAAGCGTTTTTCGGGCTTGATTTCGTCATCCCGCCACAGGTAGCAGATGCACAGGATCTGGTCGGGCGAAGCGGTGATGAAAATCGGCAACTCTTCACGTCCGCCGATTACGGCCTGGATGACCGGAATTTCCCCAGGAATGGGTTGCAGACTGACAGAAATACCTCCCAAGCGTGCTTCGAGCAGGACATCCAGCCCTTCGATCCGTTCCGATAAGGCTTTCATCTTCCCTCCTTCAGGTGAGTGGGGTTGCCGGTAATCCAGACTATAGATGACTTGACATGGCATGTCAAGCCATCCCATGTCGTGCTGGAAAAACGAGGAAGATTTAATTTAATATGGATATATTTTCATTTAATTCAATTTGAAATCTCTGCCATGATCCAATGGGCAAAACGAAACCGTACAATGATAAAATCATTATCAGATAGCTGATTCTTTCTGACCATCATCGCGAACAACCCGCTGCGCAATGACAATCAGGGAACAGGTGTTTCGTTGAAATGCCGTAGAGCTACTTCCCGACTGGGTTTGAAGGTTTGAGCGCGCAATGACGCAGCCAGACGCGCAATGCGCGCCAGTCGGCTTCATCCATTTCGAATTTGACCAGCATCAGAGGCAAGCGCAGGCGGCGACCATCGGCCGCGGTCATCGCCAGCGTAAACCAGGACACGCCGGGAAAAAGCACCACGCCGGGCAAGACCCACGCTTCGATGCCTTCGGTTTGCTCGATTTGCCTGAACTGCTCGATTGAATCAGCACCGCCATCAGGAACCCGCGCCGGGCAAGCAGCAGGATCACGTCTCAGACTCAGTCCGCCATCGATACGCGGCATGAGCACCACACCGTGTTTGTGATCTTGCGCGCGCTTCGCTCGCCAAGCCGAGCCCACGATCAGCAATCCAAACAGGCTGGTCAACGGCCAGGACAGATTCATGCACAGGAGCGCCAGCCCCGCCGCGGCATGCGTGACCATGATCCATGCGAGCAACGCCCGGCTGGGCGCAAGCCGGATGATGGGGGGCGCGCTCAAACCTTGCGGAAAACCAGACTGCCGTTGGTGCCGCCAAAACCGAAGTTGTTCTTCAACGCCACGTCGATCTTCATCTCACGGGCGGCATTGGCGCAGTAATCCAGATCGCATTCCGGGTCCTGCTCGCAGAGGTTGATCGTCGGCGGCGAGATCTGGTGATGGATGGCAAGCACGGTGAATACCGATTCCACCCCACCCGCGCCGCCCAGCAGGTGGCCCGTCATCGATTTGGTGGAATTCACCACCAGTTTCCTGGCCACGTCCACGCCGAACGCCAACTTGATCGCCTCGGTTTCGTTCTTGTCGCCAAGCGGGGTCGATGTGCCGTGCGCATTGAGGTACTGCACCTCGCCGACATTGACCCCGGCATTGTTCAACGCGTTGATCATGCTGCGGCGCGGGCCGTCGGTATTCGGCGCGGTCATGTGGTAGGCGTCGCCGCTCATGCCGAAACCGGCGAGTTCGGCATAGATTCTCGCCCCGCGCCTGCGGGCGTGTTCGTATTCCTCGAGCACCAGCACGCCGGCGCCTTCGCCAAGCACAAAGCCGTCCCGACCCTTGTCCCACGGACGGCTCGCGGTGGCGGGATCGTCGTTGCGGGTCGACAACGCCTTGGCCGAAGCGAAGCCGCCGACCGCGAGCGGGGTAACGGTGGATTCGGCGCCGCCACAGACCATCACGTCGGCGTCGCCGTATTCGATCAAGCGCCCGCCGATGCCAATGGCGTGGAGACCGGTGGTGCAGGCCGTGACCACGGCAAGATTGGGGCCTTTCATGCCGAACATGATCGACAGGTTGCCCGAAATCATGTTGATGATGGTGCTGGGCACGAAAAAGGGAGAAATCTTGCGCGCGCCGCCCGCGGTGAAATCATCGTGGGTGCTTTCGATCATCGGCAGCCCGCCCATGCCCGAACCGATGGTCACGCCAATGCGATCAGCATTGGCATCGTCTATTTCCAACCCGCTGTCGCGGATCGCCTGGATGCCCGCCGCCATGCCATAGTGCATGAACAGATCCATCCGCCGCGCTTCCTTGGGCGAGAGGTAGGCGGCGACATCGAAGCCCTTGACTTCGCCCGCCACTCGCGCTGCAAAGCTGCTGGCATCGAAGCGCGTGATCGGGCCAATGCCGCTTTTGCCGACAAGCAGGTTTTCCCAGGTTTCGGCAACGGTGTTGCCGATGGGCGAGACTGCCCCCAGGCCAGTAACAACGACTCTACGACGCGACACGGGTAACTCCATGTAAACATCTCCCCGGCAGCCGCATGAAACACGACCCTGTTCCAAGGAGACAGGAACGGCTGAAAGCGGAATTACTTCTTGAGGTGCGCGTTGACGTAGTCGATCGCCTGTTGGACGTTGGTGATCTTCTCGGCTTCCTCATCCGGAATTTCACACTCGAACTCTTCTTCCAAGGCCATGACCAGTTCCACGATGTCCAACGAATCCGCGCCCAGATCATCCACGAACGAAGATTCATTCTTGATCTCCGCTTCGCTTACGTCGAGTTGCGTGGCTACGATCTTTCTGACGCGCTGTTCGATGTCGCTCATG
>JAITCV010000006.1 GCA_031282905.1 Azoarcus sp. | reverse complement strand
TGGGCGAACTGCTGGTGCGCGACGGGCGTTTATCCCAGCGCGATCTCGATCAGGCACTGGCGGCCCAGGGCGAGATGGGCGATTTGCTCGGGCGGGTGCTGGTGCGCCTGGGCCTGCTCACCGAGGCGGATGTCGCCAAGGCTTTGTGCGAGCAACTCGATATTCCCTTGGCAAGCGCCGCCGACATGCCGGATGCGGCAATCGAGGTGCCGGGGCTGGCGACGGATTATCTGCTCGCCCATGCGGTGTTGCCGCTGGCGCTGGGCGATGGCCGCCTCAGCGTGGCGATGGCGAAGCCGCAAGATGATTTCACCATCAAGGCCATCGGCCTGGCTTCGGGGCTCAAGGTCGAGCCTCGACTCGCGCTCGAATCCGAACTTGCCGCCGCGCTCGATCGCCTGTATGTGGCCGCGGGGGAAGATGACGAGGCCGAAGAGGATTCGGCGCTGCTCGATTTCACCGACGGCGTCGACAGCGAATTCGTTGAACATCTCAAGGATCTGGCAAGCGAAGCGCCGGTGATCCGTTTTGTGAACCAGGTCATTTCGCGGGTAATCGACCTGCGCGCCTCCGACATCCACCTCGAACCTTTCGAGGATGGCCTCCATGTGCGTTACCGCATCGATGGCGTGTTGCAGGAAGCCGAACGCGCCGAGGCCGGGCTGGCGGCGGCGGTGACTTCGCGGATCAAACTCATGGCCCACCTCAACATCGCCGAGCGGCGGCTGCCCCAGGATGGCCGCATCAAGAATCGGGTCAAGGGCCACGAACTGGATTTGCGGGTGTCGACGCTGCCCACGGTTCATGGCGAAAGCGTGGTGATGCGGGTGCTCGACCGCGCCAGCATCCGCCTCGAACTGGAGGACATGGGGTTTTCCAGCGAGACCCTGACACGCTACCGCGAGTTGATCGGGCGTCCGCATGGCATCCTCCTCGTCACCGGCCCCACCGGCTCGGGCAAGACCACCACGCTTTACGCTTCGCTCGCCAAACTCGATGCCGCCGCGCTCAAGATTCTCACCGTCGAGGATCCCGTCGAATACCAGCTCAACGGCGTAAACCAAGTGCAGGTGCAAAGCCAGATCGGCATGAATTTTGCCCATGTCCTGCGCTCCATCCTGCGCCAGGACCCGGACATCATCATGATCGGCGAAATGCGCGATACCGAGACCGCGCAGATCGCCGTGCAATCCGCGTTGACCGGCCACCTCGTGCTGTCGACGCTCCACACCAATACCGCCGTCGGGGCCATCATCCGGCTGGAAGACATGGGGATAGAGCGTTACCTGATTACTTCTTCGGTAAACGGCGTGCTCTCCCAGCGTCTGGTGCGGCGGTTGTGCCCGCATTGTCGCGAGGAAGTCGACATTTCCGCCGAGACCCTGGAAAAAACCGGACTCCACCGCTTCATGGGCACGCGCCGCACCGTATATGCCGCGCGCGGCTGCCCGCAATGCAAGCATACCGGCTACCATGGCCGCACTTCGATCCACGAATTGTTCGTCATGGACGCCGCCGCCCACGAGGCCATCCTCGCCGGGGCCGATTCCAACGCGCTGCACAATATCGCCCGCCGCCGCGGCATGCTGAGTCTCTATGAAGATGGCTTGAGCAAGGTCGCCGCCGGGGTCAGCTCGCTGGAAGAAGTGCTCAGGGTCACCCAGGATCAGGGCGATGCCTGAGTTCGCCTGGAAAGCGGCCCGAGCCGATGGCGGCATTCGCGAGGGTACGCTCGCCGCCGCCAGCCGCGAGGCGGCAAGCCGCGTCTTGCTCGGCCAGGGGCTGACGCCGCTGAAGGTGGGAGAAGCGTCCCTGCCCACGCCAGGCGCGCTGGTAGATCAAGGCAAGGAAGTTCATCGTGGCCGTGACCGGGAGGTAAACCACGTCGATATCCACCTGCTCACCAGCGAACTCGCGGTAATGCTGCGCGCCGGGCTGCCGCTCGACCGCGCCTTGCGGGTGTTGATCGGCATGGCGCCCCGCCCCTCGGTGGAAGCCTTGCTCTCCGATATCTTCAAGGCGGTCAAGGGCGGACGCGGCCTGTCGCAGGCGCTCGCGCCTCACCACGCGCTGTTTGGCGATTTCTATATCAACATGGTGCGTTCGGGCGAAATCGGCGGCCAGCTTGCCGATGTGCTTGGCCGTCTGAACGAACACCTGGAGCGGGTCAAGGCGCTGCGTGAATCGGTGGTATCGGCGCTCATTTATCCCGCCATTCTCGTCGTCATCGCCACCGTGTCGGTTGCCCTCATGCTCGGCTTTGTCGTGCCCCAATTCGAGGGTTTGTTCAATGACATGGGCGAGGCGCTGCCGCTGCCTACACGGATCATCGTCGGCCTGGGGCATTTCGTCGGCGATTGGTGGTGGGGCATCGCCCTTGTCGTGGCGGCGCTGACCTGGGGGTTGAAACACTGGCTCGCCACCGCCGCCGGACGGCTCTGGCGCGACGAGAGCATCTTGAAGCTGCCACTGATCGGCGCATTGACGCAAAAGTACGAGGCCACCCGTTTCACCCGGGGCATGGGCACCTTGCTTGGCAACGGCGTGCCCATCGTCACCGCGCTCACGATTGCCGCCGCCACCATCTCCAACCGTCTTTTGCGCGCGCGTATGGACGGCGTCGCGCCAGCGATCAAACAAGGGGGACGTCTTGCCGACGCCCTCGCGCCCACCCGGTTGTTTACGCCGCTTGCGCTCAACATGGTCCGCCTGGGCGAGGAAACCGGAAAACTCGATGCCATGTTGCTCGAACTTGCCCGGGTGCAGGATGACGAGGTCGAAGCCAGCATCAAGCGTCTGCTCGTCCTGCTCGAACCGGTGCTCATCTTGCTGCTGGGCGGCGCGATCGCCGCGATCATCGTTGCCATCCTGCTGGGGATATTGTCGGTCAATGATCTGGCGATGTGAGGAGCAGGGCAGGGATCAGATGACAGACTCAAATGAGCGGCGAAGCCGCCGGTTGGATTTCGTCATTGCGAGGGCCGCAGGCCCGTGGCAATCCAGAA
>JAITCV010000085.1 GCA_031282905.1 Azoarcus sp. | reverse complement strand
GAAGGCAAGATGGACCTGCTCTCGGTGCTCCTGCACGAATACGGTCACGTCCTGGGCATCGAGCACAGCGCCGACCAGCACGACGCCATGGCCGCCACCCTGCAACCCGGTGTGCGGCGGCTCCCGAACCTGGAAGCCTGGATCGCCCTGCTGAACCAACAAAACGGCATCCTGTCCGCGCAAACCGCGCAAAAAACCTCCCCGCCCCTGGTCGCGGGCGAGCCGGTCATCGTGACGACCGGCATGTCCGCCTATTTGGCGCAAAAGCAAAAAACCGCGACCACCCGCTATGAAACCGCCGCCAACCCTGAATTCGCCAACCCCCAATTCGAAAACGGCGCGGGCTGGTCCACCACCGGCGAAGTAGACTTCTCGAACGGCGCGGCCCCCCTGAAAGAAAGCGCCGACGCCCAGACGCGCCTGAACCAGGTCTTCGTCGTCGGAGCAAACGACCGTTATTTGAGCTTCAAACTCACCGACCTCGTCCTGGACGACGCGAAGAACGCCCCCGACGACGCCTTCGAAGCCGCCCTGATCGACGCCAACACCGGCCAATCGCTCAAGGCGTCTTGCCAATGGCAAGGTGGGCGATGAACCCGGAACGGCTTTGGCCCGCGGCACGGGCGCGTTCATCCAGACGGCGCAAGACCCGGCGCGGCAGGGTGATATTGATCCGCTCCGCCCTGTCGTCCAGTATCGCCGGATCGACCTCCACGATCGCCCATATCCAGCCCGCGAATTCAGGGTTTTCACGATGCGCGGAAACAGAAGAAGGCGCGGGAATCGTGCCGCCATCGTCAAGCGTTGCCTCGATCCATGCCTCGATGGCTTCGCGGGCGTTTTCAATGGCTTCGTCGATACCGCCGTCCGCCGCCGAAAAGCAGCCCGGAAGATCGGGCACAACCACGCTCCACGCATGGGTTGCGTCGCCCGGTTCAATGGCAATCGGATATTTCATGATCTTCCTCCAATCCAGCCTGTTTCAGCAGCTTTTTCACCAGACCTGTCCCAAGGTCTTTTTTGGGATGCGGGACACTGATATGGCCCGCTTTGTCCGGGTGCCGGAATACATGATGCGAGCCGCGCACATTGGCGAGCTTCCATCCACAGCCTTCCAGCAATCGAATGATGTCCGCGCTTTTCATGGTGTGTATCATACACACTTCTTGGCAACGAGCAAGGCCGATGCGCAGCATCGCAAATCAAAGAACAGCGGCGCAAGCACGGGTGCAATCCAAAGTGGAGGAAAAACCTTTCCAGACGAAGCACTGCCGCTTGCCGTCCCCTCCCACGCTTGGCGGGGGGAGGGTGGCCCGGCAGGGCCAGGCTGGAGCCGAAGGCGGAAGGACAGCCGAAGGCTGGTCTAGCGAAGCCAGACGCGGCGCAGCCGCGCAAAGGGCGTCGTGCCATGCGGCGCGTAGCGCCGGTAACTTTGAAACCCTGACAACGCGCCTCGCAGCCCCTTTTTCTGCCCCTGCCACCCCTGCCGGGGCACCCTCGCCCCCGAAGTGTCGGGGGCGAGGGAACGGCAAGCGGCAATGCTTTGTTTGTTTCCTCCACTTTGGATTGCGCCCGCGCAAGCACGGGTGCGATTAAAAGTGGAGGAACCCCGTGGTTTCGTAGGTTTGGTAGGTTGGATGAGCCGAAGGCGTAATCCGACATTCGTTCATCGCCGGCGCAAAGCGCCGCTGTTCTTTGATTCTTTGATTCTTTGATTTGCGATGCTGCGCATCGTGGGGACGAATGTCGGATTACGCTGCGCTAATCCAACCTACCAAACCGACGCCACACCTGTCATTGCGACAAGACTTTTCCTCCACTTTGGATTGCACCCAAACAGATGCGGAACTTGGAGAGCGGCCCGGGTTGCGGGGAGGAGAATGACTCGACATCTACACGGCAAACACCAGTTTCACACGCAGGGTTTCAGCGCGTTCGATCAATCCCAGCAGGCGGTCGATATTGGGGTGGCGGCCAGGGTTGGCGTGGGCGTCGCTGGTGTGTTCCGCGTAGAGTTCCAGCCCTTTTCTTGCCGCCTCGGGCGTGATTGCGCCGTAGAGTTGCGCCAGATGGTTGTACAGCGCGAGCGAGCCTGTCTGCCCGGGCTTGTTCTCGATGATGGCCAACTCCTGTCCTGCCGTGTCGAGCAGCCTGATCGCCGCGAGGTGGGAGACGCCGGGGAGTTGTTTGAGGTTGTCCGCAAATGCCATGTTCGTTGCTCAAGTACGTTTCATTCCATTTACATGCCATTGGTGGCGCGAAGACGAGGCAAGGCGAAGTCGACGAGGCCACGGATGATCTGGAAATGGAATCAGATGCGTTCGGCAAGCTCTATTGCCTTGCCGAGGTAAGTCGCCGGGCTCATTGCCAGCAGGCGTTCGCGCTCGGCCTGCGGAATTTCCAGGGTGGCGATGAAGGCGTGCAGCACTTCGCGGGTAATGCCTTTGCCACGGGTGAGCGCTTTCAATCGATCGTATGGGTTCTTGAAGCCGAAACGGCGCATTACCGTCTGGACAGGTTCGGCGAGCACTTCCCAGCAGGCATCGAGATCGGCGGCGAGGCGTGCCGGGTCTGCCGTGAGTTTGTCGAGACCTCGCAACAAACTATCGAGCGCGAGCACGGTATGACCAAAGCCCACGCCCATGTTGCGCAACACGGTGGAATCGGTGAGGTCGCGCTGCATTCTCGATAGCGGCAGCTTTTCGGCAAAGTGGCGGAGCACCGCGTTGGC
>JAITCV010000055.1 GCA_031282905.1 Azoarcus sp. | reverse complement strand
TTGCCGCTTTTTTTCGCCAAAGCTATTGCCCGCAGCCAGAGGCAAAACAGGCATAGCTTCATCTGCTCCGCATAGGGAGCAGAATGTGAGCGATGCGGAAGGGGAAAGAAACGTACCATGCGTAGGATGATAGCAGAAAAATAGGACAGAATCCCTTTGGTCGGAAATTCTAATTGCTCAAGGGTGCGTTTTAATTTAATGCTGCCGAGTCCGTGCCGTCAATCTCTAAATCGTTGCTTCAACGTGACAAAGCTAACGCAGTACCAACGCCAATACTGAAATATCCAAAAGGTTCTTTGTCCAATCGAAGGAAACGCAGCCATGATGATGTTCCTTCAGTCGATGTTATGCTTGTTACTGTCTTTAGTAGCAATACATTCCAAAATAATATAGTAAAAATCAAGACCCATCGCGCACATAAGTAATTCAACATACTCTTGATTATAAAAAAACAAGAAAAACACGACGAAAAACAATGTATCAGTAACAAGAATTAATCCTCTTTTCTTGCTTCTCATCACAGAAAATAATAGGATGAGTAAAACCCATACTAAAAACAATGAAATCATGGCTTGTCACATACATTAATCAAAGTAAGCCCACTATAAATGACACTGGACACCCTCATTGAATTTGCTCCTAAAATCAAATTTATGAATCCTGACAACAATGAAGCAGGCGATCACCCAAACCACCGCGGGGGCGGTTGTCCGGCGTCCAGGTTTCCATTGTTGCGGTCGTGGCGGCAGGCATGGCGTTCATCTCGCGTCTCTTTCGTGTTTCTGGCAAGTTCATTTGATCCAGATCAGCGAACCCGGCCAGTCTACGTTCGGGGCGCAGCATTTCTTCTGGTTGAGCTTGTAGAGGTCATTGTAGCCGATCCCGTATACTTCGCCGCTTTCCGTTTGGTAGCAGAGGTGTTCCTTGCCGCCGCCAATGTCGACGACCGGGCCTTGCGGGGTGTGCGTTGCGTGGGGGTTTCGCCGTAGATCATCTTGAAGGCGCTGCCGCCGGTCTGGCCCCACGTGTAGAGCTTGCCGTCGCGGGTAAGAGCGAAGGAGCCGACGTAACGGGCAAAGAGTTTGTCGACGTTCCGGAGCACGACGAGCGGCTCGGGGCTGGCAAGACTGGTTTGGGTCGTCCCTTGGCCCAGGGGCGGCGTGCAGGCCCCAGCCGATGACCGGCAATCTGCACGGCATTGAGCAGGCGAATTTGTCCGCCACTTTCCACGATCAGCACGGTGGTGCTCAGATCCTGAAACCCATGCACAGTGTTCCGCCTCTCTACGGAAATTCAACTGGGGCATGATTCGTTCCTTGCGCTCATACATGGGGCAGAATACAAGCGATGCAAGAGGGAAAAGAAATATGCCTCGAAATAATAGCAAAAAACAAAATGGCCAGATTATTTTTGATCGGAAAACTTTCTTGCAACAGAATGGAACAACAGCGACAAACGGTAGCAGCGTTGGATACGGTATGTGACTACAAATAATAAGAAGGTATTACTTTATTAATAAGCAACAAGGCGAAAATTATGGTTCCAGAAAAAGGAAATATCAGGCTTCTTGCTGGTATAATCTTCTTCGTATGAAGAAGAGCCAATAAAAACGAGGAAGAGAACCATACTGAAAATTCTATTTCATACGAGGTATAAAATGTGAATTCTTTAACAGTAAAAATAGTAAAATACGGCCAAATAAATATTATTTGAGCACCATTAATGTGGCGTTTATCTATAGAACATTGATAAATACAAATTAATGTTATTAGTCCCGAAATCATGAAGACACACCCTCCTTACCGTTGGGGTAACTTACTGAGAATTCAAGAAAAAATTGCTCCATTTCAGATTCGGTCAAGGATACCTTGTATTTTTTGGTTCTCATATGCCACGCCTCCTTTGCTTAATTTAATTGATCCAATATATTATACCACAAATATTAGATAACGCAAGATACTAGGACCATAGCACATACAGGATTTTTGATTGGACAAATCTACTCACTAACCCATATTAAGTATATCATCTCCAGCATAAATATTATGCCATATATTATATTATACTTATATTCGTGCGTAGACTTCTTCGTGGTTACATATTTATGTATCTGCAACATAAATGGGCTAACAGAGTAAACTACTACAACCAATTTATATTCTATCAATTTGAATTCTACTAATAATAATTTAGAGAAAATCAAGATATATATAACCGTCGAAAAATATAATATTGCGGAATAGATAATTGTAGAATTTAGATCGACTAGTTTCGTTATTTTTGAAATAAAAAACATGCAAACCATCATAAAGATAATTAATATGTTAGGTAATAAAAATTCATGGTAAACATGGTTATTATTTACATATATTTTGGTAAGAAAGTACCATTCCCAAGGGCGGGACGCCCTGAGCCTCCACATCCCGCCCCCATCAAATGTTTCAGGCTTTGGCCTTCACATAGCGCCCGGGCGCCGGTTCAGTCGGTTCGTAGTTCGCATTGCCCAGGCGACCGCGCGCCGCCACCTTGCGTCCGCTGTGCGGCTTCAACCATTCGATCCAGTGTGACCACCAGCTTCCCGGATGTTCGTCGGCATGCTCCAGCCATTCGTCCGGATCGGTGGCGTTTTGCGTGCTCGTCCAGTAGTTGCGCTTGTTCTTCGATACCGGGTTGATCGTGCCGGCGATGTGGCCGGAAGCGGCGAGCACGAAAGTGGTTTCACCGCCGAGCAGACTGCGTCCGTGGTAGGACGTTTTCCACGGCACGATGTGGTCTTCGCGCGCGGCCATGAAATAGACCGGGACGTTGATCTTGCCAAGGTCGATGCGTTGTCCGAGCATCTTCAGCCGCCCTGGCACGCGGAGATTGTTTTCGAGGTACATGTTGCGCAGGTACCAGGCCATGAATGGCCCCGGCAAGTTGGTGGCGTCGGAATTCCAGTAGAGCAGGTCGAAGGCTTTCGGCGTCGTGCCCTTGAGGTAATTGCCGACCACGTATTGCCAGACGAGATCGTTCGCGCGCAGGAAAGAAAACACGCTGGCGAGCTCCTGCCCCTTGAGCAACCCACCCTTGCCGATGGTGGCTTCGCGCGCGCTGACGCTGGCCTCGTCGACCAGACAGCCGATTTCGCCGGTATCGGAAAAATCGAGCATGGTGGTCAGGAAAGTGACGCTCGTGACCGGGTCTTCACCGCGTGCGCGTTCCGCCGCCAGCGCCGAGGCAAGGAGGGTGCCGCCGACGCAAAAGCCAAGCACGTTGGGTTTCTTGACCTTGGTGACCGCGCGCACGACATCGAGCGCGGTGAGCGGCCCTTTTTCGAGGTAGTCGTCCCAGCCCAGGTTGGCTTCGCTGGGCCCCGCGTTTTTCCACGACACCAGAAATACGGTGAAACCCTGTTCGACGATGTAGCGCACGAAGGAGTTTTCCGGTTGCAGGTCGAGGATGTAGTACTTGTTGATACATGGCGGCACGATCAGGAGCGGCACTTGCGCAACCTGTTCGGTGAGCGGCGAATACTGGAGAATCTGGATGATTTCATTTTCATAGATCACCGCGCCCGGGGTGATGGCGAGGTTCCTGCCGACTTCGAACACGCTCTCGTCGGTCATCGACACCCGCCCCTTTTCCATGTCGGCGAGCAGGTTCTGCACGCCCCGGGTGATGCTTTCGCCCTTGGTTTCCACTGCGGTACGGATGAACTCGGGGTTGGTGGCGGCGAAATTGGACGGCGCCAGCGCGTCGATGTATTGCCGGGTCAGGAACTGGATGCGCGCCTTGGCGCGGCCGTCTTCCATCGGCAGACTGTCCGCGACCTGGCGCAGGAAATCGCCATTGATCAGATAGGATTGGCGCAGGTAGTCGAACACCGGGCTCGATGCCCATTCAGGTGAATTGAAACGGCGGTCGGCAGGATTGGTGGGGGCGATTTGCGGCCCGGGTTCCCCGGCTTTCCTGCCCAGCATGGCTGACCACAGCGCCACATGGCGGGAGGCGAAATCCTGCTGCATTTTCGTCAGCGCCTCGGTTTCGGGCAGCGGAATGCTGGTCGCGGCCAGCCCAGAACTGTCCTGCATCGCGACTTGTTGCTTCGCCAGATTGTCGAAAAAGTTCTTTACCATGGCCTGTCCCGCTTGGAACATGACCTGCATTGCGGCCTCGGCCTGTTGTTGGTCATTCTCGGACATCATTTCCTCCCGTGGCTCACATCGCCACGCCCTTGATAGGTGTAATGAGTTGTTGGTGCGATGAGCACGATGTTGAATCGCCACGATAAAACCGATCGCGGCGACAAGCAAGCCAGATCAGTGAAGCGAAACGGCCTGTTTTGCCTTCGCGGCGGTAGGAATAAAAACGCGCGGCATCGTGCCAGGTGCACAGCCCGCCGCCATGGATATGCGCCACTCCCGCCGCCGCCAAGCGCTGGCGGGCAAGTTGGAACAGGTCGGCAAACCACTTGTCCCCCCGTCTCGCGTAAAACGCCGCTTCCGCTTCGGGTGCGCGCTCAAGAAAAGCCGCCCGCACTTCCGGGCCGACTTCAAACGCCTGGGGGCCGATCGCCGGGCCCAGCCAGGCCATGATGCGTACCGGCGCAACCGCCATGCGCGCCAGGGTCGCTTCCAGCACACCGGCAAGCAGCCCCCGCCAACCGGCATGCGCCGCCGCGACCACGCTTCCCGCCTCATCGCAGAACAACACCGGCAGACAATCGGCGGTCAGCACCGCGCACACCACACCATGCCTGTGCGCCACCGCCGCGTCGGCGACGGGGATGCCTGCCGATGCGGGCCAGCCGTCGGCGTCGATGACCTCGCGGCCATGCACCTGTTCGAGCCATACCGGTTCGGCGGGCAAATGTTGAAACAGGCGGGCGCGATTGGCGGCGACGACCGCGGGATCGTCGCCGACACGCGTCGCCAGATTGCCGTCCAGCCGGGTACTGACCAGCGCGCGCACCGTAGCGGGCGCGGGCCAGTCGGGCAGGATGAAATGTCGTTCATTCATCGCGGACCGCCCCGTGTGCGGCAAAGCGCGCGTTGTCCATGCCGCGACTGCCCAGTGCGCGGAGCAGGGCGGCAAGATCGGCGGGGAGCGGAGCAAACCATTGCATGGTTTTACCACTGGCAGGATGGATCAGGCCGAGGCGGAAAGCATGCAGGGCCTGGCGGGGAAAGGCGGCAAGCCGCGGGTCGGTGGGCTGGTGACGGCCATAGACCGGATCGCCCACCAACGGATACCCCAGATGCGCCATATGAACGCGAATCTGGTGGGTGCGGCCGGTGGCGAGGCGGCACTCCAGTAAGGTGCTCGTGCCCAGGTTTTCATGCACACGGTAGCGGGTGAGCGCCGCCCGCCCGCTGGCGACCACGGCCATCCGTGTGCGTTGCGTCGGATGACGGGCAATGGGAGCATCGACTTCGCCTTCGACGTGGTCGAATGTGCCGTGCGCCAGGGCAAGGTAATGGCGCCCGACGCTTCGCTCCTGCAACTGACGGATCAGCGCGGTTTGCGCCGCCAGTGTTTTCGCCACCACCAAGAGACCGCTGGTGTCCTTGTCCAGACGATGCACGATGCCCGCGCGCGGTATCGCGGCCAGCGCGGCATCGTGGGCGAGCAACCCATTCATCAGCGTGCCGCTCCAGTTGCCGTTGCCGGGATGCACGACCAGCCCGGCGGGCTTGTCGATCACCAGCAGGCAATCATCCTCGAATACGATGGGAAAGCGGATATCCTCGGCCTGGGCCGCCTGTTCGGCGGGCGGCTCGATGTCCACCTCCAGCCGCTCGCCGCCCCATACCTTGCTGCACGCATCCGGCGAACAGTCATTCATCCGGATCCGTCCAACCTTGAGCCAGGCTTGCAGACGGCTGCGCGAATGTTCGGGAAACAGCCGCGCCAGCGCCTGGTCGAGACGCAGCCCCGCGCACGCGGGCGGAATTACACGGGTAACGAAGTCTGATTCCTCGTCCGGGCTATAATCCGACGCATCAATCACACGAGTGTTTTCAATGATCAAGTTCACTCTTGGAAGTTTAACGGGAAAAATGCTTCTGGTCGGCGCCCTGCTCGCTGGCGGCTGCGCCGGATTGTCCGAGCAGAATGACACCGCGAACTGGAGCGCCCAACGGCTTTATTCGGAAGCCAAGTCGCTGATGTCCGAAGGCGGCTGGACACAGGCAATCCAGATGTTCGAGACGCTCGAAGCGCGCTACCCCTATGGCCGCTACGCCCAGCAGGCCCAGCTCGATATCGCCTACTCCCACTACAAGTTGGGCGAACCCGCGCTGGCAATCGCGTCCGCCGAGCGTTTCATCCGCCTCCACCCCAATCACCCGCATGTCGACTATGCCTATTACCTGAAAGGTCTGGTCAATTTCAACGAGGATCTCGGCTTGCTCGGCGCGCTATCGAATCAGGATTTGTCCGAGCGCGACCCGAAAGCCTCGCGTGAGGCTTTCGACACCTTCCGCGAATTGGTCGAGCGTTTCCCCGACAGCCGTTACGCCGAGGATGCCCGGCTGCGCATGCGCTATCTGGTCAATGCGCTCGCCTCGCACGATGTCCACGTTGCGCGTTATTACTATCGCCGGGGCGCCTACATCGCGGCCGCCAACCGCGCCCAGGCGGTCATCACCACCTATCCAGACGCGCCCGCACAGGAAGAAGCCCTGTTCTTGATGATGCGCAGTTACGATGCCCTGGGGCTCACCGACCTGCGCGACGACGCCGACCGCGTGCTGCGGCAGAATTTTCCCAACAGCGTGTATTTCTCCGGCGGTCCCCCCGATACCCGGCCCTGGTGGCAACTCTGGTAGCTTTCGGATATCCGCTCAAGGTCGGCGCGTGGCGATGAGGGCATTTGAATTTGCGCCTTGTCGATCGCGCCGCTTAGGGGTCGTCAAAAAATAAACCCAATTTTTTGCCGGTTTGCGGTTTGTTTTGGGTTTGAAACCAGGCAAAGCCTGGCTTCAGACCATGTAGCCCCAACGCAAAACCCATCTGGCAGTGGGGTGACCTTGCCTTTACTCCAACAAAGGGCGAGCTTTGCTTGTCTTTTTTGCTGATCAACCCGGCAAAAAGTAGGGGGGTTACTTTTTGACGCTTGCTCATCTGTGGGCGAGCAGCCCGCCACTGCGGGCAGCGGAAATCGCCTTCGAGGGAATATCTGCGCACGTTTGCTGCCGAGCGGCGGCAACGGCGAAATCCTGCGAAGTCCTGTTTTGCGGGCAGAGGACCCACCCTTCCACTGCGCTCGCGGCTGCGCAGGGGCTCAAGGCATGCGGTAGTGATCCTGATTCATCAGATCGACCCCGCACTGAAGGGTTTCAATCCAGTCGATGAATTTGTTGCACATTTCCTTGCCGACGAAACGCGCGCCATGCTGAGGAACGATCTGCTCGATATCGAGTTGGCGCACCATGTTGACCCAATAGCGGCAAATCTTGTTGGCGATCATGTAGCGGCGGTGAAAACCGATCATGAATGGAATGTGCTCCTCGAAATTTTCCACCGGCTTGGCCGCCTCGGCATGATCGAGCAACGACACTCCGAGGTCACCCGAGAACAGGATTCTGGAGATCGGATCGTAGAACTGGAAACACCCTTCCGAATGCAGGAAATGCGCGGGCACGGCCTTCAGCTTGCAAGAACCCAGCGGAACCGACATGCCTTCATCGGGGATACCGATGATGCGATCAGAATAATCGCGCCCCGTGGTGAAGTGTGGCAGGAAGCGCACCCACAGCTTGGAGATCAATATCCGGCAGTTGGTGGTCACCATCCACTTGTTGAGCGAAGCGACAATATCCGGATCGGCATGTGACGCGAAGATGTAGTCGAGATTGCGCGACGAAAAATACCGCGCCATGCTCATCAGCAAACCGTTATAAGTCATGTTGCCGCCCGGTTCCAGCAAGGCGCCATGATCGCCATCGACGATCAGGAACTGGTTGCATTGCACCGCGTGGTCGGTGGCCTCATCGACAAGGTCATAAAAAGCGAGGCACACATGTCTGCCATTGTTATAGAGTTCAACCGCCATGATCTCAGAAGTTCCCCAAAAATATGCGACAACCGAAAAACAAGCGCGCACTTTACCGTAGAAGCGTCACTGCCGCCACCATAATTCCCGCCTGCGGCGGTATTCTTCAACGCTGGCTTCGCGTATCGTACCGGCTTGTGCGCGAGGCAGGGCGCGCTTTCGTTTCCACTCAGGGTTGTCTCGGTTTTGCCATACCATGCAGTCATCATCAGATGTTTCCCCATCCGAATCCAGCCGTAACGAAACCGGCCTGTCTCATCACCCCGATCATCCTGTTCGCGTATTGTTTTCCCCTTGGAATTGGCGCAGGCGTTTGCTGCTGATCGGCGCGGCGCTCATCGCAAGCACGATCGCCATCCTATTCGCCATCGGCGCGGATAACGCTATTGGCATCCATCGCGCCTGGGTGCGCGAACGCCCCTGGCTCACCCTGATCATTGCGCCGTTCGGCTTCGCCTGTCTGGCCTGGCTATCGATGCGTTTTTTCCCCGGTACCGAAGGCAGTGGCATCCCGCAGGCCATCGCCGCCTCGCAGTCCGATGACGCCCGTCTGCGCGGGCAATTCCTGTCGCCGCGCATCGCCATCGCCAAGGTCTTCCTGACCCTCGGCGGCCTGCTGTCAGGCGCATCGATTGGCCGCGAAGGCCCCTCGGTACAGATCGGCGCATCGGCCATGCACATGCTCGCCGATCGCCGCCTCGCGTCGAGCCGCGACCTGATCGCCGCCGGAAGCGGCGCGGGCATTGCCGCCGCGTTCAACACCCCCCTTGGCGGCATCATGTTCGCCATCGAGGAGATGTGCCGCAATCGCGCGTTCCATGCCAACAGCGCCACCCTGATCGCGGTCATCCTCGCCGGGCTGATGTCGCTGGCCCTGCTCGGCAACTACACCTATTTTGGCCACACGCCCGCCAGCCTGGACTGGCCCAGCGGCATCTGGGCCATCCTCTTCGCCGGGGGGCTCGGCGGGCTGGCCGGCGGCGGTTTCTCCCGTCTGCTGGTCGCCTCCGCAAACGGCATGCCGGGACGCCTCGGCGAATTCGCCCGTTTTCGCCCGATTACCTTCGCCGCAGCCTGTGGACTGGCGACCGCCATACTCGGTCTGGCAAGCGGCGGATTGACCTACGGCACCGGTTACGACGAATCCAAGACTGCGCTCGAAGACATCACGCAACTACCGCTTTATTTCATGTTCGCCAAAATGGCGGTCATCTGGCTGGCTTTCGCCGCCCGCATTCCGGGCGGCATTTTCGCGCCATCGCTCGCCGTCGGCGCCGGCCTGGGCGCGATCATCGCCTGGCTGCTGCCCAATGGACAGCACGAAGCCATACTCGTCCTCGCCATGGTCGGTTTTCTCGCCGCGATGACCCAGTCCCCGATCACCTCATTTGTCATTGTCATGGAAATGACCGACAACCACCAGATGTTGATCCCGCTGATGGCCACCGCCGTGATCGCCCATGGCATCTCGAAATCCATCCTCCAGCCGCCTCTATACCTGACCCTGGCCGACCCTTTGCTGAAAAAAGCCCAACGTCATTTGCGCGTATTGCGGGCGCGGGAGAAAAACGGGGGATGAAAAGCGCGCCCGCTGAATTGGCTTGGCGGTGAGCATACGACTTTTCCTCCACTTTGAATTGCACCTGCCTGTTTCTTCAATGCGATCGCCCTCAACGCCTCATCGATTTGTGTTTGAATCAGTGCCATCGTCATGATTGCAATATGGGCTATCATCGACCAATTCCACAGTTCCACAGTCGCCCGCCGAAAAAGCCCCGCCGCCGGAAACGATACGCCATCCGCCTTCCCTACACTTTGTCATTGCCCGAGGCGGCATGCCCCCGAGAGGCAAGATCGGCCTCGGCCAGCACGACGGCTGCATTGACGCCATCGTGCGCCAGGATGACAGATTTCATCGGATATTCAAGCAAATGGCATTAGCGAAGAAACAATGACAGCCAAAATATCCGGCACCTCGCGCCGCATGCCGATTGTCTTCTGTCGGTCATATATCATTTGATTTCTGTCCTCTGACTTCGCAGGCCAGCACATAGCCTTCGTTTCTCACGGTCTTGATGATTGCCGGTTCGCGGGCGTTGTCGCCAAGGCGCTGGCGCACGCGGCTGACCAGGAGGTCGATGGAGCGGTCGAAGACATCGGCCTCGCGCCCCTGGGTGAATTCCATCAGTTGGTCACGCGACAGTACCCGCTGCGGGTGGGTGAGAAAAACGTTCAGGATGCGGAATTCCGCGCCCGAAAGCGCGACGATGGCGCCGCTCTGGTCGATCAGGTGGCGGGCAATGGTGTCCAGCCGCCAGTGGGCAAAATGCAACTCGCGGGCATGGGCGCTGTCCGGGGGGGCGAGATTGGGCGGCAGGGCGCGGGTGCGGCGCAGGATGGCGCGGACGCGGGCGAACAGTTCGCGCGGGACGAACGGTTTGGGCAAATAGTCGTCGGCGCCCATTTCCAGGCCGATGATGCGGTCCATATCCTCGCCACGTGCGGTCAGCATCAGCACCGGGGTGTTGGCATGGACGCCGTTGCTCGCGCGCAGATTCCGGCACAGGGTGAGGCCATCTTCGCCGGGCATCATGATGTCGAGCACGATCAGGTCGATGTGGTGCGTCTCCAGCATGGTGCGCATTTCGCGGCCATCCGCTGCTTTCGTGCAGCGCATGCCTTGTTTTTCGAGATAATCGGCCAGCAGATTGCGAATGTCGCGGTCATCATCGACGATCAGGATGTGATCCTGGGTGCTCATGCTCACCTCGATATTTGGAAGCGATTCAGTGGAACAGGATGGTCAGGTATTTGCAGCGCGCCTCGATGCTGCCCAGGATGGGGAAAAAATCTTCCACACGGTCGATGCCCAGGGTGCGACAGGCCGTCGCGGAGACGTATTGCACCTGATTGTCGTCACGGCAGGGAATATCCAGGGCGTTGACGATGTTTTCGGCAAGATGGGTGATGGCCGTCAGCGCATCGTTGGCCGCCGTCTCCGAGGGGATATGGTGATGAGCAATCGCCGCGACGATTTCCTGGGGCAGTTTCCAGTATTGGGCGATCTGCTGGCCGATGATGCAGTGATTCACGCCGAACATGCTGTGTTCGACATCGAGTACCGGCTCGTTGTGTACCTCCAGGCGCAGGCGGACCTGCTGGGATTCGAACGGATGGAAATAGAACATCCACAGCCAGCCTATGTCATGCAGCAAGCCCGCGATCAGGGCGTGACTCGGGTGCACATTGGTGTTGCGCGCCAATTCCTGGGCGGCGATGCCCGCCGTCAGGCAGTGCTTCCAGAATGAGGGGTTGTGCTTGAACTTGTTGATGTAGTTGGCAATGCTGGCGGCAAACACGATGTCGCGGATGCGGGCGAAGCCGATGTACGAGGCGGCGGTATACACGTCCCGGGCATCCGCGCGATAGTCCAGCCGTAACAGGCCGTTGGCGGCATAGAGGATGCGTCCGGTCAACACCGGATCGCGCTCCACCTTGCGCGCCAGCGTCACCATGTTGACCTCATCGTCGTCGAGCAGGCCGATCAGTTCGGCGATGAGCGGCGGGAAAGCGGGCAGGCGGTCGAGGTTGGCCGCGATGCGGGAAACGGTGAGTTCGAGTGGCATGGGTCGCCCCTTGTCTTCAGATCGTGCGATACCCCAGGATGGCCGCGTGGAACATCCGTGTCGTGGGGTCGTTCATGTCGGCATGACGAAAAATCTGCTCCAGACGGCTGGCTTGCAAAGCGTTTTGCCGACTGCGCACGAGATCACTGCGCCAATCCGTTTCAAGAACGCAGGCATATTGCGCATGTCGTGCGCGCAGTTGGGCCAAGTCGGTTTCGGTGAGCACATGCCCGGCGGGCATGTTGGAGACGAGCATGCGGCCTTCGGTGATCTGTAACGGACGGGCCAGCACCATGCCGGCCTTGACTTCATGCAGAGGAAAATAACGTTGGCGCTCGATCGTGGTGGATTTTGACATGGCATGTCGTGGTGATTACCTGCGCGCAGGCTTCACCCTCTAGCATAACCGCCTCCGCGCGCGGCAGGTATGATGTCGCCTGCGGCAAGTGATCAGTACTTGTTACGGCCCGCCACCTGCAGGTTACCGGCGTGCCGCATATTTGCTTACTAGGTGCTTCGTGCCTTGTTGGCGTTTCACGCCGCATGCTTGCCCATTGCTCGACACGGACCGGGCTTGCAGCCGGTCTGCTGCAGGGTGGAGTCTCAAACCGAAATCAGTTTTACGATGAAAAGCCGATTGCTCACTTTCTTGCTGTGTCTTGCGCTTGCCTGCCCCGTGCCGGGTATTGCGCCCGTGCGCGCGGCGGGGCTGCCCGATCTGGGCGAAGTGGCGGCGGATGAATTGTCGCCACTCGAAGAACGCCGGATCGGCGAGGAAATCATGCGCGAGTTCCGTCGCGACCCCGCCTGGCTGGATGACCCCTTGGTCGAGGAATACATCGACCGCCTGGGACGGCGGCTGGCGGCGGCCAGCACCGATCCATCGCGCGTATCCGGCTTCTTCGTGATCAAGGATGCCACCCTCAATGCCTTTGCAATGCCCGGAGGATATATCGTTGTGCATACCGGGCTGATTCTGGCGGCGGAGTCGGAATCGGAACTCGCCGGCGTGCTCGGCCATGAAGTCACCCATGTCACCCAGCGCCATATCGCCCAGCTCGTCGGCAAGCAGAGCCAATCCACGATGATCATGCTGGCCTCGCTGCTGGTGGCGATGTTGGCCGCGCGCAGCAATTCGCAGTTGAGTGAAGCCGCGGTCATGGCCGGACAAGCGGGCGCCCTGCAATCCCAGCTTGGCTATTCGCGCGACTTCGAGCGCGAAGCCGACCGCGGCGGCCTGCAAACCCTGGAAGCCGCCGGGTTCGATGTCCGTGGCATGGCCGGATTCTTCGGACGCCTGCAACGCGCGGGGCGCCTCTATGAAAACAACGCGCCCGCCTATTTGCGCACCCACCCGCTGACCACCGAACGGATTGCCGACATGGAAAACCGGGTCGCGGGGATGCGTTACCGCCAGGTGCCCGATTCGGACGATTTCCGCTACACGCGAACGCGGCTCAGGGTACAGGCGCTGCCCGCCGCGGAAGCCCTGCGCGCGTTCACCGAATGGGTCGACGCCAGCCCGGAAGACGTGTCGATGCGCTATGGTCTGGCACTGGCGCAACTGCGCATGGGGCGGCTCGATGAAGCGGGCAAGGGGCTGGATGAGTTGCGCCGCCGCGGCGCGAATTCGCCTTTCATCGAAATGCTGGCGGGCGAGCTGGCCATGGCGCGCCATGAAACAGGACAGGCGATCAAGATTCTGGAAGCGGCAAGACGGACTTTTCCGGCGAGCATGAGCATCGCCTATGCGCTCGCCGATGCAAGAATCAATGCTGGCGCATCCGCCAGCGCCGTGGTGGAATTGCGCCGGATGCTGAACGGCCGGAACAATGACATCAGGCTATGGGCCCTGCTTGCGCGCGCCCAGACCGCCCTGGGCCGCCGTACCGCCCAGCACCGCGCCCAGGCCGAAGTCCATGCCTTGCAAGGAGCATATCCGGCGGCGCTCGAGCAACTGGAACTGGCGCGCAAGGCGGGCGACAGTGATTTTTACGAATTGTCGGCGGTCGATGCCCGTCTGCGTGAAATCCGTGAGCGTGTGCGCGAAACGCGGCGTGCTGGCGGCAACAATGGATCAGGGAGGGAAGAATGGAATTTGACAGAGAAGTCGACGCGCGCGGACTGAGTTGCCCACTCCCGATCCTGCGTCTCAAGAAGGCTTTGGCCGAATTGGAAAACGGCCAGATCGTCCGTGTGCTGGCAACCGATCCAGCCTCGGTCAAGGATTTCGAAGCCTTCACCCGCCAGACCGGCCATGAACTGCTGCGGCAGGAAGAAAAGCCGGATCAGGTATTCGAATTCTTCATTCAGCATAAATAGAATTACCGCGCTTCATTCTATTTGCCTGGGGTGGCTGCGGTCATCCCGGTCATGGCGAATCTGCCGGGGAATGTCGAACAGCGGGATTGTCGTCCATCAAATTGTTTCAACTGTTTGCCCAGCCAGTGCTGACACGGCAAGGCGGAGTCGACAAAGCCACGGATGATGTGGAAATGGCATTATTGTCGAGGGCGGGATGCCTCCGCTCCCAACACCTGCGCAAGTTCGAATACCGCCATCGCGTAAAAACTACTCTTGTTGTAGCGGGTGATGATGTAGAAATTATGGTAACCGAACCAGTATTCGGTAGCGGCATCTGGTGTTTCGAGATCGACCAGGGTGACGGGTTCGCCGGGAAAGTCGCCGTTGACCATGGATATCCCCGCTTCACGAAGCCGCGCGGGCATGAGGCGGGGTTCGATGCCGACCGCGATGAGCGGCGCGGGATCGGCGTCCGGAGCGAGCCGCGCCCGGGTGGCGATCAGGCCAGCGGATTTCCAGCCGTAGTCGTGCAGGTAACGAGCGACGCTGCCGATGGCATCGACCGCGCTGTGTTCCAGATCGATCGTGCCATTGCCGTCGAAATCCACCGCGTGACGGCGCAGGCTGCTGGGCAGGAATTGCGGATAGCCCAGCGCGCCCGCGTAGGAGCCGGTATAGCTCGTCGGGTCGCGGCCCTGTTCGCGGGCGAGCAGGAACAGTTCTTCGAGTTCGCGGCGGAAAAGTTCGGCGCGCGGCGGGTAGTCGAAAGCCAGCGTCGCCAGCGCGGAGAGGGTGCCATATGAGCCGGTGTTGCGGCCATAAAGGGTTTCGATGCCGATGATGGCGACGATGATTTCGGCGGGCACGCCATATTCCTGCTCGGCCCGGCGCAGGGCGGCGGCGTGGCGAATCTGGAAATCACGTCCGCCGTCAATGCGGGTGCGATCGAGGAATTGGGCGCGATAACGTTGCCACGAACGCGCGGCGGGCGTGGCGGGCGGCTGGATCAAGGCGAGGACGCGAGGCTCGAAACGGGCCTGGGCAAGGGTGGCGCGAATTTTCTCCGGGTCGAAGCCGTGGCGGGTGGACATGCCGGTGATGAATTCCCGCGCTTGCGCATGTTGGGTGTAATCGGCGTGGGCGTGCTGAAAACATAGCATGGACAGCAGCGCGAACAGGCGGAGCAAGGCGGACGATTGTGTCCGTGTCGTCGATTTCATTTCAGGTCGAGAGTACGAATGGCGTGTGACAATTCTTGAATGTCATCATTGGAGGCGGGGGGACGGTAGCGCAGCCGGGCATAGCGGGCGCAGATATCGCCAAGGGTTCCGGCATGAGCGGGCAAGGCGGCGGCAAGGCGGCGACTGAAATCGAGCGGCCCTTCGGCGGGGGCGCGGGCAAGACCGTGGCGCGCAAGTTTGTTCGAGAACAGCGCCCAGGCGCGGTCGAGCGCGTCACGTTCATCGCGCGCGTGGCGCGCCCAGACGAGGAGCATGATGATGAACAGCAGTACCCCCACGGTGATCATGACGGCGATCAGGCTCGGCGGTTCGAGGGTATCGAGTCCGATATCTTCCAGTAGATCACGCTGACGGGCGTAGTTATAGGTGAGCACCATCCGGTTCCATTCGTTGGCGATCACTTCCCAGCGAAAACGCAGGTCGCGCAGCCAGAAAAATTCCGGACGCAAGAAAATGGGGAGTTCCCCCTCCGAGGAGGACAACGCGCCCGCGAGCCCGTCGGTGATGCGCAAGGGAGCAACGAGCGCGGTCGGATCGACCCGAACCCAGCCGCGCCCTTCCAGCCAGACTTCGGCCCAGGCGTGGGCATCGGATTGGCGTACCACCATGATCTGGTTGATGGGATTGACCGTGCCGCCCTGATAGCCGGTCACGATGCGTGCCGGAATACCCGCCGACCGCATCAGGAAAACGAAGGCGGAGGCAAAGTGCTCGCAAAAACCAAGGCGCGCGTCGAACAGGAAGAAATCGACGCTGTCGACATCGAACAGCGGCGGTTGCAGGGTGTAGGTAAACCCCGCGTCACGCATCCAGACGAGGATTTGCGACAGGGTTTGCTCGGGCGTCTCCCCGCGGAGTTCGGCGGCGAGCGCGCGCGCGCGCGGATTGCCGGTACGGGGAAGCTGGCGGGCCTGGCTGAGTATCCAGGCGTTCTCGTCGAGGCCGACCATGGTTTCGGGGTAGGAACTGAAACGGAATTGCATCCGCCCGTTCAGGGGAGTGCGGGAAAGCGTCTGGAAGTCGTGGCTGAAACGCACGTTGTCCACCGGCCCGGCGGGAAAATCGAGCACGGGCAGCCAGATCTGGTAATGCGGTTCGACCGTGAGCTGGTAATCGACCCGAACGCCCGTGGGGGTGTAGAGGGGCTGGTTGCGCAATGGACGCGGCGCGATGCGCCAGCTTCGACCGTCGAAATCATTCATCACCGGGCCACGCCAGTAACGCGCGATCGGCGGCGGGGGCGGACCGATGAATTCGGCGCGGAAAGCGATTTCATCCGACAGGGACAATTCACTGATCGTGCCCGGCGCCATCGAATCGGACAGCCCGGTGATGGCGCTGTTATCGGATGGCATGCCCCACAGCGGCATGGCGAGACGGGGGAAAAGCACAAAAAACACCAGCATGAAAGGCAGCCCGTGGATGATGAGCTGCACGCTCATCCCGAGCCGCTCACGGGTCTTGGCGGCGGGGTCGATCAATGCGAGCAGGCTGCCTATCGTCAGCACGATGGTGACGAGCGCGAGCAGCGTCATGGGCAGCGACTGGTTGTTGAAGAAAAACCCGAACTGAAGGAACAGGCACAGCAACACCGCCACCCGGATATCGCGCATGTTGCGGCTTTCCAGCAACTTGAGACTGAGCAGCACGGCAAGCAAGGTCAGCCCCGGCACCTTGCCGAAAAAATGACCATGGGAAATCCTCACTCCGATCACGGCGGCCAACGCGAGCGGGATCAGCAGCCAGCGCGCGGGCGCGAGCTGGCCATGCCACAGACGCCAGCCGCGCCAGGCCAGAAGCACCGGGCACAGTATCGCCACCCAGGGAGGCATGCCAAGAAGATGGGGGGCGAGCGTCAGCGCCGCCGCGGCCAGCAGCCACGCGCCCTGATCGCGCCGCAGGGTGTAGTTGGGCGATGAATGACGGGCGAGAAGCCGGAAGGACAACAGTCGGTGGATCATCGATGCGGATGGGCGAGGCCGTGCACCGCCAGCGCGCCCAGACAGCGCGTGAGGTGGCTCGTGCCGACGCCGGGTGGAAATTCGATTTCGGGCAGGCGCAACGCGTAACGTTGCCCGGCGGTCTCGGCCTGGAGCAGCCAGGCGGCGAGACGCGAGAGCCGGGCTTCGGTGTCGAGCGTCTCCGGCATGGCGAACCAGTCGAGGCAACGATCACCGCCACCGTTGGCGGTGAACTGCTTGGTCATCAGTTCGCCGCCGCGCGCGTAGGTTTTCCACGCCAGGTGACGGGGAGAATCGGTGGCGTGGTAGCCGCGCAGGCCAGCGAAATCATCGTCGCCCGCCTGGGTGGACACCGCTCCTTCGGTCAGGCCACCCGGCGCGGTGGGAGGCAAAGGGGGCGCGATTTCGGGCTTGGGGTAGACCAACGCTTCCATGGGACACATGAACACCGCCCAGACGCGAACGAGGCCCAGCGGCCAGTGGGTTTCGATCACCGTGCGCCCAAGCCGCTGGCGGCCCCGTTGGTGCGCGGTCAGGCTGAGGGTCAGTTCGGCGCAGGCGGTGGGGGGCAGATCGAAACAGGTCTCGCCCTCCGCGCTCCTCAGCCGCAATGCCGGGCGGCGGCGGTGCGCGGGGTTGCTGACCAGCAGGTGATACACCACTTGATCGCCGCAAAACGCTGGCTCCGCGCGTCCATAAGCAATGGACAAGCGCAGCAGATTGCGAAAGGCGTGAATGACACTGGCGAGGGCAACACCGGAGAGCAGGAACGTGAACGCATAACCCAGGCTCAGGCCGTAATTGATCGAAGCGATCAACATGACGCCCAACGTGGTGGCGAACCCCATCCCCGCCAGGGTGGGCAGCACGTAGATCCGGTTCTGGCCGAGCTTGATCGGCGGCGCTTCGAACGTGCGGGACACGCGCGCCATGAAGCGGCGCCAGATAGGAGAAAAAGGCGATTGCATCGGTTCGATTCAGGGAAGCGCGATGTCCCGCAACAGGCTGGAAAGTTCTTCCGCCACCGGATTGCGGCCATCGCTGGTGCGGTGGAGACGATGTCCGGCGACATGAGGGAACATGTGCTGCACATCCTCGGGCAGCACATGGTCGCGCCCCTCGATCAGCGACCACGCGCGCGCGGCGGCAAGCAGGCCCAGTCCGGCGCGGGGGGAAAGGCCGGTGACGAAATCGGCGTTCTGGCGCGTGACGTCGAGAAGCGCATAAACGTAGTCGATCAGCCGTCCGGCGACGATTTGTTCCTGTACCGCCCGTTGCAGGTCTTGCAGGCGATCCAGGGCGATGACGGGATGCAGGTTTTCGAGCAGATCGCGCCTGGACTGGCTTTGCAGCAGTTCCAGTTCGGCGGCGCGCTCGGGATAGCCCAGATGGATGCGAAGCAGGAAGCGGTCGAGCTGGCTCTCGGGCAGGGGAAAGGTGCCGATCTGGTAGGACGGGTTCTGGGTCGCGATGACGAAGAATGGCTCGGGCAGGGGCAGGGTCTGGCCATCGGCGGTAATCTGGCGTTCTTCCATCGCTTCGAGCAAGGCGCTCTGGGTCTTGGGCGTAGCGCGATTGATTTCGTCGGCAAGAACCAGTTGAGCGAAAACCGGGCCGGGGCGGAACCGGAAGGTCGAAGTCTCGCGCTCGAACACCGACACCCCGAGGATGTCGGCGGGCAGCAGGTCGCTGGTGAACTGGATGCGCTGGAATTGCAGCCCCAACAACCGGGCGAGCGCATGGGCAAGCGTGGTCTTGCCGGTGCCGGGAACATCTTCGATCAACAGATGCCCGCGGGCGATCAGGCAAGCCAGCGCGAGTTTGATTTCATCCTGTTTGCCAAGGATGATCTGGCTGGCGGCGTCGATGAGGTCATCGATATGGGAACGGAGAGAAGGGGGCATCGGAGGCAGCGCGTACGGATAAAGGCATGATGATAGACGTACTCGCGGTGGCGATCAGTTAAAATCTGCTTTTTACACCTTTGGCCACCGCCATGATTACCGGATCAATCGTCGCCATCGTCACTCCGATGCTTGAGGATGGCAGCCTGGATGTCCCCCGTTTCCGCACGCTGATCGACTGGCATGTCGCGGAAGGCAGCGACGCCATCGTCGTCGTCGGCACCACCGGCGAATCGCCCACGGTCGATGTGGACGAGCACTGCGAACTGATCCGCGTCGCCGTGGAGTATGCCGACAGACGCATCCCGGTAATCGCGGGCACGGGCGCCAACAGCACCCGTGAAGCCATCGAACTGGCGCGGCGCGCGCGCGAAGCCGGGGCGGATGCCCATCTGTCGGTCGTGCCCTATTACAACAAGCCGACTCAGGAAGGCTTGTTCCAGCATTTCCGCGCCATTGCCGAACAGGTCGAGTTGCCGTTGATTCTCTACAACGTGCCGGGGCGCACCGTGACGGACATGGATAATGACACCATACTGAGACTCGCGGATCTGCCCAACATCGTCGGCATCAAGGACGCGACCGGCAAGATCGAGCGCGCTTGCGAGCTGATCGCGCGCGCCCCGGCAGGCTTCGCGCTCTACAGCGGCGACGACATGAGCGCGGCGGCATTCATCCTGCTCGGCGGCCATGGCACCATCTCCGTGACCGCCAACGTCGCCCCCCGGGCGATGCACGAAATGTGCGCGGCGGCACTCGCGGGAGATGTCCCGCGCACGCGCGAAATCAACACCCGCCTGCTGGGCCTGCACAAACAGCTTTTTTGCGAAGCCAACCCGATTCCGGTCAAATGGGCGCTGGCCAGGCTGGGGCGGATAGGCGACGGCATCAGACCGCCACTCACGCCACTCTCGGCGGCATACCACGAGCGCGTGCTCGCGGCCATGCGCCAGTCCGGAGCCGAAGTCTGAAAACGGCAAAATCTTTCCACGAACCACGAACGCACTCCCATTTCCGGCGATATATCCCCATGACCTGCTCTCCACGTCTCACCCTTTCCCCCCTCGTTGCCGCGCTGGTACTGGCGGGCTGCGCCACCGACTCCCTGTTCGAATCCAGGAAAATCGACTACAAGAACGCGCACCCCACCTCGACACTGGAAGTCCCCCCCGATCTCACCGCGCCGACGCGCAATGACCGTTTTGCCGTACCCGACGTCAGCCCGCGCGGCACGGCGACGTTTTCGGATTACAAGGCGGAGCGCGTGGAACAGTCGAACCGAGGGGACATCGAAGTATTGCCCGCTTCCGCGCAAATGCGCATCGAGCGCGCCGGCAGCCAGCGTTGGCTGGTCGTGCCTGGCACCCCTGGAAACATCTGGCCCCAGATTCGTGATTTCTGGCTCGAATTGGGCTTCATCCTCAATATCGACAGCCCCGAGATCGGCGTGCTCGAAACCGACTGGGCGGAAAACCGCGCCAATATCCCGCAGGATTTTCTGCGCTCGCTACTGGGCAGGGTCATCGACGGCCTGTATTCCACCCCGGAACGCGACAAGTTCCGCACCCGCATCGAAGCAGGTAAAGATGGCACGGTGGAGATCTACATCAGCCATCGCGGCATGCTCGAGGTCTACACCAGCGAGACCGCCCGGGAGGGCACCACGGTCTGGCAACCGCGTCCGGCCGACCCCGAACTGGAAGCCGAAATGTTGCGGCGGCTGATGGTTCGCCTCGGTGCCGACGAAACCCATGCCCAGGCCGTGCTTGCCAGCGCGCCGCAAGTCGAGCGCGCCCAACTCCAGGAAACGGACGGACAGACCCG